>JAETTH010000010.1 GCA_021769225.1 Erysipelotrichaceae bacterium
GTTAGAAAAATTAAATGCATAGGCATAATTAGAATAGAAATGCATTAAAAATAGAAAAATTTCACAAAATTTTTAAAAACCAATTGACAAATGAAGAAAAATATTGTAATATATACAAGCAGCTGTTAATAAAAACAGTCTGCTTATGTTTATGGGCCATTAGCTCAGGTGGTAGAGCACTTGACTTTTAATCAAGTTGTCCGCAGTTCGAGTCTGCGATGGCTCACCAAGTATACTCTTGCAAGAAATTGCAAGAGTTTTTTCGTTCTATAGTCCGCTTGATTCTTTAATTAAAATTCAAGAGTCAAGTGGACTTTTTAAATAGAATATTGATATAGTAACAACTTAGCTAATAATTACATATAATATAATATATAAACCATAGGAGGTGTATATGTATGTTTTATGAAGAAGAAAAAGAAGAACACAAGAAAAATTGTTGTGTTTGTATAAATGTTTTTACAAAATGTGAAGACAAGAAAGATTGGGAAAAATGCGATTGGAAAAAATATGATTTTGAAAAAAACGATAAAGATTGCTGCGTTTGTATAAATGTTTTTACAAAATGTGAAAAAGATAATGATAAAAAAGAAAAGAATTGCTAGGCAAGTAATGAAATTTATAGTGAGGGTACCAATTTTGATACCCTCATTATAAGTTTCCATCCTTTAACTATAAAAAAGAAAGTAAATTAAAAGTACTTAAAATTTTTTTGCGAGAATAAGAAAAATTTAGCGAAAGGTATTGACAAAGGCAAAAAAAAAGTGTAAAATTAAAGTCACTTGGTTCAAGGACATATGATTCTATTCAAGTTTAATTGGGGACAATCAAGGGTCAAGTCAATTATAACACAAGAATCAAGAGAAAAAGATGAGCTTTTCAGGTGGTTGAGCAAGTTGTCCACAGTTCAAGTCTACGATGGCTCACTATAGATTAGCTATTAAAAGTTAATCCTTAATTTTAGGCCCCGTGGTCAAGCGGTTAAGACATCGCCCTTTCACGGCGGAGACATGGGTTCGATTCCCGTCGGGGTCACCAATTTTATATATGCCACTTTAGCTCAGCTGGTAGAGCAACTGACTTGTAATCAGTAGGTCGTCCGTTCGATTCGGACAAGTGGCTCCATTACAAAAGTCGATGATTTTGAGATTAGCTCTTAATTGTTGGCTTTATTTTTATAAATTTACAAAGGTGGAAAATATGAAGAAAGTTGTTTTAGTAACAGGGGCATCTAGAGGAATTGGGCGTTGTATAGCAGAAAATTTAGCCATAGAAGGCTACCAAGTTATTGCAAATTATTATAAATCCAAAAAAGAAGCTGAAGGGTTAAAAGAAAAATTGCAAAAACAAGGAATTGAAATTGATATTATGCAGGCAGATCTTTCTAAAAAAGAGGACGCTATTAAACTTGTTCAATTTGTAATAGAAAAATATAAAAAAATAGATGTATTAATTAATAATGCGGGAATTGCTCAGACAAAATTATTTACTGAAATTACAGATCAAGATTGGAAAAATATAATGAATACAAATTTAAATTCTGTATTTTATATGACGCAACAAGTAGTAAAAAACATGCTTCATTATCATGAAGGATGTATTATTAATATTTCTTCTATTTGGGGAATGACAGGAGCATCTTGTGAAGTGGCTTATTCTGTTAGCAAAGCAGCAATAGACGGATTAACAAAGGCATTAGCCAAAGAATTAGCTCCATCACAAATTAGAGTTAATTCTGTTGCCCCTCGGAATGATTCATACAGATATGAATAAAAATTTAAATCAGGATGAATTAGAAAAAATTAAAGAAGAAATTCCATTAGGAAGAATAGGAAATCCAGCCGATATATATCGTTGTATTCAATGGCTAATAGAAGATAAGTATACTACAGGACAGGTTATTTCACCAAATGGAGGATGGATAATTTAATTAACAAAAAAGACTGTTATAAACAGTCTTTTACTTTTTTATTCATTTACTTTTCTTTTATAATTACCCGAGATTAATTTTGGTAAATAGGTTATAATTTTATATACTGCAATTCTTATTTTTTTACTCCAAATATAAGTTTTTCTTAATCTTCTAGGAGCCCCAATTGCAATGGAATCGTCTTGGACAACTAAGCCAACTTCTGGAGCTTTTTCAATTGGAAAAGAATAATTTTGATATTCGTTATTATCCCATTGATTATTTCCATTTCTAAAACAGAAGTTTAAACTGTCACTGGAAATAAGCTCGATTTCTGTTTGGAAACCTAGTTCTGTCTTTTCCATTTTAACTTCATTTATATGGTCCCATTGTAGGCCAAATCCATAATGAAGATAAACTTCTTCTGAATTATCTTCAAAAAATTTACCTGTGTAAGAAATTTTTACTTTTGTGTTCTCTACAAGTTTATCTGTATTAAAAAATATATTCTTTACTAATTCCATACTTAAAACTCCTTGCTTATCTTTTGTGATTCATATTATATCGATAAAAAAAATATTATTCAAGTATTTTTTACATTTTTTTAATAAATTTTACAAAAAATTACTTTAATACTTTAGCAATAATATAAAAGTCGTCATTTTCTGTCAAGGTAATTTCTTCATATTCTTTATTTTCTGGTCTTAAAATAATTTTTCCACCTTTTCGAACAATAAATTTACGAATTAAAATTTCATTGTTATAAGAGAAAAGACCAATGTCTTTACTATTAAGAGGAGAATTGAATTCTACAAAAATATAAGAATCCTTTGAAAAAGAAGGTTCCATTGAGTCATCATTTACTTTAATAGCGATTGCTGAACTTGGTAAGTTTGATGGACAATTAATAAATCCACCAATGTTATCAACTGCTAATACTTTGTTGTAGGCAATGTGATTAACAACTTTATAGCTTTCTTGTTCTTCATTAATATTTTTATCATATGTATACATTAGTTGTTGGTAAGGTACATCTAATGCTTTACAGATATTTTTTAATGCTTTATGACTTGGATTTCTTTCTCCTTTTTCAATATGAGTTAAATGTCCAATGTTAATATCTGTAAGTCTAGCAAGCTCTGTTTTTGTAATCCCCTTTTCTTTTCGAACTTTTGCAATCATGTCACCGATCATATTTTATTACCTCTTTCTACAATTTTTTCTTATTATATACAAAAATATACAATTTGTCTAGCAGTAAATTGGAAAAAATTTAAATTTTATGTTTTTTGTAAAATATCATATTAAGTATTGACTTGTCAATTTGTTTAGTGATATTATGTTGGCAAGGAGGCAAAGTATGTATAAGATAAAAATAAAATTATATCGAAAACAAAAAGCTCTAACCCTACAAGAACTATCTATGTTAACAGGTATTTCTGTTGGCTATTTATGTCATTTAGAAAACGGAACAAGAAAAAATCCATCTATTCAGATGATGGAAAAAATATCATCTGCGTTAGATATTCCAATTTCAGAAATCTTTTTTTCAAAATAATTAATAAAGTTATTTTCTCTGAGTATTTATAGAATGAGAAAAGGTGATCAAATAAATATTTATGAATTTGTTGTAAAAAGTCTATTTTTATGGTAGTATGAAGATAGAAAAAGATAATCTTTTTAGTTTGTAAAAGGAGAAAAAAAAGATGGATTTTAATGAGAAAGAAGAATTAAAAGACAGCCAAAAAGATACAAAAGAAGTAAAGAAAAAAGAGAAAAAGAGTAAACCAAGTCAAGAAGTAAAAAATGATTTAAAATATAGGAAAAAGCAACAAAAAGAAGAAAAAAAGAAATTAAAAAGTGAACAAAAAAATGTAGAAGAGAAAGTAGAAAAAAATTCAACTTTTAAAGCAGTAGAAATAAAGAAAAATAAAAAATATTTATCTTTTATCTTTACAGCGATACTTTTAGTTATTCTTATGATTTTCTCTGTTATTTTTGCTTTAATCAATATTAATAATGACAAAATCTATAGTGGAATATCCATTAAGGGAGTTGATCTTTCTGGACTTACAAAAGAAGAGGCAATTGAATCTTTAAACGAACTTGAAAAACAAAAACTTTCTGATGATATTATATTAAAATTAGGAGAGTTTGAAACTTCTATCAATCCAGAACAAATTGAATTGAATATTAATATCGAAAAAGCTGTTAATGAAGCATATAATATTGGTAGAGGTGGAAATATTATTATTAATAATTATCAAATTATTGGAACATTATTCACGAAGCAAAGTATAAAACCAGAAGTGTATTATAACGAAGAAGTTCTAGATAAATTTATTGGAGATTTAGATTCCAAAATTCCAGATGCATTAATTGAATGTAGTTACTATATTGAAGATGATGAAGCAATTATTACTAAAGGAAAAGCAGGAAATGCAATTAAAAGACAAGAATTAAAAGATGCTATTTTAACACAAATAAATGAAGATTTCATAACAGATCAATTAAATACAAATAAACAAGAATCAATTGAAATTCCAGTTGAAAAAAAAGAGCCCACTATAATTGATATCAATAAGATTTATCAAGAAATTCATAAAGAGCCCAAAGATGCCTATTATACAGAAAACCCATTTAAAGTTTATCCACATGTAGATGGTATTGATTTTGCAATTAGTATAGAAGAAGTAGAAAATCTATTAAAAGAAGAAAAAGAAGAATATCGAATCCCTTTAAAAATAGTAAAACCTGAATTTACTACAGATAAATTAGGAGAAAAGGCATTTCCAGATTTAATTTCTACATTTAGTACGAAATATGATGCAAGTAATATTAATCGAAGTACTAATTTAGAGCTTGCAGCTGGGAAAATTAATAATACTGTTCTAATGCCAGGAGAGGAATTCTCCTATAACAAAATAGTAGGTGAAAGAACAATACAAGCAGGATATAAGGAAGCAGCTATCTATGAAGGAGGAAAAGTAGTAGATGGACTAGGTGGAGGAATTTGTCAAATTTCATCTACATTATATAACACCGCTCTTTATGCAAATTTAGAAATTACAGAAAGGCAAAACCATCAATTTATTACATCTTATGTAACAGCAGGAAGGGATGCAACGGTAGTTTATGGAGCAATTGATTTAAAATTTAAAAATACAAGAGCTTATCCAATTAAAATTACATGTAATGTAAATAATGGTGTGGCAAGAATCGATATGTATGGAATTAAAGAAAATCCTGAATATGAAGTTGTAATTCAAACAAAAGTAACATCAACTATACCATATACAACTAAGTATGAAGAAGATAGAACAAAAGAAGAAGGAACAGAAGTTATTAAACAAAAAGGAACACAAGGATATAAAAGTGAAACCTATAAAATCTTAAAATTAAATGGAGTAGTTACTTCTAAAACACTTCTTTCAAAAGATTCCTATAATGCAATGCAACGAATTATTGTTAAAGGAACAAAATCAGAAAAGAAAATTCAAACATCAACACAAGAAACAGGAAATGAGTCGGAAGAAAACAAATCAACAAATACAATAGAAGAATAAATCAAAAAGTCTAGCAATCATAAGAATTGCTAGACTTTTTAGAAGGAATCAGACAAAAAATATTGACATTTCAAAAAATCATAGTATAATAATAAGGTATACTTGCACCATTAGCTCAGCTGGTAGAGCAGCTGACTCTTAATCAGAAGGTCCGCGGTTCGATCCCGCGATGGTGCACCAAAACACTTAGAAATTTTATATTCTAAGTGTTTTTTATTTGAAATATGAAAATAATCTAGCTAATTAAAAATAGAAGTGATATACTAGCAATGAAAAATAAATGTGGGTGATTAACTATGGTAAAGATTTATCAAACTGATTTAGAAAACAATCAAACAAAAATAATAACAAACTATGAAAAAGGCAGTTGGATTAATATGGTCAATCCAACAGAAGAAGAAATTAAAGAAGTATGTAGTAATTTAAATATAAGAGAAGACTTTATTCGTTATTCACTAGATAGTGAAGAAAAAGCCAGAATCGATTCTGAAGAAGAGGATAATACTATCTTATTTATTATTGATGTTCCAATTAAAGAAAGAGAAAATGGAAATGAAGTTTATACAACAATGCCAATTGGATTAATTGTAGTACGTGATGATTTTTTTATTACAGTTTCTTTAAAAAATACAGATTTAATCAAATCATTTGAAAATGAGAAAAGGAAAATGATTACAACATACAAAAAAAGTCGTTTTATTTTGCAAATTATGTATAATAATTCTTCTAATTTTTTAGTGGCATTAAAAAAAATTAATAAAGAAACAGAATTAGCAGAAGGAACCTTAAAAACATCCATGCAAAATAAAGAATTATTACAACTATTAGCATTAGAAAAAGGTTTAGTATATATTACAACCTCATTAAGAGCAAATGAAGCAGTAATGGAAAGAACATTAAAAATTAGAAATATTAAACTTTATGAAGAGGATGAAGATATATTAGAAGATGCTATTATTGAAAATAAGCAGGCATTGGAAATGAGTAAAATCTATAGAGATATTTTAAATAGTACAATGGATGCATATGCTTCTATTATATCTAACAACTTAAATGGAGTTATGAAATTTTTAACATCTATTACGATTATTATATCAATTCCAACATTAATTGCATCACTTTGGGGAATGAATGTGCCAGTTCCTATGCAAAATCATCTAATGGGATTTGGAACTCTAATCATTTTATCCTTAGTCATTACAGGATTAGTTGTTATTCTATTAAATCGAAAAGGAATGTTAAAATAAAAAATTGTAAAAATTACCAGAATAAAATGAAAAGATTGAGCATAAACTAAAATCATAAAAATAGTATATCTAGGAGGATAAAACATGAAAGTAATTGATAAAATTGCATTAGTATTAGTCATTATTGGTGCAATTAACTGGGGACTAATTGGATTCTTTAAATTTAATTTAGTTGATACCATTTTTGGTACTATGTCAGTGATTTCTAGAATTATTTATGCATTAGTTGGAATTTCAGGACTATGGGCAATTAAATTATTATTTGATAAAGACTAAGAAATGCAGAGGAAATAATGAATATTTCCTCTGTCTTTTTTAAAATTTAGGAAAAGATTTGAAATATAACATAAAATAGAGTATAATATTCCAAGTAAAAAAGAAACTGGGAGGAAGAACTATGTTAGTAGCAACTGGAGTTACTATAAGATTTGGAAAAAGAACTTTATTTGAGGATGTTAATATCCGTTTTGGAAAAGGAAATTGCTATGGCATTATTGGTGCCAATGGGGCGGGGAAATCTACTTTTTTAAAGATTTTATCTGGAGAATTAGAGCCAAGTAAAGGAGAAGTGAGTATAGACAAAGCAGAAAGATTATCTGTTTTGAAACAAGACCACTTTGCTTATGAGGAATATAAAGTATTAGACACTGTTATCATGGGAAATGAAGAGCTATATCAAATTATGAAGCAAAAAGAAGAAATCTATATGAAACCAGACTTTTCAGAAGAAGATGGAATGAAAGCTGCTAAGTTAGAGGAAAGATTTGCAGAGCTAAATGGATGGAATGCAGAATCAGATGCAGCTATTCTTTTAAATGATTTAGGAATTCCAGCACAACTACATGATAAATATATGAAAGAAATCGAAGCAAAAGATAAAGTAAAAGTGTTATTAGCACAAGCATTATTTGGTAATCCAGATGTACTACTTTTAGATGAGCCAACTAATGACTTGGACTTAAAAGCAATTGACTGGCTTCAAGAATTTTTGATTAATTTTGAAAATACAGTTATTGTTGTTTCACATGATCGATACTTTTTAAATAAAGTATGTACACATATTGCCGATGTTGACTTTGGAAAAATACAAGTATATCCAGGAAACTACGATTTCTGGTATGAATCTAGTCAGCTTGCATTAAAACAAGCAAAGGAAGCAAATAAAAAGAAAGAAGAAAAAATTAAAGAGTTACAAGACTTTATTGCAAGATTTAGTGCGAATGCATCAAAATCAAAGCAAGCAACTTCTAGAAAAAAATCATTAGAAAAAATAGAATTAGAAGAAATAAAACCATCTAACAGAAGATATCCATATGTCGACTTTAAACCAGATAGAGAGCCAGGAAAAGAAATTTTACAAGTGAAAAATATAAGCAAAACAATTGAAGGAGAAAAGATTTTAGATAATATTTCTTTTACAGTAAAATCAGGGGATAAAATTGCATTTTTAGCAGATAATGAAAATGCAAAAACACTCCTTTTCCAAATCTTATCAGGAGAGGTAGAGCCAGATAGTGGAGAAATTATTTGGGGAACTACTATTACTAGTAGCTATTATCCAAAAGATAATAATTACTTATTTAATCAAGATATCAATTTAGTAGAGTGGTTAAGACAATACTCAAAAGATCCAGATGAAACATATTTAAGAGGCTTTTTAGGCAGAATGCTATTTTCTGGTGAAGAAGCATTAAAAAAAGTAAATGTATTGTCTGGAGGAGAAAAAGTAAGATGTGTATTATCTAAAATGATGTTATCAGGAGCAAACTTCCTAATCTTTGATGAACCAACAAACCATTTAGATATGGAAAGTATAACATCAGTTAATGAAGGAATGAAAAAATTCAAAGGAAATATTTTATTCACTTCTCACGATCATCAATTAACTCAAACTGTAGCGAATCGTATTATTGATATCAAAAAAGACGGACTAGTTGACAAGGAAGTAACCTATAATGAATATTTAGGGATCGAATAAAATAATGTAAAAATAAAAAATAAGTATTACAAAATATCAATCATCTGATATAATAATAAGGTGATTGATATTTTTAATAAAAAGAGAGGAAAAGACACATGAAAATAGAAGAGCAAATTGCGAAAGAATTAAATATTCGAGAAGGACAAGTTAAAAGTACCATCGAATTAATCGATGCAGGAAATACAATTCCTTTTATTGCTAGATATCGTAAAGAAGTAACAGGAAACTTAAGTGATGAAGTCTTAAGAACCTTAGGGGAAAGACTAACTTATTTAAGAAATTTAGAGCAAAGAAAACAAGAAGTAATCAAAATAATAGAAGAACAGGGAAAATTAACAGAAGAGCTAAAAAAATCAATTGAAGAAGCTAATATCTTAGCAGAAGTTGAGGATTTATATAGGCCATTTAAACAAAAGAAAAGAACAAGAGCAACTATTGCAAAAGAAAAAAACTTAGATCCATTAGCTCAAATCATTTTAGAACAAAAAGAATTAAGACCGATTGAAGAAATAGCAAAAGAATTTATTAATCCTGAGAAAAAAGTAGAAACACAGCAAGATGCAATTCAAGGCGCTATGGATATTATTGCAGAAATTATTGCAGATAAGCCAGAATATAGAAAGGAAATTAAAAGAATTTGTTACCGCGAAGGTAGAGTTGTTACAACAGCAGCAAAAGAAGATGAAAAATCAAATTATGAAATGTATTATGAATTTGCAGAAGCCATTAACCGAATTCCGAGCCATAGAATATTAGCCATCAATCGTGGAGAAAAAGAAGAGTTCTTAAAAGTAAAATTGGAAAAACCAGAAGAAAAAATACTAGAATTTATTCAAAAAGATATCATAAAACCAAAATCACTATTTAAAGAACTATTAGAGCAAACTATTTTAGACAGTTTTAAAAGATTAATAGAGCCATCTATTGATCGTGAAATTCGAAACGATTTAACAGAAAAAGCAGAAGAAAAAGCCATTAAGGTATTTGGAGAAAATGCAAAACAGTTATTATTAGGAGCACCTTTAAAAGGATTAACTGTTATCGGATTTGATCCAGCTTATCGTACTGGGTGCAAAATAGCCGTTATTGACGAAACAGGAAAACTATTAGACACAGCAACGATTTATCCAACAGCTCCACAAAATGATATAGAAGGGGCAAAAAAGACTTTAATTTCGTTAATTAATAAAGATCATGCTAACATGATTGCAATCGGGAATGGAACAGCCTCAAGGGAACCAGAGATATTTGTGGCAGATATTATAAAAGAATTAGGAAAAAAAGATTTACATTATGCAATTGTTAGTGAAGCGGGAGCATCTGTTTATTCTGCATCAAAACTTGCAACAGAAGAATATCCAGATATTAATGTCTCTTTAAGAGGAGCCATTTCAATTGCAAGAAGATTACAAGATCCATTAGCAGAATTAGTTAAGATTGATCCAAAAGCAATTGGAGTAGGGCAATATCAACACGATGTTAACCAAAAAAATCTATCAGAAAGCTTAAATGCTGTAGTAGAAGATGCCGTAAATAAAGTTGGTGTTGATGTGAATACTGCAACTCCATCTTTGTTGTCCTATGTAGCTGGAATTAACAATAGTATTGCAAAAAATATTGTTAAATACCGTGATGAAAATGGAAAATTAAAACAAAGAAAAGAACTTTTAAAAGTACCAAAGCTAGGAAAAGCAGCATTTGAACAATGTGCAGGATTTATTCGTATTTATGAAGGGACCAATCCATTAGAAGTAACAGCAGTTCATCCAGAAAGTTATAGCGTAACAGAAAAACTTCTTGCAATAATTGGAGCAAAAAAAGAAGATTTACTAGATAAAGAAAAATTAAAAGAAATAAAAATAAAGTTAAGTGAATTAAATGTGGAAAAAATAGCCAAAGAATTGGAAATTGGTGAATTAACATTAAAAGATATTATAGCAGAACTATCAAAACCAGGAAGAGATCCACGTGAAGATATGCCAAAGCCAATTTTGAGATCAGATGTTTTAAAAATAGAGGATTTAAGAGAAGGCATGATTTTAACAGGAACAGTAAGAAATGTTATTGACTTTGGAGCATTTGTTGATATTGGAGTAAAACATGATGGGCTAGTTCATATTTCAGAATTAAGTGAAGGATTTGTAAAAAATCCATCTGATGTAGTATCCGTTGGAGATATTGTGAAAGTGAAAGTATTGAAAGTAGATTTAGAAAGACAAAAAGTAAGTTTAAGTATGAAAATCTAGAAATAAAAAAGAAAGAATCTTTTTAGATTCTTTCTTTTTACTTTTCATTTTTCTTAAAATCTTATTCTCCTTTAATTGGATCATTACTTTCGTCAGAATCTGGTTTAGAGTCTGTTACTACTTTAGAAGCAGAATTAGAAGATGTTATCCCAGCTAATTCTTCATAGAAGCAAATAGTAGCCATCATCATATATGGAATTAACCAAAAATATCCAATATATAAAGTAAAGATAGCTAAAATAGCCCATCCAATAAAAGTAAGATTAAGCCAGAATAAACTCCAACGATGTCCTCTCATTAATCTAGCACTTTCCTCTACAATTTCCTTTCCTGTCCATTCATTGTGATCATGTAAAAGCATATAAGATAGACTATATAAAAGTGTTTTAGGAAGTAAATAAATGATACATCCAATTATAACTAACCAGCAGATAATTCCTAAAGCACCTAAAGTAGAAGTAGTGCTGTAAAATGAATATCTAGAAAGTAATCCATAACTAAAGGACTGAAAAGAGACTGTAAAAAATAAAATAAATGCAATTACTAGAACAATAAATACTGGTAGTATTTTTAGTAAAATATTACCATATATACCCCATACACGACCTGTTTTAGAACAACCAAATGAAACAAAGTCGAAATACGCTACAGGTTCTCCTCTTTTTAATTTCGTGAAACTAACAACAAGTCCATAAGAAAGAGGTAAAGAAATAACTATATTTATAATTTGAACAAGAAATCCTAAAAAAGGGATAACAAAAAGAACTCCAGCAAGAAAAACAATTGCAAATTCAAAAAGTATAAAGCAAAGAGTAATTAGGGCAGCTTTTCCCCATTTTTCAGTAAGTGATTCTCTTGCATTTTGTCTAATTTTTGCAGCAACCATAAAAACATCCTCCTGTATAATTTATATGCTAGAAGATAACAATCATGTTAACTCTAGCATATTTTACACTAATATCTATTTTGTATTTCTAAAATTTTATCATAATCATTTTCTAAGATTTCTAAAAAGGCTTGTGCAATAGCAGGATCAAATTGAGTACCAGAACATTTTTCAATTTCTTCTTTTACTACATCAATTGATAATGCATCACGGTAAGTTCTTTTTGATGTCATAGCATCAAATGTATCTGCTACAGCAGCAATTCTTGCAAAGTAAGGAATTTCATCACCCTTTAGCTTAGATGGATATCCATTTCCATCATATTTTTCATGATGGTGCTTAACAATTGGAATAATATCCTGAAAAATAGTAGCGCTTGATAAAATATGTGCACCAATTGTTGGATGATTTTTTATTTGGGAATATTCATCATCTGTTAATTTACTTTCCTTTAATAGAATACTATCAGGAACTCCAATTTTGCCAATATCGTGGAATAAACCACCAATTCTCAATGTTTTGAGATCTTCTTGTGATAATCCCAACTTTTGACCAAGTAGTACAGAGTATTCTGAAACACGATCAGAATGTCCTCTTGTATAAGGATCTTTAGCTTCTACGGTATATCGTAAGGTTTGAATGCTTTCCATATAGGCTTGTTCTAATTTTTCATAAGTATCAGAAAGCTCTTGGTTGATTTTTTTTATTAAATTCATTTGAGCAATTGATTTAATACCAGACTCGATTAATAAAAGTAGTTGGTCAAATTTGTCACTTTTTTCACAATATCCTTGAATATCTAACCTTCGAATTGTCTCTAAAGGTGGAGCTAAATCCTTGTGACCAGTTAATAGTAAAATATATAATTCTTGATTAAACTTTCGAATTTCTTCTACAACTTTGTCACCATGAACAGGAGTCATAATAAAGTCAAGAATCATTAAATCAAAATGTTCGTTTTTTACTCTCTCGACAGCTTCTAATGGGTCAGTAATACCAACGAAATCATACCCTGATCTTTTTAAAAAGATGGATAGAGAATCGATAATACCAACTTCATCATCTACTGCTATGATTTTATATCCATTGGCTGGTGATGATTGAACGCCTTTTCTCATAATATCATTTCCTCCTATATTCATAGATATTATATCCACAAATATGACTAAAAAGCAAGTGAAAAGACAAAAATTCTGTAAAATTGTACAAGTGGACAAAAAAGAAGCCTGTGCTTAATTAATAAGCATGGACTTCTTTTTTTGGTTATTTAATATATGGTAAAATAATGTTAAATTTAGTACCTTTTTGGGGCTCTGACTCAACAGTAATATTTCCATTAAAATGAGCACGAATATTGGAATAGGACATAAATAGTCCAAGTCCTGTTCCATTTTTTCCTTTTGTGGTTATCATTTCTTTAAATAGTTTATCTTTTACTTCTTTTGACATTCCGCTACCATAGTCTTGGATTGAAATAATAAGATTACTATCTTTTTTCGTAATAGATAAATCAATTTTTTGATTTGGTTTTCCTTCATAAGATTGAATCGAATTGGAAATCATATTGTTAATAACTTGTACTAAACTATTGACATTTCCATAAAGTTCTGTGCTCTCATTGTGGTTCATGTTAATATTTAAATCAATTAATGCATTTTTTAATTCATGTTTCATTAAGATATCAACACGTTTGATTAATTCATCAACTGTAAAATTGGTTTCTTGTTCTTCTGATAAAGTAACTGCTTGTCCTTTTACTGCGGTAATTACATCAGACATATATTCTGTATATTCTTTTATTTTTTCAATCCAGGAAGACATATCTTTTGCAATATCATGATGATCTTGGTTGGTTACTTCTGGATCTCCAATGGATGAATCATATTCATGAACTAAATCAGTTAATCCTTCTGCAGCTCCGGAAATGGACATGATTGGTGTTTTTAAGTTATGTGCAATTCCACCAATTAACTGTCCTAAAGATGCTAAGCGTTCTTTTTCCATTAATTTCTCTTGATTATTTTTAATTGTTTGCATGTCTAGGTTATGTTGTGTTACATCTTTGAATAGAACTAAGGTTCCTAAATAGGTGTTTTTATCTTTTATATTATTAATTTCAATATTAAAATACTTATTAATTTGTTTGAAATGTTTATTTATGTATAATGTGTTATCTGTAGTTTTAGATGCTTCTATTGTTTTTTGGAAAAGTTGGTTATCATCTTCAAATTCATCACTGCTTTTTAATAGTTCATCAATCGAAACATTTCTTAATTTTTCACTTTTTAGTCTAAACATATCAATAAAAGTTTGGTTAAAATCGATAATTCTATCTTCATCATTTAATACCATATAACCATCTGAAATTCGGTCTACTATTTTTTGTAGTGCAATTGGTGAAACAGTTAAAAATTGAAATTTAAAAATAGCTAATGCATAAAATAAGATGGCAAATAAGAAGGTGATCGGTGTTACATAGATTGTAATATCAATGATACCGAAAGTTCCTAATACGTTAATAATGACAGGAACGATAGTTCCTAATAAAATTAACAGGGATTGCTTTGAAAAGAATCCTGAGTTTTTAATCGAATATTTGATAAAGTAAAAAATTGCAATAAATAACATTAAGTATGAATAAAATGTATGTACATAGGCAAATGGTCCGAAAATTCCATCTTTCATATAAATAGAATATTTTACAAAGAATAAGTGGTGTAAATTATTGGTCCATAGTAAAATAAGAGAAAGAGTTGGAATAATAAATAATAGCAAATAGGAATTCTTAAATTTTATCTTGGTATTTGCAAAGACAAGTGCTGTAAAATACATGGTAACAGGCAAAAAACAGCCACCAATATAAGCAAAATAATCAAAATAAATTGGATCAATACCTAGTCTTTCACTAAACAAAATTTGTAATAATACGAAAAGGCATAAAATAAATAATAAGATAATATCAACAGCAAAAATTTGTTGCATTTGATTTTGTGGTTTTTTTCGTATTAAATAGATTAATAGAATTGTGGTAATGACAAGGGAAATTCCCATAATAATTGCATAAACTGTCATAGATAGACCTCCTAATTTATCTTGATATTAAAGTACCCAATATCAGATAAATATTTCAAATAATTTCGAATGTATTTCTTATCAATATATGGCCATTCAAATCCAATCTTTTGTAAGATTTCTTTTGTAAAATCAGATTTAATTTTTACATTAGAATCATATACTAATTTTTTATCTTTATCTAAATCGTTAATAATTCCTTCTAAGTATGATTTTTTATTCTCATCTTGTAGTAATTCATTAATAATTTCTACAAACTTTTCAGAAGAAACAATTTTGATTGGAATACCAAGTTCATTTAATTCTTTATATAGTCTAGAAAGTTCTAAATGTTTTTCATTTAGTAAATGGAAAACACTGTAGTTTTTGTTATAGTGACTAGCAAGTGCAATAATTGCATCACCACAGAAATCAATTGGAGTGAATTCTGCATAACCAGAAAGTAAATAGTCTGGCATGCAACCAATTTGTAGCATAGATTTAAATCGATTCACAAAAGCATTTTCATAATGATTTTGCTGGAATTTTCCTTCTGTAAAACGACTTGTTAAATTTCCCATACGAAGGATATATGCTTTTAATCCTTGGGAAATTGCTTCTAAAACTAAGTATTCTGCATCAAATTTACTTTTAACATATAGGTTTTCAATATTTTGACCAATATAGAAATTGGTTTCATCATAGTACTTATCTTCTGTAAAATTATTATCAACATGTGATTCCTCTGCTAAAACATTTCCAGAAACACTAATAGTTGAAACGTGCATTAATAACTTTTGGAATTGTTTGCAAAAAGCAATGATATTTTGAGTTCCAATGACATTTACTTTTTGGAATTCTTCTACTTGTCCATAGTGTTTTACTAGAGCAGCACAGTGGATAACTGTTTGAATTTTATTTCCTAGAAGAATATATTCTTCTGGAGAAAGACCTAAGTAATCAGAAGTAATATCTCCTTCTACTAGTTTAATTCGATTTCCAATATATTTATCATATTTTTCTTCAAAGTAGAAGTGTAAAACATTAACTAATCTATCCATAGCAGACATTTGATTTTTAGCACGGATTAAACAATAGATATCTCCAGATTCATTTTTTAAAAAGCTGTCTAATACATGTGCACCTAAAAAACCAGTAAATCCAGTGAGTAAAACATTGCCTAATGGATGATAATCTAATTGGATATTTTCTGATACTTTGTTTTTCTCTAAAATTGTATCATACTTATGATAATCTGCAAGAGAATTTTCATGATTTGTTTTTTCTTGAGATGTTAAACTACTAGCAAGATCAATAATAGATGGATGTTTAAAAATATCAGAATAGGAAATATTTAATCCTTGAGAAATTGCTTCTACTTGTAATCTCATGGCTGCAAGAGAATCTCCGCCTAAATCGAAGAAATCATCTTCAATACTGATATCTTCGCGATTTAGGATTTTTTGGAAAACTTTTAAAAGCAATTCTTGTGTTTTATTTTGTGGTTTAGTTAAATTTCGTTTTTGCTCATTAGTTTTAAAAGTGGTTGGAAGAGCATTTTTATCTATTTTCCCATTTGTGTTAATTGGCAATTTTTCAAGTTGCATAAAGTAAGATGGAATCATATAGGATGGGAGGCTCTTTTTTAGGAACAGTTGTAACGTGTGTAGATCAATTTTTTGTTCTGATACGAAATAAGAACAAATTGTTTTTTCTTGGCGAATCATTTGGATGACTGTTGCACATTCTTTGATTCCTGGATAAGAGGATAGTTTATGATTAATTTCACTTAGTTCTACACGGAATCCTCTAATTTTTACTTGATTATCAATTCTTCCCAAAAATTCAATATTTCCATCTGGTAGGAAACGTACTAAGTCACCGGTTTTGTATACCATACCACTCTTAAATGGATTTTTAACAAATTTTTGCTGGGTAAGGATTGGATTATTTAAGTAGCCTCTTGCTAGACCGTCTCCACCAACAAGTAATTCTCCTGCAAAGCCTACAGGAAGTAAGCTTAAATTTTTGTCAACAACATAACAAGTTGAATTGGCAATTGGTTTTCCAATTGGAATATTAGTTTCATATTTTTTATCAATAGTAAAGCTGGTAGAAAAAGTAGTATTTTCTGTTGGTCCATATCCATTAATAATAGTTAGATGTGGATTGGCACTTCGAATCATATTAATATGTTTTGGGGATAAGACATCTCCACCTGTTAATAGTACACGGACACTATTAAACATATGAGGATTATCCTCACAAAGTTGGTTTAGTAGTGGTGCTGTAAGCCATAAAATTGTAATTTTGTGACTGATTAAATAGTCTTGTAGATAAGAACTATCTAACAATGTTTCCTTTTTCATGACATGTAATTCAAATCCATTTAGTAAAGCTCCCCAGATTTCAAATGTACAAGCATCGAAAACAATAGAGCCTGTTTGTAAGATCCTTTCTTCTTTTTCAAGGCAAATAAAATTTGTATTTTTTACAAGTCGTATAATACTTCTATGCTCAATCATGGTTCCTTTCGGATTTCCAGTTGATCCAGATGTATACATGATATAAGCTAAATCACGACTTTTATTTTCGTTAATTGGGTTATTAGTTTCATAATTTTTTTCATAAATATTTTGATTATCTAATGAAATATTTACGATTTGGACAGTTGAGTTTGCTTTATTAATGTATTCATTTGTTGTTAATAAAATATTAGATTTAGAATCTCGAATCATATAGTCAATTCTTTCTTTTGGATAGTTAATATCAATTGGCGAATAAGCAGCTCCTGCTTTTAAAACTGCTAAAATTGAGATGATAGATTCTAAAGATTTATCTAATAAAATAGAGACGATATCTTCTCTTTTTACTCCAAGTGATTTTAAGTAATGAGCTAGTTGATTTGCTTTTTGATTTAACTCTTGATAAGTAAGGTTAGATTGTTCAAATACTAAAGCTATTTTATCTGGTGTTTTTTCTACCTGCTCTTCAAATAATTCTTGTACTGTTTGATAGCGAGGATAGTTAGTTTTTGTATTGTTAAATGTATTTAAAATTTGTTCTTTTTGTTTTTCATTTATGATAGAGATTTTTCCAATCTCTTGCTCATCATTTGAAAGCATAGATAAAATAATTTCATGATATGCATCCATTAAACTTATGATGGTTTCTTTTCGAAATAGAGAAGTTGCATATTCTATGGTAAATGTCATGGTATCCTCTTGTGGAACTACTTCAAAAGATAAGTCAAATTTGGCAATGTCTACTTCAATAGGATAAATTGGGGTAGTAGTATTTTCAAAAGAAAAGTTTGGATTACCTTCATTTTGGTAGATAAACATAGTGTCAAAAATACTATTACGATTGGAATTTCTTTTGACATTTAATTTTTTTACAATTTCATCAAAAGGGTAAGCCTGATGTTCAAAAGCATCTAAACAAGTTTGTTTTAATTCAGTTAAATAACTTTCAATTGTTTTGTTTTCAGTAGGTGATGATTTGATTACTAAATTATTGACAAACATACCAATCATATCAAATGTTTTTGGCGTACGGTTAGCAACAGGTGATCCAACAATTATTTCTTCTTGTCTACAGTATTTGGCAAGTAAAATTTGATAGGCAGCTAGTAAAAACATATATGGAGTGATGTTATGATGTATACAAAAATCTCTGATTCTCTTTGATGTAGGTTTTTCTAAAACAGAGGAATATTTTTTCCCTTTAAAATCCTGAACGGTAGGTCTTGAAAAATCAAATGGCATGTCTAATACAGGGAAAGAAGATAGTTGATTTAACCAGTAATCTTCGTCTTGTTTTAAATTCTCTTTTTTCAAAAGATTTATTTCCCAAGAAGCATAATCTACATATTGTAGTTCTAAAGGACTTGCTTTTTGATTGTTATAATAATCACATAAATCTTTTACTAGAATAGTAGCAGATTCTCCATCTGAAATAATATGGTGCATGTCTAATAATAATAGTTTAGAATTGTCTTCTAATTCTAATATTTCTAAACGAAATAGAGGTGCTTTTTCTAAATCAAAAGGTTTTACAAATTGTTTCAAATGATTTTCTAAATTTTTGGTAGAAGTCTTTTTAATTGGTATTTCTATAGATAGATGATTTTTTATCATTTGATAAATACCAGTTGATTCTTCTACAAAAGAAGTTCTCAAAGAAGCGTGTTTTTGCATAACTGCATCAACGGCTTTTTGTAGTTTTTCTACTTGAATATTATTAGGTAACTTTATATAACCAGGCATATTGTATAAAAGTGTATTTTTTCCTGCCATTTTACATGCTAGAAATACTCTTTTTTGAGCAGAAGAAATAGGATATTTAGAGGATGGTTTTACTTTAGTAATTTGGGATAATTGCTCTTGGCAAGTTGTGTTTTTTTCAATTTCTTTTGCAATTGCTTGAATGGTTTCTAATTCAAAAATCTTTTTTACTGAAATTGAAGTGTTAAATTCTTTTTCAATTTCTGATGAAAGGCGAATGGCAGATAATGAATCTCCTCCAATTTCAAAAAAGCTGTCTAAAATACTTGTTTTATTTTCTTCTTGTTTTAATGTTTGACAAAAGATAGAAAGTAACTTTTGTTCAACTAAAGTAGAAGGAAGAACAAGGTTTTCCTTACGATAATGACTTATTTTTCCTTTTAATATTTTTTCAAGTTCTTTTTTATCTAATTTTCCATTACTGGTAGTAGGAACTGTGGATAGTAAAAAGAAATAGACTGGAACCATGTAGTATGGTAATTTTTTCTTTAAGTAATTTTTTAAACTTTGAAAATCAATTGTATTTTCAGAATTTTCCTCGACTATAAAACTTGCTATTTTTTTATCCTCTGTAATTAGGGTAAATGCATTTTTTACATTAGGGAACGATGAAATAACATTATCAATTTCCGATAATTCAATACGAAAGCCATTTAATTTTACTTGTAAATCCCTTCTACCAACATATTTAATATCTCCATTTGGAAGAAAATAGGCATAATCTCCAGTACGATAAACTGTTTTTTGTAGTGCTTTAACAAAAACAAAGCTTTCTTTGTTTTTATCTGGATTTTTTAAATAGCCACTAGATAAACAATCACCTGCAATACAAATTTCACCTTGATAACCAGGTACTTGCAAGTTCAAAGTTTGATCTAGCAAATAAATCTCACAATTGCCCATTGGTTTTCCAATTGGAACAACAAAAGGATCTTTCGAAGTAGTTTTATGATACATATAAGAGATGCAGCAAATAGTTGCTTCTGTTGGACCATAACCATTATGAATTTGCATATGAGGATTTAAAGATAGATAACGGTTTAAAGTTGTATTTTTAATAGATTGAACTCCAACTAATAATTTATTTAAACATAATGAATTCTCTTTTTCTAAATACTCATAAACGGCTTCCAAAATAGTAGGTGGAATAAAGGCAAAAGTAATTTGATTTTGGCTGATATAATTTGCAATTGCCTTAGGGTTATATAAATAATCGTCGGGAAGTAAATCCACACTTGCTCCACAAAGAAGTGGGATAAAAATTTCTTGCATACTTGCATCAAAAGAAATATTAGCAATACTTAATGCGTGATCTTTTTGAGTAATCGAATGCTCAAATCTTTCATAGATTCCATATACATGATTGATTAAAGATTGATTACTAACTAAAACTCCTTTGGGATTTCCGGTTGATCCAGAAGTATAGATAATATAGGCAATATCTTGTGGTGAGTTACTAGTTTCAAAATCCTCTGTTATAGGAGGATAAGAAAAAGTACTTAAATCTAGGAAGGAAGTTGTTGTTGAAATTCTTTCCATATAACATTTTTTACTAAGAATTATTTTTGCTTCACTATTTTCTAATAGATAATGGATTCTTTCTTGAGGATAATCACAAGAAATTGGCATGAAAGTAGCTCCTAATTTTAGACAAGCTAAAATAGAGATAATATAGTCTAGGGATTTATCTAAATAAACAGCAACAATATCTCCTTTTTTTACTCCTTGCCTTTTTAAAATATAGGCTAAACTTATTACTTTTTCCTTAAGTTCTCTATAAGTAATTGAACTAGAAGAAAAGGTAAGTGCTGTATTTTCAGGAAATTTGTTAACTTGTTTTTCAAATAAAGAGAAAATAGTTTGTTCTTTTGGATAATCCATTTTCGTTTGATTAAAACCAAAAATCAATTTTTCTTTTTCTTCTTTTGTTACAATTTCTAAATCTGAAATTGTAATCTGTTCATTTTCAAAAATTTGATTAATCATATGTAAAATTCTTTGATGAAGCTTATCAATTTCTTCATCCTGAAATTGGCTAACTTGATAATCATAATCTAATACTAAAGAACCATTATCATCTAAATCAGAAATATGAAGTTGTAGACTATCTGAAATATGTCCATTAAAACACCAACGAGTTGTATAAGCAATAGAAGATGTTTGCTTGTGATCTCTCGCGTTTTGGTAAGAAAGTGCAACATCATATAACGAATTACCGTTATTAAATTTATTACGAATGTCCTGAAGGATTAGTTGATAAGGGTATTTTTGATGCCTAAAACAAGAAAGCTGTTTCATGGAGATTTGTTTTAAAAAATCTGTCCATAAAATCTCTTGTGAGACAGAGATTGAAAATGGCATGGTACTAATATACATACCAATTGTATTTTTTTCTTTAAAATTAGAACGATTTAAAATTGGTGTTCCAATTGTAACATTTGGTGTATTGGAGACACGACTTAGATAGATCGCAATAAGACCCATAAAAAATCCAAATGGGGAGCTTTTTTGCTTTTTACAAAATTCATTAATTTTTTGTGTTAATTCTTTTTCTAAGATAAATTCTTTTCTTTTGGCAAGAGAAGAATTATGTGGGATAGTACTAGTAGAAATACTTGCAAATTCAGGAAGAGATGCAAATGTTTCTGCCCAGAAGTTTTTATCTTTTTGAAATTTTTCACTTAATTGATATTCCTTTTCAGATGAGATGTAGTCAAGATAAGAAGGCTTAGCTTCTACTGGTGCATCGCTATTTTCCATAAGAGAAGCATAGATATTTATAATTTGGTCAATTAATAAACTCATAGACCAAGCGTCTGAGATTAAATGATGAAGAACTGCAGAAAATCCACCATGACCATCTTCAAATTGGTAGATTCTAAAACGAAATAGAAATTGATCTGATAAGTCAAAGGGGGTGTTAATTAAAGTATGCTCTATTTGAGATACTTCATCATTACTGTGAACTTTACTAATTTCGATAGGATAGTCTTTTGCTGATAAATCAAGATATTGTTTTGGAATATCATTGATTACTTTTACTTTTATTTTTAAAGCATCATTGGATAAAATAAATTCTTTGATTGCTTTTTGTAATAAAGAAAAATCAACAGGGTCAGAGATAAGAAGAGTTCCACCAACATTGTTAATTGGGGTGCCTTGATAAAATTCATCTGTATACCATATTGATTTTTGTGGGTTTGTTAATTCATAAAATTTTTGTTCCATTTTTATCACCTTTAAACATCCTGATATGTAGAAAAACTACACTATTTTCAATATATTATATAGCCAAAAGGTAGAAAAGAAAACTATTTTAGTTAAATGTAAAATAAAAGATAACAAAATGTAACAAAGATGTAATAAAGACGTGGGTTTCTCTAAGAAAAAGACAAAAATCGACATAAGAATCTTCAAAAGATAAAAGAAAATTTTGTTTATATTTTTCTTTTTTGGAAAAAATATCTATAAGAGAATTTTTTAAAGGAGAAAATAAATGTATCGATACAAAAAGAAAGATAAAAGAAAATATTTAAAATTGTTGTATATGATTCCCATCTTAATTTTGTTAGTTCTTTTTTGTGTTATTCTTTATCAAACTTATTCTAATATCAATTTGTCAGAAATTAATGAAAAATTAAAACCTGATAATACGGCACAAAGAGTAGGCTTAACAGTAGAAGAGGTCAAAGAAAATGGAAAACAAGTAGCAGATGTAATTGAAAAAGTAACATCTAGTGTAGTAGGAATTTCAAAGTTAAAAAATGTAGGAAACACTATTTTTCTGCAAAATGCAAGTAATGCACTAGGACTGGGAACTGGTATGATTGTATCGGATAATGGATATATCTTAACAAATGAACATGTTTCCGGAAGTAAGTTTAGTAATTGTTATGTTACATTAGAAGATGGAAGAAATTTTAATGCAAGTGTTGTATGGTCAGATAGTGATATTGACTTAGCAATTGTTAAAATCAATGCAAAAAATTTGCCATATGTAAATTTAGGAGATTCTGATCAAGGAAGAGTAGGAGAGACTGTCTATGCTATTGGAAATCCAATTGGTTTTGAATTTCAAAGAACTGTTACTTCTGGTATTATTAGTGCAGTAAATCGAACCATTAAAATCGAAGAAGAAAATAAAGTTTCTTATATGGAAGATTTAATTCAAACAGATGCAGGAATTAATCCGGGAAATAGTGGAGGGCCTTTAATTACGCCAGATGGAGATGTTATTGGAATTAATAGTGTAAAAATTACTTCAGCAGAAGGGATCCGGTTTTGCAGTACCAATTAATATTGTAAAACCAATCATCGAAAAATTTGTAAAACAAGGTAGTTTTAGTGAAGCAAGTCTTGGTATTTTTGCTTATGATAAAGAGGTGATTCCTTATTTGGATTCTAGTTTGGATATTCAAAATGGAATTTATGTAGTACAAATATCACAAGATGGAGCAGCTGCAAAATCAGGATTAAAAGAAGGAGATATTATTTCTAAAATTGATTTATTAACATTAAATAAAATGTGTGATTTAAGAAGCTATATTTATACAAAAAATCCAGGAGATGAGGTAACTCTTACTGTTCAAAGAAAGAGTAGAGAAGTAGAGATTAAAGTAAAATTAGGACAAAAGTAGAAAACAATCCAAAAATATATCGAAAAACAATAAAAAAGTATTGACAAAGAATAAAAAATAAGATAAAATACCTCCTAAATAAGGAGGTATTTTTATATGAAAATAGCCATGATTGGAAGTTTAATTTTAAGCATATTCCACTCCATTTTATTTTGGGATAAAGATTGGGGAATTTCAATACTACTATTTACTGTAGCAGGAATCTTTTTCTTAATTTATATTTTAGATAAGTTAGGAAAAATACAAAATAAAAAACCAATGATTTTAGCTGCTCCTATTATACTACTTAGCAGTACTTATTTTATTTTTAATAATCAATTATTTAATACGCTAAATATTTTGGTTATTTTTGTATTAAGTGCTATTA
Organism: Erysipelotrichaceae bacterium; assembly: GCA_021769225.1. GTDB lineage: Bacteria > Bacillota > Clostridia > TANB77 > CAG-508 > JAETTH01. The sequence continues at coordinate 24,177 of JAETTH010000010.1, forward strand.
TGATCATTTTTATGATGAAAGAAAATTCCAATGTAACGTTTATTTTAACAAAGATTTTTAACATTATTGTAGGGCCAATTGAATTTTTTGGTGATAGTTTAAAAATGATAAAAGAAACAATATGGGAAAGTAAAAAAGAAGATGAAAAAGAAAATGGAAAGCAACTTAAAAAAATTGGAAAAGCGTTATTAATCGTTATTCCACTTGTTCTAATTGTTCTAGCACTTTTAATGTCTGCGGATCAAATTTTTGCCAATATGTTTAGGGGAATTGACGACTTTTTCAAAATGACTTTCTCTAGTGATTTCTTGTTCTCAGCATTTTTCCGAATTGGTATTATTCTAGTTCTTACTTTGTATTTTATAAGCTTTTTTTATAACCTTACGAGTAAGGAAAGCTCTTATAACACATTAGAAGACACAAAAAGGAAAAGAGAAATTAAAATAGAAGGATTAACGGTTAATATTATTTTGACAGTATTAAATATTATTTATGCAATCTTTTGTTTTATTCAAATTTCTTATCTATTTACAAAAATGACATTACCAGAGGGATTTACCTATGCTGAGTATGCAAGACAGGGATTTTTTGAATTAATGATTGTTACTTTCATTAATTTTGCTATTATTTTAATTTCAAATTTAAACAAAGCTCAATTAAAACAAACAGAAGTAAAATATACTAAAGTAATGAATCTACTATTAGCAGTTTTCACTATTATTTTAGTATTCTCATCTTTTTATCGTATGCATTTATATGAAACAGAATTTGGTTATACAGTACTTCGCTTACTTGTTTACTTTATTCTAGGAACAGAGTTAATAATGATGATTCCAACGATCCTTTATATCATAAATGGAAAGGTTAATTTAGTAAAAGCATATTTGGCAATTGGTGTTAGTGTTTATTTGGTAATTAATTTTGTTAATTTAGATCATATTATTGCAAAAGAAAATATTGATCGCTATTTTGAAACAGGAAAAATTGATTTTTATTATTTAACGAAAGACACTGGAACAGATGCTGTTAATCAGATTGTAAGACTATTAGAAAACCCTGATGTTCAAAAAGTTGGAACTTATGAAGATATTACAAATCAGGTAAAAGGATATCTACTGGGAATTCGTAATGAATTAACCTTAAAAGATGCAAGTTGGCAGGAATTTAACATTTCAAAAATGCAGGCAATTCAAGCTTTAGAAAACTTAGATTTATCTGTTATTTATGATTATAACTACAACTATAACAATGATTATTATAACAATTATAATAGTAATTCTATAAGTGGATATAACACAAATGACTCATCTAGTAATCGATAAAGGAGGAATAAAAAATGAAAATTGTAGGAGAAAAGAGTATAGCACCTTTTATTAAAATTTGTTTACAGATTCTATTTGTTGTTGGAATTCTTCTTATGTTTGTTTTACCATTTTTAGGAGTAAAATATTATGCAAAATTTTTGTTTTATCCCTTTTTATTTATCTTTTTGGGAATTATTTATTTAACTGGAATACCAGCACTGATTATTCTTACAGATTTTATTCATTTATTTAATTTATTAAAAGAAAATAATCCATTTATTGATCAGACAGTTGGTTATTTAAAACAGGCTTCAATTTGCTGTTTTATTATTACCGTATGCTATATTGCATTAGTTGGATTTTCATTTTGGATTAGTAATATTCATTTTATTATTTTTACAAGTATTGTTATGGCTGTGTTTGCAATTGCTTGGATTGGACTATATATTTTAGCAGAATTGTTTAAACAGGCAAATCAATACAAAGAAGAAAATGATTTAACAATTTAAGAAAAGGAGGAAGGAAGATGCCAATTATTGTGAATTTAGATGTTATGATGGCAAAGAGAAAAATATCTTCTTCTGAACTTTCTGAGAAAATAGGAATTACTATGGCAAATTTATCAATCTTAAAAACCAATAAGGGAAAAGCAATTCGTTTTTCTACTTTAGAGAATATTTGTAAGGTACTAGATTGTCAGCCAGGAGATATTTTAGAGTATAAAGAATAAAAAAGATTAGAAAAGTAAAAAATAAAAGAAAAAAAATAATAAAATTAGCATGAAACCTTCTTTTTGGTGAATAATACAAAAAGGAGGTTTTTATTATGGAGTCAATATGGAGAAAATCCGTTCAAAAACAAAAATATGAAAAATTAGAAAAAGATAGTTATTGTGATGTTTGTATTGTAGGAGCAGGAATAACAGGCCTTAGCTGTGGATACGAGCTTGCAAAAGAGGGAATTCAGGTTATTATTTTAGAAAAAGATCGAATAGGAAGTGAAACTTCTGGAAATACAACAGGGAAGATAACAAGTCAGCATGGTCTTTTTTATCGATATTTATTAGATACTTATGGAGAGGATTTTGCTAGAAGATATCTAGAAGCAAATCAAGGAGCAAAAGAGAATATAAAACAAATTATTCAAGAAGAAAAAATAGAATGTGATTTAGAGAATCAGGATAATTATGTATTTGCCACAAATCAAATAGAGCAAGAGAAAATAAAATTAGAGGTAGAAGCGGTACAAAATTTAGGGTTTGATGCAGAGTTTGTTCCGGAGCTAGCTATTCCAATTGAAAATATGGGAGGAATTGTATTTCGAAACCAAGCACAATTTAATAGTGTAAAATATATGCAGGGACTAGCAAATGCAATTGTTCAAAAAGAAGGTAGAATTTATGAAAAATCAAAAGTAGTGAATACTCAAAAAGATGAGGAAGGATATTTAGTTGAAACAGAAGATTATGTGGTTCATGCTAAATTCGTAATTTTAGCAACAAGATATCCAATCAAGAGCTTTCCAGGATTTCACTTCTTAAAAATGTATCAATCTACTTCTTATGCAATTGCTTTTGAAACACAAAAAACACTTTTTAATGGGATGTATATTTCAGATACAACACCAGCTATTTCTCTAAGAACAAGTGTATATGAAAATAGAAGAGTGGGGATTTTAGCTGGAGAGGATCATAAAACAGGAAAACAGGAAGAGGAAGATCATATAAAAGCTTTGGAAGAGCAACTTAAAAAAATGTATCCAGATGCCAAAATAAAATTTGAGTGGGAGGCTGAAGATTGTATTTCTTTAGATAAACTTCCATATATTGGTGAGTTTTCTACTTTGATGCCGCACTTATACATTGCTACAGGTTTTAAGAAATGGGGAATTACAACTTCTAATTTAGCAGCTAATATTTTAAAAGATTTGATTTTAGAAAGAGAAAACTTATATGTTGATTTGTTTGATAGTAAAAGATTAAAGCCAATTCAAAATCATACTGAAATGGTAGATATGCTAAAAGAAGCTGGAAATTCAATTTTACTTAAGAAATTAGTGTTACCTAAGGAAAAAATACAAGATGTGGAAGAAGAGGAAGGATGTGTTGTGGAATACCAGGGGGATAAGATTGGTGTTTATAAGGAAAAAGGCGGAAAGATTTTTGCCGTAAAACCGATTTGTACACATTTAGGATGTGAATTAGTATTTAATTCTACGCTAAAGACTTGGGATTGCCCTTGCCATGGTTCAAGATTTGATTATAAAGGAAGATCAATTTCAACTCCTAGTGTCCACAACCTAGATGTATATAATCTTGAAATTGATTAACTTATCCACAGAGTTATCCACATTATCAACAGGAAAAGGGCTAACGCATATAAAGGTTTTCACATTTTCCCCATAGAAGTTATTAACAACTGGATAAAATTATTAACAGATGTTGAAAACTAAAAAAAATTTAGAAAAAAATGTAAGAATTTGACGATGGAATTTGCTTGTACTTCTCTTATTTCTATATTAGAATAGAAGAAAGAAAAAGAAAAGGAGAACGCAAATGAAAAAACTTTATCAATATATTTTCATGAATAAAGGAAAAGAGAATAAAAATATGGGTTGTCCAGTTAAATTAGAATATTATGAAATAAAAAAGCCAAAAGGATTGGTAGGAAAAATTAAAGAATTATATGGAAAAGGATGAATCTTGTTGGTATAAAATAATTAATAAAAATGAGAAAAAATAATGGTCACATATATAAAATGTGACCATTATTGGTGCGCCCGGAGGGATTCGAACCCCCGATCTTCAAGTTCGTAGCCTGATATTCTATCCAACTAAACTACGGACGCATAATTTGATTGATTATTCAGTCGCCTTTTCTATTATACTGTGTTTTTAAAAAATATTCAAGACAAAAGCGAAAAAAAATAAAAAAAGCCTTGCAAACTACTAAAAATTGTGCTATATTATATAAGTACCTTTTAAAACGGGTAATCATTACGGGGCGTAGCGCAGTTGGTAGCGCGCGTGGTTTGGGACCATGAGGTCGCAGGTTCGACTCCTGTCGCCCCGACCAATTTCAAGCACATAGACCCTTTGGTTTATGTGTTTTTTTATGCTCTTTTTAATTCATCTTGTAATTCTTTTTTTAGGAAAGATTGAAAACTTCTCCAGTTTAAATTTGAGATATATTCTAGGGTAAGATGAGAATAATAACCTTCCTGATAAGCAATTTTGTCCCACTCTTTGGGGCTTGGGAATGCACCTTCTATTAATAAACGAATTAATGCTTTTTTTGAATTATGATATGGGTCAAAATTGAAATCTATGCAGTAATATTTTTGGTAGATATAATTAACTTGACTGAATGTTAATCTCAAATTTAAATTTAATTCTAATAAAGATTTTATATCTTCTAAAGTTAAGTCACATATATGAAATTCCTCCTCCCAACACGTTCTCTTTTGTAGCTACATGCTTATTATAAAGATAATTTAAAAGACAGTCAAACCTCAATTCGACAAAAAAAGATGAATAACAAAATTGTTATTCATCTTTTTGAAAGAGTTTATATGTTATTCTTTTGTACCCCTTGCTATAATTTTAGTCATTGCATTATAAGTATCTCTAGAAAGTAAAGTCGTTGAAACAAGTTCCCTATTTAAATATAAAGATTTGTAAGTTTCTACTTTACAGCCATACATACCACCTTGAATAACTTTTGTTTTCCCTTTTGCTAGGCTTGGATCATCAATATAAGACACTTTAAATGGAGTAGATTGCAATTTTCTGGTTGTAATTTTTACATCATATTCAGTCTCTTCTTTTTTACCATAAATTTTAAAAGTTGCAACACCGCCAGAAACAGTTCCTACAATTTTAATTGGATATTTTCTACTGTTTTTGAAGCGGAAATCAATTGCTCCATAAACTACTGTTGCATCTTTACCAGCTTCTAGATAAGAAGTAACAAATCCATGATTTGATCTTTCTACAATTTCTAAGTTAGCAAGTAAAACTGCATCATATAGAGTTGAGGAGATTTGGCAAATACCTCCACCTAATCCATCTACTACTTTTCCATTTTGAAATACTGCAGCATCTTTAAATCCTGCCTCGATTGTTCTTTTTCCTACCACTTTGTTATAGGAAAATTCTTCTCCTGGCATTAAAACAGATCCATTAATTTTATTAGTAGCAAGTTTTAAATTGGTTGTTCTGTTGACATTGCTTGCATAATAATTGGTTGAAAATTCTGATAATAGGTCTGGAAAAGCTTCTGTTCCAATTTGATTTGTAGTTTTGTTTGGCTTAATTGTTTTTAATGGAATAGTATATTCTTCTTTTTCTTCTTCTAATAATTTTTGTGCTTCTTCAAAACTAATATTAAAATCAATTCCATCAACATGTGGATGGACAACAAAGGGATCTGATGTATAATATGCATCAACTGGATCTCTTTTTACTTCTTGGTAAATTTTTGCTAAGTCAATCTTATCTGCTTTTTTCTCATAGGTTGCGATTAAAATAGTTTGATTGGTTGCTAGATGATGAAGACTATTAATAACAGCCTCTTTTAAATTTGGAATATCAGTTGTAATTCCATCTTTTCCATTCGTAATAATTAAATTGTTTTCTTCAATATAGTAAGATGGCTCAATAGTTTTTCCTGGTAGTTTGTCTGCAATGTCTGTAATCATTTTATCTAAAGCTTCTGAGTTATATGTAAATCCTGCGTCAATGTTGATATTGCTAAATAGAGTTGATACTATAGAATAGTTATTTTGTAAAAGATTTCCGCTTCTCCCAATACTATAAGCAAGCTCGATTGCTTGATCAACATCAAAGTTACAATCTACTTGCTCTGGAGTAATTGTGGTTTCATAATCATCATGTTTTATTAAAATATTTTCTGTTAACTTTGGTGTAATAAAATCTTGAACTAAGGTTTTGGCCTCTTCTTTACTTAAGTTTGAAACATTAACTCCTTTAATAAAAACGCCAGAGATAATTTTATCATTATTTAGATTTAGAAGAGCAAAAATAGTTGAGAAAATGATAAGGAAAAGAATTAAGATGCTAGCTCCAATAAAGCATAATTTTAAAACAGAATGGTCTTTTTTCTTAGTAGTAGAAATTGGAATTTCATCTTCTTGCTTTTTTACTTCATTTTCCTGCTCTTGTATGTTATTGTCTTCTTGATTTTCTTGATTATCTGTGGAGGATATATTTTCTTGTAATTCTTGCTTTTGAAACAAAGAATTATTTTGTTCTTGTACTTTATCTTCTTGATTTATTTCTTGCTCTATTTTTTTAGGTTTTTTTTCTTTTTTGTTTTTCTCTTTTTTGTTATCTTGATTACTTAAATTTTCTTTATTATTATGCATTTCCATATTTTTCTCATCCTGATGCTCTGCTGAAGGAAGGACATCTGAATTTTTCAAGTTTTTATGGTCTGATAAAGTTTCGTTTACTTTATTTTCAATTTCGTTTTCTAAATTGTCCATAATTATCTCCTTAAAATATCATAATATAGTTATACCATAAGTTATACAGATTAGGCAACAAAATGTTACAGTATTATACAAAAAAATCCTAAAAAATCATTCAAAATTAAAAACATTTTAATAAATCATATGCAGGGATTTTATCTATTAGAATGCAAACAAGCAAGGAAGGTTTAAAAAATTTTAAAAAGAGTATAATAAAATTAGTAGAAAAATAAAAAGTTAAGTGTTATACTATTAAAAAACAAAAATTGGAAGGAGAGAAGTAAATGACAAGTGGTGAAGAATTAAAGAAAAAGCTTTTCCATGAGAAGAAAAGTGGTTGGGAAGGTTTAACTGCTGAAAAAAGGGATGATATTCAAAATTATTGTGATGGATATATGAATTTTTTAAATAAAGGAAAAACAGAAAGAGAATTTGTGCAAGAAGCAAAAGTGATTGCAGATTATAACGGATTTAAAGATTTATCTGAATATGAATCTTTAAAAATAGGAGATAAGGTATATTATATCAATCGTGATAAAAGTATGTATCTTGCTGTGATTGGAAAGGATATTGCAAAAGATGGCATGAACATTATTGGAGCACACGTAGATTCTCCAAGATTAGATTTAAAACCAAATCCTTTATATGAAGATAATGGATTAGCATATTTTAAAACACATTATTATGGTGGAATTAAAAAATATCAATGGACAACAATTCCACTTGCTATCCATGGCGTTATTGTAAAACCAAATGGAGAAAAGATCAGTGTAAAAATTGGTGAAGAAGAAACAGATCCCATCTTTACTATTACAGATTTATTGCCACATCTAGCAATGGAGCAGATGGAGAAAAAACTAAAAGATGGAATTGCAGGGGAAGATTTAAATCTTTTAATTGGTAGTATTCCTTATGAAGATGAAAAGGTTTTAGAGAAGGTAAAATTAAATATTTTAAACATTTTAAATCAAAAGTATCATATTACAGAAGTAGATTTCTTAAGTTCTGAATTAGAATTAATACCAGCATTTCGTTGTAGAAGTTTAGGATTTGATTCTAGTATGATAGCAGGATATGGTCAAGATGACAAAGTTTGTGCTTACACTTCTCTTACTGCATTATTAGATTTAAAAGAAGTCCCAGAAAAAACTGCTGTATGTATTTTATCAGATAAAGAAGAAATTGGAAGTGTTGGAAATACAGGTATGGAATCACATGTTTTTGATACTTTTATTTCAGAATTATTAGATAGATTGCATATAAACAAACCAAATTTGATGGATCAAATCTTTTGTAAATCCATGATGTTATCTGCAGATGTAGATGCAGGATTAGATCCAATTTATGCACATGTTTCTGAAAAAAATAATGCTTCTTTGATTGGACATGGAATTGGTCTTAATAAATATACTGGTGCAAAAGGAAAATCAGGGGCTTCAGATGCAAATGCTGAATTCGTAGCAAAAGTAAGGGGAATTTTTGAAGCAAATAATATTGCCTATCAAGTAGCAGAACTGGGTAAAGTAGATGTTGGTGGTGGAGGAACCATTGCTTATATTTTAGCCAATAAAGGGATTGATGTGATTGATTGTGGTGTTCCAGTATTATCTATGCATGCACCATATGAAGTAACAAGTAAATATGATGTGCATACTGCATATTGTGCTTATAGTGCATTTTATAAAGCAAATTAATTTAAGGTAATAAAAAACAGAAAATAGAATTAGTTATCTAATTTGTTTTCTGTTTTTCTTTTTTACTTTACTTTTATTTTAAAAGTTTCCTATTTTTCGTCTACATGGATAATTAGTTTCTTACTATCAAATTTTAAAGATATAATTTCTAAATTTAAAATATCTTGAGGGGCATTTTCTACTCTTCCTTCAAAAATTAAATTATCTTTTTGTCTAACCTCAATATCTAATAAACGAATATCCTTAATTTTCATGTTAGTCACCTCAAAAAATAAAAGAAAAAGCTTGAAAGAAAATTTCAAGCTTTTTGGTGATCCGGAAGGGATTCGAACCCCCGACCCACGGATTAGAAATCCGTTGCTCTATCCAGCTGAGCTACCGAACCATTTCCTAAATGCATTAAATATAATAACATAAAATATAAAAGATGTCAATCAAAAGAGTAAAAAAAATGAAAATTACTCTGTAATAAGGCTATTTTTCTTGCTTTTGCATGGAATCTATTGTAAAATAAAAGCGTAGAAAAAAAGAAAGGAGTCTATGATTTTCATAGAAAAATAGAAATGACAAGTAAACAAAGAGCATATTTAAGAGGATTAGCAAATACGTTAGAAGCAATTTTTCAAGTAGGAAAAGGTGGGTTATCTGAAAATCTAATGAAACAATTAGACGATGCATTAGAGGCAAGAGAGTTAATTAAAATAACAGTTTTAGAAACAGCACCAGATAGTGTAAAAGAAATTGGAGAAGAGATTGCTACTAAAACTAATTCTTGTTTTGTACAAGCAGTAGGAAATAAGATTACTTTGTATCGAGCAAGAAAGAAAAATCCTAAAATTATATTACCAAAAGAAAAATAGAGCTAGATAAAATAGCTCTATTTTTGTGTGATAATGTCTTTTATAAATACTTGTTCACCATTTCGTAAAACAACTCTTAAATTAGGGAAAGTAGTTAGCATTTGTTCATCACAGAAAAATTTGGATTGTTCTAAAGAATTCAGAGTAATTTCTTCATCATAATAGTTAGCAATTATTCTTGTTTCAAAAGAGTGAATTGCCCACACTGTCACAAGGGCATCAATACATAGAAATAGGAAGATTCCTAAGTCAATTTGTTTTTGGTATTTTCCAGTTATTTTTGCAATTAATTTATCTAAAACTGGTTTGATTAGTTTCATTAATAAAATAGCTAAAAAACCCCAGTAGATAGAATAGGCAGCACAAATTCTACCATTTAAGTTATAAGATAAATAAGAATAATCCCAAAAACGGATCCCATATATTGCTTCTAAAATATAGCTTAAAATATATTCAGTAACTGCACCTAGTAATTCTCCATAAATAAATAATTTCCAGTAATTATCTTGATATTTATTTAAAAAAACAATTAGTACAACAGCACCAACACCATAGACAGGACAAAATGGTCCCCAGATTAATCCTTTTCTACTTTCTATATTTCCTGTTGTAATAAAACAATATAGTGTTTCAATAATTAAACCTGCAATACTGAAAAAAATGAAATACCAAAAAAGTTGATGTAGCGTAATTTTATTTCTTTTTTCCACAAAAAACTCCTTTATTTTATTTTTATCATATTTTACACTATTTTAAGGAGCTTGAAAAGAGGAAAAAGGAAAATAGTAATAGCAAAGTAAAGTTTACTGTTTTAAATGGAATAAAATAGAACGAATCATTTCATAGATTAATGCTAGAAAAGAACTATTACATTGGTTGAGTAATTTATTAATCTTGTATTTCATTTCATTATTTGATTCATTACCAAATAAAATATAATCGGAAGAAAAGCCAGTTGAGATACAAATACGAATAAGAGTATTTAGACTAATAGAGCGTTCCCCTCTTTCAATTTGTCCTAAAAAAGCTTCTGAAATTCCAATTAGTTCAGAAAATTTATCTCGGTTATAATTTAAATCTTCTCGAATCGATAGAATACGATTTCCTATTTCCAAATTATCTTTCAAGTGATCACCTCTTATTTTCTAGTAGACAAATTATATAACGAAAAAGGGGTAAAAATAATATGCTGCTAATATAAATTTGAGGTGTGCTAAAAGCAGATATGGTAAGATATGTTAAGTGAAAATATTAAATAGTCCAAGGATTCCAAAAAGTAAGAAGATGATTCCAGATAATCTTTGCATTGCTTTTTCTGAAATCTTCTTTTTTAAAAATTTACCTAGTATAATAGCAATGGAATCACTAACTACCATTCCCATAATAGCACCTAAAATTAGAGAAAATTTATAGTGGGGATAGCCAATTCCAAGACCGATCGATGCTAAAAATGTTTTATCTCCCAGCTCTCCAATGGCAATGCTAGTGGCAATGATAAAAATATAGTGAAGATTGGAAGAAGTAAGTCTATGCAAAACAGATAGACTATCTTCTTCTTTTTCTGGCTTGGATAAAAAAGTAACAATTCCAAAGAAAATGAAAGATAGATAAGTAATGAGTTGTAAAATATGATGAAGAGTTGGATTTTCAAGACTTCCTAATTGACTACCAAATAAGATAGCAATTCCATGACTAAAAAATGAGCCTAATGCAACACCGAATAATATGGTAGATGCTTTCTTTTTGGTTGAAAAAGAAAGGACTAGTAGCTGTGTTTTATCGCCAAGCTCGGAAATAGAAACTAAAATAAATGCAATCAAGAAAGGATAAAGAAAATCCATAGTATCCTCCACAAAAAATAGTAATGTATGACTATTTAAGTTTATTTTAAGGTTAATATAATTATGATAAAGAAAAAATTTTTTCAAGAAATACTTCTTGTGAAACTTGTGTGAATTTGTTGTAACTTATTTTGTATTTTCTTGAAAACACCTTAAAAAAATGGTAATATTTAGAAATTGAAAAAGACTCTAAAAAGAGGAGGAGATTTACTTGATTAAAGTAAAAGAAGTAACAAAAAAATACGGAAGTTTTATTGCAGTTCGTAATCTTAATTTTGAAATTAAACAAGGAGAGATTGTTGGACTTCTTGGTCCAAATGGAGCTGGAAAAAGTACAACTATGAATATGATTACAGGATTTATAGAGCCGACAGAGGGAGAGATTTCGGTAAATGGGGTTGATATTTGTAAAAATCCTAAAAAAGCCAAAAGACAAATTGGATATATGCCAGAAAATGTACCACTTTATACAGATTTGACACCCAAAGAATTTATCTCTTATATGGCTGAGCTAAAGATGGTTCCTAGAAGTCAAAGAAAAGCACAAGTAGAAAAACTAATTCGAGAGACTGGATTAGAAGAGGTACAAAATAAATTGATTAGAAATTTATCAAGAGGATATAAACAAAGGGTAAGTTTAGCTGGAGCTTTAGCAGGAAATCCAAAGGTATTAATTTTAGATGAGCCAACTGTTGGATTAGATCCAAAGCAAATTACGGAAATTCGAAATCTAATTCGTAATCTTGGAAAAGAACATACTATTATTATTAGTTCTCATATTTTATCTGAAATTAGTCAAATTTGTGAAAAGGTTATTATTATCAATCAAGGTGAAATTGTTGCAATTGATACAATTGAAAACATTGAAAATCGAGTAAGTAAAAAGAATTGTTTATTAGTAACAGTAGAAGAAAAAGAAAAGAGCTTAGGTGATTTGAAAGGTAAGATACAAGGCATAGAAGAGATTGAATTAGTAAAAGAAAGAGAAGATGGAAGCAAGCAATATCAGATTACTTATCAGGAGGGAAAAGATTTAAGAAAACAACTATTAGAGAATTTAGCAAAACAGGGAATTAATCTTTTAGAAATGAAAAATGCACAAGTAACCTTAGAAGATGCTTTTATGGAACTGATTCAGGAAAAGGAATATAAAGAAAAGCAAAAAGGAGGAGAAAACTAAATGTTAGCAATTATAAAAAAAGAAGTAAAAAGCTATTTCTTATCACCAATAGGATATGTTTTTATTGGACTATTTTTGGCAATGTGTAGTGTATTTTTTTATTTAGATATTATTCAATATCATTCAACAAATTTTGGATATATTTTTTATTCTGGCTCAACTATTCTTACTTTTATTATACCAATCCTTACGATGAGAATGTTCTCAGAAGAAAGAAAAAATGGAACAGAGCAGCTTTTACTAACTTCTCCTAGAAGTATTACAAGTATTGTTCTGGCTAAATTTTTATCAGCTACTATTATTTTTATTATTTCAGAGTTATTTACTTTATTATATTTTTTCATTTTGATGTATTTTGGAACACCACATATTCAAACAACATTAGTTAGCTTACTTGGTTTTTTATTACTTGGTATGTCTTATATCTCTTTTGGTATGTTTGCATCTAGTATTACAGAAAATCAGATTATTGCTGGTGTTTTGACAATTGGCTTTTTTATTTTAACTTGGTTTATGCCACAGTTTTATACAGCCTTATCCAATTTTTCATTAATTTATTTATTTGATAATTTCCCAATGGGTGTGATTACAATTGAAAGTCTAGTATTGTATGCTAGTTTTATAGTGCTTTTTATATTACTTACCATACTTGTCTTACAAAGAAGAAAAAGTGTGAAATAGAAAAGAAAGGATTTGAGAAAAGTGAAGAAAATGATAGAATTAATTAAGAAAAAAGCACTAAGAGATACAGCTTTAACAATTCTAGTAATTGTTATATTAATTACTTGTTTTATTGGAATTAATTTATTGATACAAAGCTTTAATTTGTCTCCAATTGATGTAACGAAAGAAAAATTATATTCTTTATCAGATAAATCAAAAGAAAAGGTAAAGCAAATAGAGCAAGAAATTCAAATTTATTTATTTGGCTATACAGAAGAATCTTCTTTATATAACTTAATTAACCAATATACAGCAGTAAATAGTAAGATAACCGTAGAAGCAGTAACTGCTACTTCAAGACCAGATTTAGCAACTTTATATGGGGTGGATAGTGATGATCAAACAGGAGTTGTGATTCAAGGGACTAGCCAATACAAAGTACTATCTGAAAATGATTTTTATACCCATGATACCACAACTGGTGAAACAATTGACTTAACAGAACAAAAATTAACCAACAGTATGATAGATATTGTAACAGAAGACAAACCACAAATCTATTTTTTAACAGGGCATGATGAATATAGTATTAGTACTTATTTATATAGTATAGGAGTTTATTTACAAAATGAAGTAAATGATGTATATGAATTAGATTTATTAACCAAATCTATACCAGAAGATTGTGATGTGATTGTAATTGCGACACCACAAAAGGATTTTTCAGAATATGAAACGGAGTTATTAATAGAATATATTAATAACGGAGGAGATCTTTTATGGTTAAATGATCCGGATTTAGCAGAGACAGAATATCCTAATATACAAAAGATTTTAGATCTTTATGGAGTAAGTTTTGGCAGAGGAATTATTATTGAGCAGGATTCTGCTAATATGTTACTGGATAATCCAGAATTTATTAAGCCAACGGTTGCTTATCATACAATTACAAAGGATATTTATAATGGATCAGGCATCATGTTTATTGATGCAGGAAGAATTGAAATTGCGGATACTGATATGTTAGAAGAGTTAAATGTAACTTCTATTCCTTTTATTCGATCTGGGGAAAATTCTTTTTTTCGTAAAGATTTATCAATCTCTACTGTTTCTAAAACAGATGATGATGAAGAGGGAAGTCAAGTATTAGGTGCAGAGTTGACAAAAACAGTGTCAGATGGAAAAGAGTCTAAGTTAGTGGTATATGCTAATAACTTATTTGCAACAAGTAGTAAATTAAATACAGGTAATTATACAGTAACAGCTGTTGAATTATATAATAACAAAGATTTAGTTTTAAATACAGTTGCTTATTTAGCTGGTAAGGAAGATGCAATTACGATTCGAAAAGATACAGGAGATGTCACTTATACAGCAACGGCTCAAGAAGATACTGTCATTCGAGTAATTATTTTTGCAATACCTGTTGTAATCTTAGTTGTTGGTATTGTTATTTGGCAAGTAAGAAGAAGGAAGAAATAAAGATTTAAAAATAAAAAGGTAAAAGGGAAAATTGGTAAAGGATTTATTAATTTTCTCTTTTCTTTCGTTTGGGCATCGCGTTTTTGAGTAAAGGGATTGAAGGAAAAGATGGGTAAAAAGTGAGAACAAAAACATTTTTTTTCATTTATTTCATATATTTGAAATAGGTGATGAATTTGAAAAATATATTAAAAGTAGTTTTTGTTATTATTGGAACTACCATTGGGGCAGGATTTGCATCTGGAAAGGAAATCTATTTATTTTTTAATAGTTATGGACCAAAAGGAATTTTAGGAATTTTATTGTCTTGTATTTTGACAGGACTAATTGTTTATAAATTGTTTGCTATTATTCAAGATCGAAATGTTAAAACTTATGATGATTTTTTAAACTTAATTTCAAAAAAACAAAAAGTAAATCATTTTGTAAATTGTATCATTAATATTTTTTTATTAGTTTCTTTTTTCATTATGGTTGCAGGATTTAGTGCCTATTTAACACAAGAATTTGGAATTCATAATTTCTTTGGAAGTATTATAATTTGCATACTTTGTTATATTATTTTTATGAATAATATGAACGGAATTGTAAAAGCAAATGCGATTTTAATTCCAGTACTGATTTGTGGAATTCTAATGATTGGGGTAAGAAATATAGATATTTTTCAGCAGATTAACGAAAAGATGGTATGTTATAATCATACGAATTGGATTGTTAGCAGTGTTTTATATAGTAGTTATAACAGTATTTTATTAATTCCTATGTTAATTACGTTAAATAAGTATGTAAAAAACAAAAAGCAGGCTGCTATGATTGCTTTAGTAACAGCATTACTATTAATTCTATTAGCACTTATTATATCTGGCTTATTACTTATGGTTGATTTGGATATCAATACATTAGAAATTCCAATGTTATATGTAGCCAGTTTATTGGGCAATTTCTTTCGCTATTTCTATGGATTTATTATATTGTTTTCTATTTTTACAACTGCAATTTCTGCAGGATACAGCTTTTTAGAAAACACAACTAAAAACAGAAGAATTTATAGGGCTATGGCTATTTTAATTTGTATTTGTGGAATTCCTATTTCTAGTTTAGGTTTTTCAAATTTAGTTAATTTGTTATATCCTATTTTCGGATACTTAGGAATCGTTCAATTATTTATGATTTTCACACAAAAAGCTTGAAAAAAAGACATAAAACTGGTATAAATGAAATAACGAAAGAAGAGGGATTTTATGAAATATATCTTGTATGATCAGGATGCAGAGTTAAATCAAAAAAAGATGATTAATCGAAAGAAGTTAATTATAACAATTGCAATTGTGGTAGCTATTGTTGTCATAATTATTCTTTCTGCTTTGTATATATCAAATCGCGGTTTCCGTGAATTTTTTGACCAGTACATTTTTCAAAAATCAGTAAAAGAAAATAGCGGCTCTTTTATTGAAGTAGATGCAGAGTCCAATTATTTTGTTTATGCTTATGATAAATATATTAGTGTATTAGATAAAAATGTGTTAAATCTATATTCTTCAAATGGTAAGAAGGAACATGAAATTAAGGTAGAAATTAATAATCCAATTTTTCAATCTAATGGAAGATATTTAGTAGTGGCTGAGAAAAATAAGCAGAAATTGTATCTGATTTCTGGTCAAAATATTATTTGGCAAAAAGATTTAGAAGGAAATATATCAAAAGTATATGTCAATAAAAATGGATATACTTCTGTTGTCTTAACTGGAACAACTTACAAAACGATTGTAACAACTTTTGATCCAGAAGGAAATAAGCTATTTAGTACGATTTTATCGACAACAAGTGTAGCTGACATAGCAATTTCAAATGATAATAAATATTTAGCAATTGCTGAAATCAATTCCTCTGGAACATTGATTCAATCCAATATTAAAATTGTATCATTTGAAAAAGCACAATCTGCACCATATGAGTCTATTATTTTTACTTATAAAGCAGAATCAGATAGTTTGATTGTAGATATTGAATATCAAGATAAAAATCGATTGGTTTGTATGTATGATAATGGAATTCATGTTATTTCAGAAGAAAAAGATGAGC
The DNA here is from genome assembly GCA_021769225.1 of Erysipelotrichaceae bacterium. Lineage (GTDB taxonomy): Bacteria > Bacillota > Clostridia > TANB77 > CAG-508 > JAETTH01. The sequence goes on from JAETTH010000010.1 coordinate 40,773, forward strand.
AAATTATTAGCTTTTCAAATGCAAAAGTGATTGCAGCTGATATTTCACTTAATGAATATTGTGTTCAGATTGTAGAAAAATCTACTGGGCTATTTACAAGCTCTACTAATGTGGAATTAATACAAATTGGTACACAAAAACAAAATCTTTATGTAATTGATTCTTCTGTTAAAAATATTTATTGTTATAACAATGTAGTGGCTATTAATTTGGGATCAGAAGTACATTTTGTAGATACAAATGGATGGCTTGTGAAAAAATATACTTCTTCACAAGAGATTAAAAATATTGTAATTTGTGACAATATGGCAGGAATTGTATATCGTGATAAAATTGAGATTGTAAACTTATAGGGGGAGGTAGTATGGGTTTTGTAATTGATGGTATCATTATTCTAATTTTTGCTCTATTTGTATTTTTGGGATATAAAAGAGGATTAATTGGAGTTGCATTTAAAATATTATCCTTCTTAGCAGCTCTAGTGATTGCATTTGTTTTATATAAACCAGTTGCTGGATTTATTATTGATAATACAACTTTTGATGAACAGATTGAAAATGCCATTATAGATAGTGCAAAAAAAGAAGAAAACTTGCAAGAAGGAGAAAGTACAGTCAATCAAGAGGAAAGTACTACTTCTAAGGTAATTACAGATTATATTAATGAGCAAGTAGAAAATATCTCACAACAGGCAAAGGAAGATATAGCAAATAGTGTGGCAAGAGATATTGCTGTAAATGTTATTAATGGTATAAGTTTAATTTCATTATTTATTGTAGCAAAGATAGTTTTACTATTTGCAAAAGCTTTATCTGATCTAATTGCTAAATTACCACTCATTAAACAATTTAATAAAATAGGGGGAACTCTATATGGAATTTTAGAGGGGCTTCTTATTATCTATCTTGTTTTAGCTATTATTTCTTTTATTGCACCAATGATAGAAACTTCTGGAATTCCACAAGCTATTAATCAGTCTATAGTGGGAAGTTATTTATATAACAATAATCTGTTATTAAAAGTCATTTTTTAAGGGGAAATTTGAAAAGGGATAAAAGCCAAAAAAGAAAAGTCTATTTTACTTTTTGAAAAATAAAAAGTAAAAATAGGCTTTAATTATTTATTTTTTCTTAATTTATTGATATTTCAAAATCAATTTGGTATACTAAAAAAAGAAAATAAAAATTGGGTAAAAATATTGGGAGTGAAATAAATTGAAAGACGACGAAATAATTGTAAATATTAATGGAAATGGAAAGAATAATGAATCTGGAAAACATAAAAAAAAGAAGAAAAAAAAGAGTAAAGTAGGAAGAGTTATTAAAATTATTCTATTATTACTACTAATTGCTCTAGTTATTTTTGGATGTGTTTTTGCTTATAAGATGGCAAAAAACGGTGGAGGATTACAAGGATTTTTAGCAACTGCAATAGGACACGATGAAAATACATTAAAAAATTTGGATAAATTGACTGTTATGTTAGTTGGAATTAGTGGATCAGAAGCAAATTATAAATTAGCAGATACGATTATGGTTTGTTCTTATGATCCCAAAATTCAAAAAGCATCAATTTTATCTATACCAAGAGATACTTATGTAGGAAAAGATAGCTCAAACCCATCTTCTAGTTATAAAATAAATGCAACTTATCGTAATGGTGAAAATATTGAGGGTATGTTAGAGTATGTAAATCAAATTACAGGATTGGATATTAAAAACTATGTGATTGTTGATACAGTAGCATTAAGACAGTTAGTTGATGCAATTGGTGGAGTAACATTTAATGTTCCAAGGGATATGTACTATGTAGATTTAACACAAGCAGAGCCTTTATATATTGACTTAAAAAAGGGAGAACAAGTGTTAAATGGTGAGCAGGCAGAAGGATTATTACGTTTTAGAAAAAATGCAGATGGTACTACTTATGACTATGATTATGGCGGTGATGATTTTGGTAGAATGAGAACTCAAAGGAATTTCATTGCAGCTGTATTAAAACAAACTTTAAAACCAGAAAATATTTTTAAAATTACAGAATTAATTGATATTGCAGCAAGAAATGTAAAAACTAATATGAATTTTGATACTGTTAAAGATTATATTCCTTATGCAGTAAACTTTAATGCTGATAATCTAAATACAGGAATGTTGCCTGGTGAATCAGATAATCCAAAGGGCGTGTGGATTTATATCTATGATAAAAAGGAAACAAAAGCTTTAGTAGAAGAACTATTTGCTGACCCAGTTATTACAGAAACAGAAGGAGAGGGACAAGCTACTAATAGTGTTGATAATACAACAACATCAAATACAGATAATAATTCTGATGCGATTCGTATTGAATTACTAAATGGATCAGGAGTAAGTTCAAATTTAGCAAAAGTTACTAAAATATTAGAAGATGCAGGATTTAAAGTAACAAAAGCCGGAACTACTTCATCTACTGCTAAGACAAATATTATTAATCGTACCAATAAATCAACAACAATAGAAGATAAAGTAAAAGAAGCAATCGGAACAGGAAGTGTTTCAAAAGGGGCTGAAATATCAAATGTTGATTTTACCATTGTAATTGGGAAAGACTATAAACAAGATTAAAAAAGGGGGCTACAATTTATGTAGTCCCATATTTTTTCTAACGTTTTCTAGTTCTATAATTTTTTTTCTTTTTATGAAAGGTTAGCTGTTTAAGAATAAAGAAGATAACTAAAATAGCAATAACAGCTACAATTCTAAAAATAATTCCAAAGATATCTAATTTTTGAACATCATTTGCAGCAAGTAAATTAGAAGTATATTGTACATCATCAATTTTATATGTGATAGATCCAATGACGCTGTTTTTTGTAATTGGAGCTCTTAAGTTTTCATCCAATTGAATTTCTGGCAAAAATGTTTCATCTTCATTTCCCTTTGAGATGATTACATTAATGGGGTCTTGAATAAGAACGTCTAAGTTTTCTGTTTCTTTGGTAGCACCTTTTACTTTAATTTGTTTTAGTAGTGAATTTTCTTCATTTAATTTTTTCGTTGTATAGTGATCAAATGCATAATCAAACATGGAAATGGTATCTAGGTTTCTTTGACTTAGTCCATCTTCTGTTTGACCTGCACCTAATACAACAGTAATAAATTCTAATCCATCTCGATTAGCACTTGCTGCTAAGCAGTTTTGGGCTTGGCTAGTATATCCTGTTTTGATTCCATTACAATAAGAGTAATAGTAGTTGTCTGCTCTAGAGGAGTGATTAACTCTTAAGAGGTCATTGGTGGTAATGAAAAGACGATCAGTTTTATCATATTTATTGGTTGCAGGAAGTGAGCAGGATGTTTTCTTGACATAGCTTCGAAATGTTTCGTTTTGCATTGCGTAACGTGCAATAAGGCTTATATCATAGGCAGTGGAGTAATGGTTTTCATTGTGTACTCCATTGGGATTAACAAAATTGGTGTCTTTACAACCTAATTCTTTTGCTTTTTGATTCATCATTTTACAAAATTCATCTACAGAGCCTGCAATGTGTTCTGCTAAAACATTGGCTGCATCATTGGCAGAGGGAATTAGTAGAACATTTAATAAATCATTAATAGAAAGTTCTTCTCCTACTTTCAGGTTAGCATGTGAATATCCACTTGGTACCGAGTAAACAGCGTCATGACTAACTGTAGCAATATCGCTTAAATTACATTTTTCAATTGTTAAAATGGCTGTCATAATTTTAGTCGTACTTGCTGGATACATTCTTTTTTCACTGTTTTTCTCATATAAAATTTTTCCGGTGGTGCTTTCAATTAAAATACCAGATTCTGCACCGATATTTAAATCGTCAGTAGCAAGGGAAGTAGGTAAAAATAGAAAAAAGCATAAAAAAAAGAAAACAAGGCTAAATTGTATTTTTCTTTGTCTCATTATGTTCTCCTTTCAATGGATTTAAGCTAACTATATCTTAATTTTAGGAAAATTTCAATCTCTTTCTATAAAATACTTAGAAAAGGAGGTGATTTAATATTTTATTATATGAAGAAAGACTAACTATTAAAAGTCAATAGTTTTTCAAAAAAATAATAAAAAATTTGTTGAACATTGAAAATTGCATGACAAATAGAGTGTCATACAGGCACTCAAAAATTTAGAATA
>JAETTH010000090.1 GCA_021769225.1 Erysipelotrichaceae bacterium
CCTCTTTCTGAGTCACCTGCCATAGTTTTGCCAGTGCTAAAACTATTCCAGATGCTCCATGTGAAAATCCCGCTAACGGCGAAGTTCTCCCATCTCCATTCCATCCGCCTTTAATAGAGCCTTCCTTTTCCTGCGCATTTACTATTATATCTCCTGCTATTTCTGCCGAAGCGATATACTCTTTATTTCCGGTTAGCTGATACATATTGATCAATGTAATAACTGCGCCTGCATTACCATAGACAAGATCAAAACTGTTATCTCTGGTGATTGCTTTCTTTAATATTTTATAGTGCTTTTTTGCATAATCCAAATATTTTTCTTTATTTGTAATTTTATACAGTACCTCATAAGTGTACATTATAGACGCTTCTCCACCAAAGGCACCACTGCTTTCATTTTCTATTCCTTCATTTCGTTCACACATCTCATCTGTGTATGTAAATAATTCCTTTTCAATCGCATTGCATATAATAAGGTACTCCTGTTTGGGATCAACAGCATACAATGCGTTAAAGAAAATTGCTAGTCCAGACATACCTTCATATAAATAGGTACCAAGTGGTCTTATATCCCATGAGCAGTCATCTTCATTTCCAATTAGAGTAACACCAATCCAATTAACTTCTGTTTTATCTTTGTTAAAAACAGCAGTTTTTATAAGACAGTCAGCCAATTTCTGAACAGCTTTTAACAGATGAGCATTATTTTTTTCTCTGTGTGGAATCATTTTCATTTGTTGAAGCTCTATTTTTTTATCCTCAACCTGAAATTCGTTTATCTCTGTCAAAATAATATTCATGAACATTAATTGCCTTTTTAAATCAGCTTCATCTAACAATACTATCTTTTTCTTTAAGTGTTCCAAACTGGTATATTCAAAATAACCTTCGATTTTTTCACCTTCTGATCCGAAAAGAGATTTATCCGATGTATTAAGATAAAAATATGGAATGTCCATATTTAACATGTCCTTTATCTCACATTTCACAACACCTTTATCTCCTTGCGTAGCTTCATACTGCTTGAATAAACTACACAAAAACATTTGTCTATCTCTTCCATCTTGCATAAAATCCGGATGAAAAGATGTGTGCAATAACATAGAATATCTTTGGGTATCCTGAACTAAATGGCGAATATTTAAATTACCAAACATGTCGGCATGTTCAAGAAATTTTTCTTTGTTCTCCAAAACATATTTATACGCATCTTCAAATCCTGCATTTATTTCTTTTAGATAATGAAATGCTGATACATTTTCTCCATCTAATTTAACAAGATTTTGATTTACTCCAGTTGTAGGATGTTCATATACAAATCTCATATTTGAAGTGCATAAATCCGCTATTTTAGGAATAACTATAGGATATTCCTTTCCTTCACTACCTTTAATTGCACTCATATCTACGCCTTGACCCAAATTTGAAAATCTATAATGTGGCAATAGACCTGAGTATAATACTGACTCATGAAGGATATAATTTATTTCCTCTTTTGCAGAATTTGTTCTCCCTCTTCTACGGTTATCTAGTATAGTTTCTGCATCTATAATAATTGGATATTCTCCTGCAGCAATCACATTTTCTTCATGTAGATCATTTGTATTAAGAATATAACTACTGAAAATCAATATTCCAAATCTATAAAAATACCGTCTAATTTCATCTTCTGTTTTACAACTTTTATAATGTACAAATTCTTCCCAACCATACTCCTGACAATCTAATATGTTTGGTTCATACATTTCATATTTACAACCAGCATTTATCTTTCCCAAAAAATCAAAATACACTTTTTCAATTTTTAATGAACGTGGTTTATACACAATTTTAGTGCCATTATCCAATTTAAGGATACTTACACCATTCCCTTTTCTATGGGAATCCGAGATATTAGAACTTATTTCAACTACATTTTTAAATTCTAAACCTCTGCAAAATTTATTCACGATTTCCTTTTTATCTTTATTAAGTCTTTCTAATAAAAGTACATAATAAGAAGATAAATTTTCTACGGTTTCTGTAACTGAACGCAGCAAACATGGATATATATTGAAAAGCTCCTCTTTATACGATTTCTTACTTAAAAAATTATTATTATAATAATCGTATTCTTCCTCTGAATTTCTTCCATTCAGTTTTCCCGTCTTCTTACAAAGATACATTTCAAACATTAATATCCCAAGACTGATTTTCCCTAATCTCTCTAATAATGTATTTGCGTATGTATCTATAATAGAATCTGTCAAAAAAAGACTTGTTCCATTTTTTAATACATCTATTCCGTAATTGATTAAAGGTATGAAAAAATTATCAAATGCCAGTTTTTCTCCTTTGAATCCGGAATAGTTATAATTGATTGGTTTTTCAAATAATTCTATTTTTACCTTTTCCATTTCTGACATCACATGATTGTTTTCACATACATAATTTTCAGAATTTAAAACTTTAACTAAATCAATACCATAACATTTCTCAACAACTCTTAATGTATCTTCTCCTAAAATTTTTTTCCAATATTCAAATATATCTTTTTTATTTTCTGCTTCTGATGTTGTATAACTTCTTTCTGTAAAATATGATGCTCTCTCAGTATTCATGTTCTTAAACACCCCATTCTGCTTTCCATTTCAACTCACAATTCGTATCTGTACTGCACAAACTTCAATTAACGCTTACCCTCTTTATCAACACCTGTGTTTATTTCTTAGGGCA
>JAETTH010000091.1 GCA_021769225.1 Erysipelotrichaceae bacterium
CAAATTTTAATAAACCTTGATGAATATTTCTATCCGGCGGAGAAAGTTTCAAAAAGTACAGCTCGCCGACAGATAGAAATATCACTTGATTTATTGAGTGATAACGAATTAAAAATCATTCAAGGTACGATTGACGGTATCGTAAACAACAGAGAGAGCAAGAAGTAATCAGCTTCTTGTTCTCTTTTTGTATAGCTTTAACATTCTTATTTGCTGATCTGCTTTGCAGATAACAAATAAGAGCCGACAATCTATAAGTTATAATAACCTATAAATTATCGGCTCTGCGTCTTTGCGTCTGGCTCTTTGATAATAGTTACTTTTCCATGCTTTATATTGATTAAAGTTTCTGTTTTGCATTTTGGACAGAACAAAGGAAAATTTATCAGTTCCGTATCTTCTCGTATCTTTGTGCGTGTCTTGTTATTGCAAATGGGGCATAAAACCCATGATTGTTTCATTACAGAAATACCACCTTCATTTTAAGAGTTCATCATAGTATTTTACGTTTCCAGTCGAGTAATAATTATAAAAAGCAGTAACTTTCTTGTCAGAATATACATTAAGGCTCTTTAGGATATTTTTCGTCCATTCTAATGAACCTGCCGAACTTGCTGTTACTAAGTTTCTGTCTAAAACGGAATTAGAACAAACATACAAGCTCTGTCCTGCATAGTTTCTTGAAAAGAATTTTAGATATTCCAGAGAATTACTTGTGTGTTTAAATTTATCTAATATACCATAATCAGCAAGTGCGAGTGTTGCTCCACAAATAGCACCTACTAAAATGTTTTTGTTCAAACATTCTTGTGCTTTTTCCAATATTTCTTGATTTTCTTTATTTCCCCAAGTAGAAGAACCCGGTAAAAGCAGAGCTGTACTAGCGTTGAAATCAACTTCTGATATAGTATAATCTGGAATAATTGTTAATCCACCTATAGTTAAGACGGGTTCTTTATCAAAACCGACTGTCTTTACTTCAAATTCCTTAGTTCCATTTTTTAATAATTTTTCCATACTGAACGCTTGTAAAATATAACCAATTTCGCATTCCGCCATGTCGTCTAACAAATATACATATACTTTTTTCATTTTCACATCTCCTCACATTTTCGATATGAGAAAATTATATAATAGGAATAGTGACAAATGTATGTCACTATTAAGTGAGATTTTTCTTTATTTTGCTGATATGAGCTAACACCTTTTCTTTGTATTTTTGAGGGGATAATATTTTTACTTTATCGCAAAGTCCCAAAAGGATTGAGAATGTTATAAAATCATTTTCTTTAATCTCAATTTCTCTTATAAAACATTCATTAACAGTTTCAACAATTTCCCCTTTAAAATATTCATTAACTAAAGCATCTATTTCTTGTTTATAAGATAGAGTAACAGTAATATTTGTCTGGTTACGTCTTTTTTCAAAATCAGATAAAAGGTTAGCTATATTATCTTTGGTTTCAAAAAGTTCTTTTGTTAAAGAAATATTTTTCATTCTGACCACTTTGAACATATGATAGTCATTTTTAGAGGTGTCATATCCAAAAACATACCATGAGTACCACCTATAATATGTGTGTAATGGGTTTAGAAAAACTTTTTTTGTATGTCCTGCTGAATTAGTATATATAAATTTTATAGTTCTTTGTTCTTTTGTTGCTTTATTGATTAAGTCTACGCACTTCATAATTTGCGGACTTTCCGTTACAACAGAGAAATCAACATCTGGAAGTGCATTGATATTTACATCATTATAGAGATGTTTCATTTTTTCGTAAGTTTCAATAACCTTTTTATTTCCGTAAACAGTTCTTAGACTATTTAAGGCAAGCAAAATATATTCTTTATTGTTGCTGTCAATAATTTTTTCATCAACCTTAAAATCTTTATTTATTATATAGCCACCATTTACACCTAATTCAGAATAAATCGGAATACCGGCAAGAGTTAGTGTGTCAATATCTCGTAAAATCGTTCTGCGAGATACTTCAAACTTTTGTGCTAATTCATTTGTTGTTACACACTCTCTATTTATTAAATAAAAGATTATTCCTATCAGACGTTCTATTTTCATACTTTCAGCCCTTTAACTGCTTTCTTTGTAATTGTGTAAATATATTCCTCTGGCGTAGGGCGTTTATTTCCAAAATATTTTTTGAAATTTGCCTGCACCTCTGGATCGGTGCTGTTCATAGCTTCATCAATCGTTGCCTCAATATCAGCCCGTACATCAGCCAATGAAACACTGCCAGCTTTTGCACCTGCTTTCAATGCTTTTTTTATATCTCGTTTTTTTAGTCCTATCATAATAACCTTTCTGTACTTTTTTCATAACTATTATTCTGATTATTCCACGAACGCAAAAGACGAAAATTCAAATATACTGAAACACATAGTGTTAATATTTCTGCAATGGGAACAGCCAACCATACACCTGTTATCCCAATGAACTGTGGCATTATCAACAAGCCTATCATTATAAAGCCGAATGTCCTTAGAAAAGAAATTAAAGCAGATAGCTTACCATTAGATAATGCAGTAAAAATTGCTGATGAAAATATATTGAAACCCAAAAAAAGAAAACTAAATGCAAATTTATGCCGAGATTCTGCGCCTGCTGGGCGAGGACCCGGCGCGCGAAGGACTCGTCAAGACCCCCGAACGGGTGGCCAAGGCGATGTCGTTCCTCACGCAGGGCTACGAGGCCGACCC
>JAETTH010000011.1 GCA_021769225.1 Erysipelotrichaceae bacterium
CTTACTTATATTAATTTGTAATAAAATTATATTTTACTTTTACAATCTACTAAGTAAATAAAATATAGAAAACTTCTAAAAATCCATTGACAAGCTAATGGCTAGTGGTATATAATATAATTCGATATGATATTTTATGATATTATCCATAAATATCGACCTTAAATCTTAAGAGAATAAGGGAGAATTATGATAAAAATAGTGGTTCAGAAAGTTTTTTAAATACAAAGAAAAAGGTAGGTTAACGTAAAAACGTTAGCATACCTTTTTGTTGCCATTATTGATTCTTTATGTTGACTTTTGTAAAGAAGAGGAATTATCTTTGTATTACCCTACGGAAGATTAAGTTTATAAGAAGCAGGAAACTTAAAAATTCGAAAAGGAAATCAAAGAATAAGAAGGACTTCTTTTCAAATATATTTAATCTTAAAAGCTATAAGTCTATAGCAAAATCTCTGCTTTAAATTTTAATATGGGGTGATTAAACAGTGGTTAGGGACATTAAACATGAAAAATGTTCACGTAAGACCTTTGCTAAGATTGACGACTATATTGATATGCCAAATCTTATCAAAGTGCAAAAAGATTCTTATGACTGGTTTGTAGAAGAAGGATTAGGAGAAGTATTAAGAGATATTTCACCAATTATCGACTATTCTGGAAATTTAGTATTAGAATTTTTTGATTACTACATGGAAGACAAAACAAAATACACACTAGAAGAAGCAAAAGAAAGAGATGCAACATATTCAACAAGATTACACGTAAAAGTAAGACTAATCAACCGTGAGACAGGAGAAATCAAAGAGCAAGAAATTTACTTAGGAGATTTCCCATTAATGACAGATAGCGGAACATTCGTTATCAATGGAGCAGAAAGAGTTGTTGTCAGCCAATTAGTTCGTTCACCAGGATGCTATTATGACATGACATTTGACAAGACCGGAAAGAAAATTTATACATCAACTGTAATGCCAATTCGTGGAGCATGGATTGAATACGAAACAGATGCCAATGATGTATTTTATGCAAGAGTAGACAGAACAAGAAAATTACCAGTAACAACATTACTTCGTGCAATTGGTTTAGCAACCGATGAGCAAATTGTTAGTTTATTTGGAGAAGAACCTAAACTAACAGCAACATTTGCCAAAGACCCAATTAAAACAACAGATGAAGCTTTAATTGAAATTTACAAAAAGTTAAGACCAGGAGAATTACCAACAGCAGAAGCTGCAAGAAATCTATTTAATGGACTATTCTTTGATCCAAGAAGATATGATTTAGCTAAAGTTGGTAGATACAAATTCAACAAAAAATTAAGTTTAGCAACTAGAATTTCAAACCAAGTTGCTTTTGACAATATTATTGATCCATCAACTGGTGAAGTATTAGTTGAAAAAGATGGTATTATTACAAAACAATTAGCAGAAGAAATTCAAAATACAGGAATCAATATAGTTGATTTAAAAGTAAATGATAAAAAAGTAAGAGTTATTGGAAATGGAACTGTTAATATCTATAAAGTACTTTCAAATGTTGATTTAAAAGATTTACATTTCAAAGAATATGTAAATTATGAAGTATTAAAATCTATTATAGATACAACAGAAGAAAAGGACTTACATAATGTAATTAAAGAAAGACAAGAAGAATTAGTTCCAAAACATATTACAACAGAAGATATCATAGCTTCTGTAAGTTATTTATTAAACTTAGATCATGGACTTGGAAAAATAGATGATATTGACCATTTAGGAAATAGACGTATCCGTTGTGTTGGAGAGTTATTACAAAATCAATTTAGAATTGGTTTAACAAGACTAGAAAGAGTTGTTCGTGAAAGAATGACAATTCAAGATTTAGATGTTGTAACACCACAAACATTAATTAATACAAAACCAATTACATCATCCATTCGTGAATTCTTTGGAAGCTCTCAATTATCACAATTTATGGATCAAACCAATCCTTTATCAGAATTAACACATAAAAGAAGAGTTTCTGCTTTAGGACCAGGAGGTTTATCAAGAGAAAGAGCAGGATTTGAGGTAAGAGACGTTCACTATACCCACTATGGTAGATTATGTCCAATCGAATCTCCAGAAGGACCAAACATTGGACTTATCTCAGCACTTTCTTCCTTTGCTATCATCAATGAATATGGTTTCGTAGAAACACCATATCGTAAAATTGATCCTGTTACTCATAAAGTAACAGATGAAGTTATTTATATGACAGCTGATGAGGAAGATGAATATATTATTGCACAAGCAAAAGAGCCAATTGCAGAAGATGGAACTTTAGCAAATAAAAAGGTAAAAGTAAGATACTTAGATGATATTCTAGAAGTTTCACCAGATAAGGTAGATTTCTTAGATGTATCACCAAAACAATTAGTTTCTGTTGGCGCTGCAATGATTCCTTTCTTAGAACATGATGATGCTCACCGTGCTTTAATGGGTGCTAACATGCAACGTCAAGCAGTTCCTCTTTTAACAACCGATTCTCCAATTGTAGGAACAGGAATTGAATACCGTGCTGCAAAAGACTCTGGCATTATGATTCTTGCTAGAAATTCTGGAACAGTTGAAAAAGTAACTGCAGAAGAAATTATTGTAAAAACAAAAACAGGAACGGATACATATAAATTACGTAAATTCAAAAGAACAAATGGTGGAACTTGTATTAATCAAAGACCAATTGTAGTAAAAGGCGAAAGAGTAAATCAAGGAGATGTTATTGCCGATGGACCATCTACTCAAAATGGAGAAATGGCACTTGGTAAAAACGTTTTAATCGCATTTGCTACTTGGGAAGGATATAACTACGAGGATGCTGTTTTAATTAGTGAAAGATTAGTAAAAGAAGATGTTTATACATCAATCCATATTGAAGAATATGATTGCGAGTGCCGTGATACAAAATTAGGACCAGAAGAAATTACAAGAGATATTCCAAATGTTGGTGAAGATGGATTAAAAGACTTAGACGAAGATGGAATTATTCGTATTGGTGCTGAAGTAAGACCTGGAGATATTTTAGTTGGTAAAGTTACTCCAAAAGGAGAAACAGAATTAACAGCAGAAGAAAGATTACTTCGTGCAATCTTTGGAGAAAAAGCAAGAGAAGTAAGAGATACTTCACTTCGTGTACCACATGGAGAAGCTGGAACCATTGTTGATGTAAAAATCTTTACAAGAGACAATTCAGATGAATTAGCACCAGGAGTAAATCAAGTAATCCGTTGCTATATCGCTCAAAAGAGAAAAATCTCTGTTGGTGATAAAATGGCTGGACGTCATGGAAACAAAGGTGTTGTATCTAGAATTTTACCAGAAGAGGATATGCCATTCCTACCAGATGGAACACCTGTAGATGTTGTACTTAACCCACTTGGTGTACCTTCTCGTATGAACCTAGGTCAGGTTCTAGAAGTTCACTTAGGAAGAGCTGCAAGAGCACTTGGATGGAAAGTAGCAACACCAGTATTTGATGGCGCTACTGCAGATGAAATTCAAGACTTACTAGAAGAAGCTGGACTTTCAAGAGATGGTAAAACAACTCTATATGATGGAAGAACAGGAGAGCCATTTGATAAACCAATTACAGTAGGTGTAATGTATATGCTTAAACTACACCACTTAGTTGATGATAAGATTCATGCTCGTTCAACTGGACCATACTCATTAGTTACTCAACAACCACTTGGTGGTAAAGCACAATTTGGTGGACAGAGATTTGGAGAGATGGAAGTTTGGGCATTAGAGGCATATGGAGCAGCTTACACATTACAAGAGATTTTAACTGTAAAATCAGATGATGTGGTAGGACGTGTTAAAACATATGAATCAATCGTAAAAGGCGAAAATGTACCAGAACCAGGAGTTCCAGAAAGCTTTAAAGTATTAATTAAAGAACTTCAATCTTTAGGACTAGATGTTCGTCTATATTCAGAAGACAATCAAGAATTAGAACTAAAAGAAAATATTGAAGATGGAATCGACTTTAATTTAGAAAACGATAAGAAAATGCCAGAAGAAGAAGTTTTACTTCCAGATGAATTAGATGGCTATATGGAAGAAGAACAAGATGAAAATGATAGCATTTTTGAAGATTTAGTAGATGATGAAGATGAAATGCTATTAGATGATACAGATTTAGGAGAAGACAATTTACTAAATGATCAAGACATCCTAGATGATGGAGATGGAGACGAAATCTAAACAAAGAAATTTAATTGAATAAATCCCAAAAGTACCTTTGCTTTAAGACTTAAAGGAATTGTGCTGGCAGTGTATTTAAAGCAAAGGGAAAAAGGATTGCGCAAGTAAAATTTAGGGGGTCCTAGAATTAAATGGATGAATTAGAATTATTTGATAAGATTAAAATAGGATTAGCATCCGATGAAAAAGTAAGAGAATGGTCAAAAGGTGAAGTAAAAAAGCCAGAGACCATTAACTACAGAACATTAAAACCAGAAAAAGATGGTCTATTTTGTGAAAAAATATTTGGACCAACCAAAGACTGGGAATGTCATTGTGGAAAATATAAAAGGGTAAGATATAAAGGTATTGTATGTGACAGATGTGGAGTTGAAGTAACCAAGGCAAAAGTAAGAAGAGAAAGAATGGGACATATTGAGCTTGCAGCACCAGTTGCACATATTTGGTATTTTAAAGGAATTCCAAGTAGAATTGGGCTTATGCTTGATATTTCACCAAGAAGCTTAGAAAAAGTTATTTATTTTGCATCCTATATCGTAACAGATAAAGGAACATCAGGACTTATGAAATGCCAAGTCTTAACAGAAAAAGAATATCGTGATGCAGAAGAAAAATATGGAAAAGGTTCTTTTAAAGCTGATATGGGAGCAGAACCAATTCGTAAACTTTTATCTGAAATTGATCTAGAGAAACTTGCAGCAAAGTTAAAGAAAGAACTTGAAAAAGCAAGTGAACAGAAAAAAGCAAAACTTATAAAGAGATTAGACACAGTTGAATCATTTAGATTATCTGGAAATAGACCTGAGTGGATGGTAATGAACGTAGTACCAGTTATCCCACCAGAGCTAAGACCAATGGTACAATTAGATGGTGGTAGATTTGCTACATCAGACTTAAATGATTTATACCGTAGAGTTATTAATAGAAATAACAGATTAAAAAGACTATTAGAGCTTGGAGCACCAGAAATCATTGTACGTAATGAGAAAAGAATGCTTCAAGAATCAGTAGATGCCTTAATTGATAATGGTAGACGTGGAAGACCAGTAACAGGAGCTGGAAATAGACCACTTAAATCATTATCTGACATGTTAAAAGGAAAACAAGGTAGATTTAGACAAAACCTACTTGGAAAACGTGTTGACTACTCTGGACGTTCTGTTATCGTTGTTGGACCAGAACTTAAAATCTATCAATGTGGTCTTCCAAAAGAAATGGCAGTTGAATTATTCAAACCATTTGTTATGAAGGAACTTGTAGGAAGAGGATTAGCACACAATATTAAAAATGCAAAAAGAATGGTAGAAAGATTAAGACCAGAAGTATGGGATATTCTAGAAGATGTTATTAAAGATCACCCAGTTATGTTAAACCGTGCACCAACACTTCATAGATTAGGTATCCAAGCATTTGAACCAGTTCTAGTAGAAGGTAGAGCAATTAAATTACATCCACTTGTATGTACAGCATTTAATGCAGACTTTGACGGTGACCAAATGGCAGTTCACGTTCCATTATCACCAGAAGCACAAGCAGAAGCCAGATATTTAATGTTATCTGTTAACAACCTTTTAAAATCTCAAGATGGTAAACCAGTTACAGTACCTACACAAGATATGATTCTTGGTAGTTACTATCTAACAATGGAAGTACCTGGAGAAAAGGGAGAAGGTATGTACTTTACTGATTCAGATGAAGCTTTGATGGCATATGCTAATGGAGACGTTGAGCTACATGCAAAAGTAAATATCAGAATGTACAAAGAAAAAGACGGAGAAACAAAACATAAAATCATTCAAACGACAGTTGGTAGAGTAATCTATAACCAAGGAATTCCACAAGACTTAGGATTTGTAGATAGATCTGATCCAGAACATGAATTTGATCTAGAAATCAGTTTCCCAGTTATTAAGAAAAACCTTGGAAAAATCGTTGCAAAATGTATTAATGCACATGGTTTATCAAAAACTGCAGAAGTATTAGACTATATCAAAGCAACTGGATTTAAATATTCAACCAAAGGTGCTATTACTGTTTCTGTTGCAGATGTTGAAGTTCCACCAGAAAAAGAGCAAATCTTAGCAGATGCAGAAAAACAAGTAGAACAAGTATCAAAACAATATAAACGTGGTTTAATTACCAACGATGAAAGATATGACGAAGTAATTAAAATTTGGGATAAAGCAACAAACGACGTATCAAAAGCAATGGAAAATAACTTTGATGAAATGAACCCAATCTTCATGATGGCAACATCTGGAGCCAGAGGTAACATGAGTCAGTTAAGACAGGTTGCTGGTATGAGAGGTCTTATGGCTAACACCCAAGGTAAAGCAGTAGAAATTCCAATTCGTTCTTCTTTTAGAGAGGGATTAGATGCTCTAGAATATTTCGTATCATCACATGGTGGTAGAAAAGGTCTAGCAGATACAGCTTTAAGAACAGCAGACTCTGGATACTTAACAAGAAGATTAGTTGATGTTTCACAAGACATTATCGTAAGAGAAGATGATTGTGGAACACATGAAGGAATTGAAATTGAAGATATCAAAGATGGTAACCAAATCATCGAAAAACTAGAAGAAAGACTAGTTGGAAGATATGTATTAGAACCAATTTATCATCCAGAAACAAAAGAGTTAATTGTAGATACTGATACAATGATCAATGACAATATTGCAGAGAAAATTGTAAATGCAGGATATACAAAAGTAAGAGTTCGTTCAAGTCTATGTTGTAGAACAAAACATGGTGTTTGTGCAAAATGCTATGGTATGGGATTAGCAACAAGAGAAGAAGTCACCATTGGTGAGGCTGTTGGTATTATTGCTGCACAATCAATTGGTGAACCTGGTACACAGCTTACAATGAGAACATTCCACCAAGGTGGTGTTGCTGGAGGAGATATTACACAAGGTCTTCCTAGAGTTGAAGAGTTATTCGAAGCTAGAAAACCAAAGGGTCTTGCTATTATTACTGAAATCGCAGGTAAAGTTACGGTTACTGCAGATAAGAAAAAGAAAGAAGTTACTGTTACTTCAAATGATAACAGCAAAACATATACCATCCCATTTGGCTCAAAACTACATGTAAAAGATGGGGACATGGTAGAAGCTGGTGATCCAATCACAGAAGGATCAATCAATCCAAATGAAATTTTAGCAATTAAAGGACCTGAAGGAGTTTATACTTATCTTATTTCTGAAGTACAAAAAGTATATCGTAACCAAGGTGTTGACATCAATGACAAACATATCGAAGTAATTGGTAGACAAATGCTTAAGAAAGTAAGAGTAGAAGATAATGGAGATACAGATCTATTTGCTGGTTCTCTAGTTGATATGTATGAATTTGAAGATAAGAATAATCAGATGATTGCAGAAGGAAAACGTCCAGCTACTGGAAAACGTGTATTACTTGGTATTACAAAAGCATCTCTTGCTACCGAAAGTTTCTTATCAGCTGCTTCTTTCCAAGAAACAACAAGAGTTCTTACTGAAGCTGCAATTAAAGGTAAAGTAGATAACCTAATTGGATTAAAAGAAAATGTTATCATTGGTAAATTAATCCCAGCAGGTACAGGTATGAATCGTTATAAAAATGTACATATTAATACAGAGCAAAGCAAAACTGAGGAAGTAGAAGAGTAAAAACTTTGATTTGTTTAGCTATATGAAAACAAAATATGGAAAAAAGACATAAGGAATTATTCCCTATGTCTTTTTCTAACTAAAAAGACAGATATCATTAGAAGAGAAAATTTTCAAATTTGACAAAAGACTAAAAAGAGGGTAAAATATAACTATTATGATAGAAGGAGATTGTTATGCCTAATAATAACAAAAGAAATATTTTAGATAGTTTTATATCCAAGACAAAAGTTTATTTAGCAATTATTTTAATTTTAATGATTGCTCTTTGTTTTTACGATATTAAATTTATTACACCACTTGCAATCTGTTATGTGTTAATTGTTCTTTATGCTTATTGGACGACTAATAAAAGAAATACAGAAATTTCAGAACATATTAAAGAACTTACCTTTACAGCAGATACTGTTGCTAAAAACACATTAATTAATTCTCCTTTTCCATTAATTATTATTGAAACAGATGGTAATGTTATTTGGAAAAGTACAAAGTATACACAAGAATTTAAGGGAAAAGAAATTGCTTCTCATTTAAATAATTTAATTAGAGAAGTAAAAATAGATATTGAAAATAATCAAGAAGATAAAAAGCAAATTACAAGAGATATTACAATTGATGATAAGACATATCGAGTATTAGGAGAATATGTAAAATCAAAACAAAATGAAAAGAAAAAGCAAGTAGAATATATGTTAATGCTATATTTCCTTGATATGACAAAATATGTAGAATTATTAGAAAATTATCAAGGCTCTCAAACTTGTGTTGGAATCATGATGGTAGATAATTATGAAGAGTTAATGCAAAGAATACCAAATGAAGAAAGACCTGGTATTATTGCACAAATTGAAAAAACAATTTATGACTGGAGTAAAGATACACAAGGATTAATGATAAAGTCTGATCGCGATACTTTTGTTTATGTTTTTGACCAAAAATATTTAAAACAAATGGAAGAAGAAAAATTCCATATCTTAGATGCAATTAAAGAAATCCATATGCCAGAGAAAATACAAGCAACTTTAAGTATTGCTGTTTCAACAGAGGGAGATTCAAACTATGAAAAATATAAATCAGCTTTAGCAAGTGCTGATATTGTATTAGGACGTGGTGGTGACCAGGCTGTTGTGAGAAATAACGGAAAATATCAATTCTTTGGTGGTAGAGCACAAGAAGTTGAAAAAAGAACAAAAGTAAAAGCAAGAATTGTATCAAATGCTTTAGAAGAGCTAATGACAGATGCTAAAAACGTTCTTATCATGGGACATACCAATGGAGATATTGATTCTATGGGTGCTAGTATGGGTATTTATCGTTTAGCTAGGACCTTGGATAAAGAAGCATATATCGTAAATAATACAACAGGAATTTCCTTAGATAGTTTTATGGAAACTGCTAAAAAGGAAAAGGAGTATCAAGATGCCATTATTGATAAGTCAGAAGCTTTAGCAAAAGTATCACCAGATACTTTATTAATTATAGTAGATACTCACAAACGAAATTATGTAGAAGTACCAGAATTATTAGAAGAAACAAGTAAAATTGTTGTAATTGACCATCATAGAAGAGCGGCAGACTATAT
This sequence comes from Erysipelotrichaceae bacterium, assembly GCA_021769225.1. Classification (GTDB taxonomy): domain Bacteria; phylum Bacillota; class Clostridia; order TANB77; family CAG-508; genus JAETTH01. The sequence goes on from JAETTH010000011.1 coordinate 9,459, forward strand.
TGAAGAAGCAATGCTTACTTTCCATGAAGTATATGCATCTTCTGCCTCAGAGCTTGTAACAGAGTTATTACAATATTCTGAAAAAGAAATTAAACTTTCTGAGTTAGAAGCAGAAAGTTTATATGCAGGAATTATGGTAGATACCAAGAATTTTACTTTTAAAACTGGTGTTAGAACCTTTGAAGCAGCTGCATATTTACGTAGATGTGGTGTTGATATCATTAAAGTAAAGAAATGGTTCCAAAGTGATTTAGAAACATATAACAAGATTGCAGAGATTGTAAATAAGACAGAAATTGTAAATGAAACAATTGGTATTTCTATTTATGATGAGGAAGATAAAGATGCTAATATTATTTGTGCAAAAGCAGCAGATGAGTTATTAACCATTTCTGATATTACAGCTTCTTTCGTAATTGGAAAATTAGGAGATAAAGTTTGTATTAGTGGACGATCAATTGGGGATATTAATGTTCAAGTAATTCTAGAAAAACTAGGTGGAGGAGGACATATTACTCTAGCTGGTGCACAAGTAGAAGGTATGGATACTAATGAAGTAAAACAAGAACTAATTAATCGTATTAATGAATATTTTAGTGAAATATCAAGTTAAATCTGAATTGGAATAATTCAAAATTTTAGCTTGTTACAGCTCATGATAAAGCATTAATAAAATCTTCTAAAAGCGTTTTACTGTGGATACAGACAATGAATAACATTCATGCGTGTGCAATGTGGATTGTGAATGAGAAAATAATCTACTTGTAATTATTGGGTGGCAGAGTGTAAAAGCTCTGCCACTTTTATTTCTTTTACTTAACATAAAGCAATATGAATAGAATCATTAAAAAACTTGAAAAATCCTAGAATTTGTAGTAAACTAGTGTTGTATAAAATGTGGAAAACAAAGGAAAAGAAAACCGAAAATGTGGAAAGAAAGGATGGCATAAAAGATGAAGGTTATTTTATTACAAGATATTAAAGGAGTAGGAAAAAAAGATGATGTGATTAATAGTCAAGATGGATATGCTAGAAATTATCTATTTCCTAGAAAATTAGCAGTAGAAGCAAATGCTCAAAATATGAGTAAATTAAATGATAAAAAAGCATCTCAAAACTATAGAAAAGAACAAGAAAAAGAAGAAGCCAAAAAATTAGCACAAAAGTTAGAAGGAATCTTATTAAAAATTGCTGTAAAAGCAGGAGAAAATGGTAAAATATTTGGAGGAGTTACAGCAAAAGAAATTTCAGACAACTTAAAAGAACAATATCAATTTGATGTTGATAAAAAGAAAATAGCAGTCAAAGAAACTATCAAAAACTTAGGAACACAAATAGTAGAAGTAAAACTTTATGAAGGAGTTAATGCAAAACTAAAAATAGATGTTATTGCAAAATAAGCTAGAAGGAAGGAGCTTATAAAATGGAACTAGGAAAAGTACCGCCACATGATATCGAAGCAGAACAAGCCGTAATTGGAAGTATGTTAACAGATAAAGATGCTGTTTCTGCAGCACTTGAGAAACTAAAACCAGAAGATTTCTATCGAGAAGATAATCGTTTAATTTATGAAGCAGTATTAAATTTATATAATCGAGCAGAGCCAGTAGATATTATTACCCTAAAGTCGGAATTGCTATCGATGGGAAAACTAGATAGTGTGGGGGGATTAGAGTATTTAGCTGAGCTTCCAGAAAAAGTTCCTACAACTGCCAATGTTGAAAAATATATTAAAATTGTAGAAGAAAAGGCAGCATTAAGAAATTTGATTAAAGCAGCCAATGATATTATTGAACTAGGATATGATCCAATGCAAGATGTAGAAGATATTATTGATGGCGCAGAAAAGAAAATTTTTAATGTTATGCAATCGAGAAATAAATCTGGATATACTTCTATTAAGGATATTTTAGTAGAATCTTTTACACAATTAGAAGAGTTATATAACCAAAAAAAACATATTACAGGAGTACCTACAGGATTTATTGATTTGGATTATAAAACAGCAGGACTTCATAATTCTGACTTGATTCTAATTGCAGCAAGACCTGCTATGGGAAAATCTGCGTTTGCTTTAAATATTGCATCTCATGCAGCCTTAAAAGCAAATGTACCAGTTGTTATCTTTAGCTTAGAAATGTCAAAAGAACAGATGGGAAACAGAATTTTATGCAGTGAAGCAATGGTAGATTCCAATAAAGTAAGAACTGGAAATATGGAAGATGAAGATTGGGCAAAATTAGCGGCGACATCTGGCCTTTTGTCAGAAGCACCAATTTATATTGATGACACTCCTGGTATTTCTATTATGGAGATTAGAGCAAAATGTAGAAAATTAAAATTAGAAAAAAATATCGGGCTTGTTGTAATTGATTACTTACAGCTAATTGCAGGAAGTAATAAAAGAGGAGGAAGCCGTGAACAGGAAATTTCAGAAATTAGTCGTTCTTTAAAGATATTAGCAAAAGAGATAAATGTTCCTGTTATTGCTTTATCACAGCTTTCCAGAGCACCAGAACAAAGACCAGATCACAGACCAATGCTTTCTGACCTTCGTGAATCTGGAGCAATTGAGCAGGATGCTGATATTGTTATGTTCCTATATCGCGATGATTACTATAACGAAGATAGTGAAAAGAAAAATATTGCAGAAGTAATTTTGGCAAAGCATCGTTCTGGATCAGTTGGTACAACAGAGTTATTATGGCTTGGTAATTATACTAAATTTGCTAATATTGATCGTTACAGGGAAGGATAATTTAGGAGAAAAAATGCTAGAAAAAAAGGTATTAAATACAATTCAAAAGTATGAATTAATAAAATATGGCGATAATATAGTCGTAGGGGTTTCAGGTGGTCCTGACTCTATGACTCTTTTAAATGTACTTTGTTCTTTAAAAGAAACTTTGCAAATTCATCTTTTTGTTGCTCATATTAATCATCAAATTCGTAAAGAGGCAAAACAAGATGAAGAATATGTTAAGGATTTCTGTGCTGCTCATCAAATTCCTTTTTTTGTGTTGGAAAAAGATGTGGTGCAACTTGCAAAGGAACAAAAGATAGGAACAGAGGAAGCGGGAAGAAAGGTTCGTTATGATTTTTTTGAAGAGATTTGTAAAAAGGTAAATGCTTCTAAAATTGCAACTGCACATACAGCAAATGATCAAGCTGAAACTATTTTAATGAATTTAATGCGTGGTAGTGGTACAAATGGGCTAAAGGGAATGGAAGTAAAAAGAGGAAAATATATTAGACCATTATTAGAAATTACAAGACAAGAGATTGAACAATATTGCCCAAAGCAACAATTAAACCCTAGAATCGATCAAACGAATCAAGAAAATGTCTATACAAGAAATCGTATTCGTAATGAATTAATTCCATACATAGAAAAAAAATTTAACCCTTCTATTGTCATAAGTTTAAATCGTTTATCGGAGATTGTAAAAGAACAAGAAGAATATATGGAAAAAGTAGTAGAAAAAGCTTATCTTGAAATTATGCTTGAGCAAAATGAAGAGCAAATTGTACTTGATTTAAAAAAATTTACAAGTCTTGAAATAGTAATAAAAAAGAGAATTTTGTTATATACTATTACTAAACTTTTTGGAACAAGTCAAGGAATTGAAAAGATTCATATTGAGGATATGCTTAAATTATGTGAGAATAATATTGGTAATAAATATCTGATTCCCAATAAAAAAATGAAAATTTTAGTAAAAAATAAGAAGATAATTTTGAGTGTGAATTCTTAAATTTCCGTAGAGGAAAACCTTGATATCAGTAGGTTTGTCACAAAAAAGTCACAAAAAAACTATTGAACTAGCACATAGAATATGGTATAGTGCATAAAGAAAAATTGGAATTTGCAGAAGATTTCAAAAAATAAAGAGAAAAAGGAAGGAAGAAGACATTGAAAAACGGAATAAAAACATTGGCCATGTGGCTAATTATAGGGATTATATTTATTGTACTTTTGACATCAATCTTAGATAATAGTTCTTCAAAACTTGCTTATTCAGAGTTAATTGCGAAAATTGAGGCTGGAGATGTACAGGAGATTGAATTAGAAGCAGATGGGTCAAAAGCAAATGTTACTTTAAAAAGCGAACAATTTAAAAAAGAAGTTAATATTCCAAGTGTAGAGAGTTTTATGAACTATATGCAGGAAAACTTGAAGGCTGGGAATGTTGTAGTAAAAGAAAAATCTGAGTCAATCTTTATGATTTTACTTACTCTACTTACTCCATTTGGAATTATTATTATCTTCTTAATTTTCTGGTTCTTATTAATGAACGGAAATCAAAATGGAAATAAGACAATGTCATTTGGAAAAAGTAAAGCTAGAATGATGAATTCTGGAGATAAAACAAGAGTTACTTTTGATGATGTTGCAGGTGTTGATGAAGAAAAAGAGGAATTGCAAGAAATTGTAGAGTTTTTAAGAAATCCAAAGAAATATACAGATATGGGAGCAAGAATTCCAAAGGGTGTCCTATTAGTTGGTCAACCAGGAACAGGTAAGACTTTGCTTGCAAAAGCAGTTGCTGGAGAAGCTGGAGTACCATTTTTCATTATCAGTGGATCTGATTTTGTGGAAATGTTTGTTGGTGTTGGTGCTTCTCGTGTTAGAGATTTGTTTGAAACTGCTAAAAAAAGCGCCCCATGTATTATCTTTATTGATGAGATTGATGCAGTTGGTCGTCAAAGAGGTGCTGGTTTAGGTGGAGGACATGATGAAAGAGAGCAAACATTAAATCAGTTGTTAGTAGAAATGGATGGATTTGGAACAAATGAAGGTGTTATTGTGCTTGCAGCAACTAATAGACCGGATGTTTTAGATAAGGCTTTACTTCGTCCAGGAAGATTTGATAGACAAATTGTGGTATCTTCACCAGATGTTAGAGCAAGGGAGCAAATTTTAGAGGTTCATGCAAGAAAGAAGAAATTAGCAGATGATGTTGATTTAAGGACAATTGCTAAAAATACTTCAGGATTTTCTGGTGCAGATTTAGAGAATGTATTAAATGAAGCTGCTCTATTAGCAGCAAGAAGAAATCTTTTAGAAATTGGTATGAAAGAGATAGAAGATGCTATGGTAAAAGTAACCATGGGACCTGAAAAGAAAACACGTGTAAGAAGTGAAAAGGAAAATAAATTGGTTGCATATCATGAGGCTGGTCATGCTGTAGTAAGTAGATTTTTACCAACACAAGATGCTGTTCATCAGATTTCAATAGTACCAAGAGGGATGGCTGGTGGATATACCATGTATCGTCCAACAGAGGATAAATCATTTATGTCAAAATCAGAAATGGAAGAGCAAATTGTATCTCTTCTTGGTGGTAGAGTAGCAGAAAAATTAATTTTGAATGATATCTCTACAGGAGCAAGTAATGATATTGAACGTGCTTCTAAAATTGCAAGAGCAATGGTTACGAAATATGGTATGAGTGAAAGAATAGGAACAATTACTTTAGGCTCTAGTCAAGATGAGGTATTTTTAGGAAGAGATTTTGTTCAAGAAAAAGAATATTCAGAAGAAACTGCAGCAATGATTGATGAAGAAGTAAAGAATATTATTGACCATGCATATCGTCATGCAGAAGAAATTCTAAAAGCAAATCTTGATAAGCTTCATAAAGTAGCTGGAATTCTTCTAGAAAAAGAAAAGATTGATGGAGAAGAATTTGAAGAAATTTTTGCATAGAGTTTAAAGAAAAAGAAAGGATTAAATTCCTTTCTTTTTTTGTTTCTTGCTTGAAAGGTATCAAAGAGTATAATATAATAAAAATGTAGAGGAAGGGAAAAAGAAGAGAAATGGAAGAAAAAATAGAAGAAAAGTTTAAAAGTGTAGCTGCTAATGAAGAAAATCCAAAATGGAACAATATGATTTCAAGACAGGAGCCACTATATCAAAGAAGAAGTGATATTCGATCAGATTTTCAGAGGGATTGTAATCGTATTTTGCATTCGAATTCTTTTCGAAGATTGAAGCATAAAACACAAGTATTTTTTTCACCTAGTAGTGATCATATTTGTACAAGAATTGAACATGTGAATTTGGTTGAATCAATTAGTTATACAATTGCAAATGCCTTAGGATTAAATACAGAATTGACCAAGGCAATTTCTCTTGCTCATGATATGGGGCATAGTCCATTTGGGCATCAAGGAGAAAAGATATTATCTAGTATTTCTAAAAAAGAAATTGATGGTACTTTTTGGCATGAGAAAAACGGTTTATTTTTAGCAGATAGGATTGAGTTATTAGAGGATGCAGAGGATTGTAAACGTAATTTAGATTTGACTTATGCTGTAAGAGATGGAATTATTTCTCATTGTGGAGAAATTGATGAGAATTCTTTAAAACCAAGACAAGAAGCAATTGATTTAGCTAAATATATGTGCCCAAATCAATATAATCCGTATACTTGGGAGGGGTGTATTGTAAAAATAGCAGATAAAATTTCCTATATTGGACGAGATATTGAAGATGCTTTGTCGATTGGCTTGTTTCAAAAAGAAAAGATTAATGAGTTAAAGGAAATATTACATCGCTCTAAAAAAGAAAGTTTGAATAATACTGTCATTGTCAATGATTTAATTATGGATTTATGTTATTATAGTAATATCCAAGATGGATTTGTGCTTTCAAAAGAAAAGTATGAAATGCTAAATGCAATTAAAAAGTTTAATTATGAAAATATTTATCTAAGTGAGCGATTGAAGCCGTCTCATGAGTACTTTAAATTAATTATTGAACAAATTTATCATACTTTATGTTTAGGATATGGTAGAGAAAATACCAAAGAGACTTTATTTAAACTTTCAAAGGTATATCCTAATCTTGCCATTCGTTTTTTAGAATGGCTAGAGGCATATTGGAATCTAGAAAGAAAAGAAAACTATCAAAATAGAGTCGTTTTTGATATGAGTAAAGAAGAGGATTATAAAAAGGCAGTTTTGACATATATTTCTGGCATGACGGATGAATATGCAATTACATTATATGATGAAATTATTAGCTTTTAGAAGAAAGGAAAGAAAAATGGAATACTATTTTAAACCTCAAGGGGTATGTTCAAAAGAAATGATTATTGAAGTTGAAGGGGATATTATAAAAAAAGTAAAGATAATTGGTGGTTGTGCAGGAAATTCTTTTGGAATTTCAAAACTAGTAGAAGGGATGAGATTAGAAGATGTTATTAAACGATTAAAAGGAATTAATTGTGGAATAAAAAATACTTCTTGTCCTGATCAACTGGCAACTGCCTTAGAAGAAATTAAAGAAAAGAGGATGCAGAAATAATGGCGAAATATTCAGATTTATTTGTAGCAATTGATGTGGAAACAACAGGATTTTCTCCTATTTTAAATGAACTAATTGAAATTAGTGCGATTAAATATAATGGAAGAGAAAAATTAGAAACTTTTACCACTTTAATAAAACCAGAAAACCCAATTCCATTGAATATTACAGTTTTAACGGGAATTAGTAATGAAATGGTAGTAAATGCTCCAAAAGTGCAAGAAGTAATGCCTAAATTGATTGAATTTGTGGGAGATAATCCCATTGTAGCACATAATGCTTCTTTTGATGTTGGATTTTTACAACATTATTCTAATAATAGTTTTAGTCAAAATAAAGTTATTGACACAGTTGTATTAAGTAGAAGGATGAATCCTTTTTTACCAAATCATAAATTGGGAACGGTTGCTAAATATATGGGAATTACAGATGATGGTTTTCATAGAGCTGAGTTTGACTGTGAGTGTTGTGCTCAAATTTATATGAAATACATTGGTGTTGCTTGAAATAAAAGGAAAAGAGGAGAGGAAATGATTGCATTAGTAACAGGGGCTTCTTCTGGTATTGGAAAAGATATGGCAATTTATTTAAGTCAGCTTGGGTATGATATTCTTGCAATCGGAAGAGATAAGAGTAAGTTAGATGAATTAAAAAATGAAATAAAAACAAACTTACACATAGAAGTAGTAGATTTAAGTAAGCAAGAGGATGTTATTCTATTACATGAAAAAGTAAAAAAAGAATATGGGGAAATTGATGTATTAATTAATTGTGCCGGCTTTGGAACTTTTGGCAAATTTACTAAAACAAAGTTAGAGACGGAATTAAGTATGATAGAAACGAATATTTCTGCTGTTCATATTCTAATGAAACTATTTTTGCAAGATATGAAAGAAGTAGATCATGGCTATATTTTAAATGTAGCATCAGTTGCTGGATTTATGCCAGGCCCATTAATGAGTACTTATTATGCAACAAAAGCATATGTGGTAAGATTAACGCAAGCGGTTTATACAGAGCTAAAAAAGGAAAAATCGCATGTTGTAGTTAGTTGTTTATGTCCAGGACCAGTAAATACTAATTTTAATCATGTAGCAAATGTTCATTTTAATGTGTCTGCCAAAGAGAGTAAAGATGTTGCTAAATATGGAATTGATAAAATGTTTAAAAGAAAATTAATTATGATTCCAGGATTAGAAATTAAAATACTTCGATTTTTAGCTAAAATCTCTCCAGAAAAATTAGTTTCTTTTATTTCTTATCATGTACAAGTAAAAAAAGAAAATTAAAACAAGAGTGATAAAAAGAGAAAAACACTTCAAAAATGAAGTGTTTTTTGTTAGATTTATTTTATTTTCATATATTGAAACCTTATTTTTTAATGTGCATCTTGCAATTCTTTTTTCAGGGTAACATTGACTACGGTTCCTTCTTCAACAGAGGTATCGACAGCTGGATCTTGTGAAATGACAACTCCTGAGCCTTCTACATGGATGTTTAGATTCTTAGAACTTAAGGAATTTCTGGCTTGTGCTGCAGACATACCTTTTAGGTTTGGTACTTTTACAGTAACTCTAACATCGTTTTCTTCAGAGTATAATTTTACAATTCCGTTTTTTAAAAGGGCTGTTCCTTTTTTAGGCATTTGATCAGATACAATTAAAGAGTTTTTGTCTCCACTTGTATGAATGCTTACTTTTAAACCTAAGCTCTCTAATTTCTTAGTAGCTTCTGTTACTGTCATATTGGTAACTTCGGGTACATAAACAATTTTGTCTGAATTTGAGTTATCATGTTCTTGTGTTGATAAGTCATCTGATGCGATTCCTAAGTAAGGAAGAATCTCTGATAACATTTGAGATACAACTGGTCCTGCTACTTGTCCTCCTTGGTGTCCATTTTCGCCTTTGGGATTATATAAGGCAACTAAAAGTGCAATTTGGGCATTTTCAACAGGGGAGATTGCTATATAAGATGCTGTGTATCCTTCTTCTTTATGGTTTGGATCAGGTTCTGATGTTCCTGTCTTTCCTCCAATGGAATATCCGGTAACTGCAGCATTTCCTCCAGTTCCGTATAAAACAACGGATTCCATTAGGCTTTTCATTTTTTCAGAGGTTTCTTTAGAGATGACTTGTCTTACTTGAGTTGGTTCAATATTAGTTACAGTTCCATCATCTGGGTTAATAATTTGTTTTACAACTTTAGGTTGCATTAGAACTCCGTCATTTGCTATTGCAGATACAGCACATAGAAGCTGAATTGGTGTGATTTTAAATCTCTGTCCAAATGACATGGTTGCAACTTCTACTGGTCCAACATCGTCTAAATCCCAGAAAGTAGAGCTTCCTTCTCCACTTAAGTCGATTCCTGTTTTATTGAAAAGTCCAAATGCATCATAGTATTGATATAGAGTTTCTTTTCCAATTCTTTTTCCCAATTGCATAAAAGCTGGGTTACAAGAATTTTCTAATGCTTTTCTAAGTGTTTGATGTCTATGAGGCCTATAGTACCTCCAACAAGATAGGCTTTCACCTGCTACTTCTTCATAACCATCACAATAAAAGTCTTTTTCAACATCTGTTTGGGTTATATTTTCTTCTAATGCAATAGAAGCGGTGATAAGTTTAAAGGTTGATCCAGGTTCATAAGCTTCTGCAATGTTTTTGTTTTTCCACATTTCATAGACTGAACTAAAGCCTTCTGTAACAGTAAATGGATCATTTAAATTGAAGTCGGGATAGGTTGCCATACCTAAAATGTCACCTGTTTGAGGATTCATGATCATGGCTGTTCCTCCACGTTTACAATCGTTTTCTTGTACAGCTTGCTTTAAGTATTTTTCTAGAATAGATTGGATATTGACATCAATGGATAAGACTAAGTCACTTCCGTTTTGGGCTGGGATGTATTTTTGATTTTTATCTGGAATTACTTCTTGAGAAGCGTCTTTGGCTGTTATAATTTTTCCGCTAGTTCCTTTTAAAACGCTTTCCCATTTGATTTCTAATCCGGATAATCCTTGATTGTCATCACCACAAACACCAATTAAGTTAGAGGCTAAGTTGTTATATGGATAGTATCTTTTGGTGTCTGCATCAATGTTAATTCCTGAATAAATTTTGTTTTCTTTCATCCATTCTTCCAGTTTATCAATTTTATCTTGTTCTACTTTTTTAGCAATTTTCACAACAGAAGAGTCACTGTTTACTTTTTCTAGTGTTTCTTCATAATCTAGTTCAAAGATTTCGGAAAATGCTTTGGCAACTTTTTCTTTTAATTGAGTTGTTTTTTCTTCATTAATATCACCATTATTATCCGTAACAACAATTCTTCCCGGATTGATAGAAACAGTGTCAACATCAGCACTTATTGCTAATGCTTTTCCAGTTGAATCATAAATACTTCCTCTTTTGGGACTAATGACTCGATTAGACATTAGTTGTTGGTAGGCTTGTTCTTTTAAAGAAGCTCCATCTACTGTTTGTAACCAAATGATTCGAATCATTAGGGCAATAAATATAACTAGAAAAATACTCATAAGGTATTTTAGTTTTTGGGGTTTTATCATAGGTGTTTTGTTTTCTTTGTTTATCTTTTTGTTTTTTTCCATTTTTTCACCACTTTTTTATTTTTTCTTCTAATATTTTATATTAAATTGCTTGAAAATACAAGGCAAATTATAAAAGTGAATAAAAAAGTTAAATAAACGACTTGTTTGCTATAGTTATATATTTATGTAAAGAGAAGAAAACAAGAAGCTCATCAAATTAAATTAATTGTAACAAAAGTTCCAGTGATTTCTCACTGGAACTTTTGCTTTCAGGTTCCTAGAATAGGAAGCCATCTTTTGTCATTGTTTTAAGACAGCGTAGTATTCTCTTGGCGCTGCTATTTCGCAATTAGCATAGTAGACTTCTATGGAGAGTTTATTTTCCTCTTGAGTAAGTAAAACAGTTGGATCTGTCCAATCGTCCCAATACTCCCCATTAATTTTCGCTTCAATTCCTGCAATCTTTTTATCAGGAATGATTATTCTACTTACAGAGGAAAGTTGAACAGGATTCTCCTTATCATTTTCTTGATAAGTCTCTCGGCTTCCGTTTGTGTCAATTATAAGGACAAAATCGGAGTCCTGTTCACTTCTTTCAATCGGCTGAGCTTCCTGACTACTTGCGGGCTCTTCTGGAATAGAAGAGTCTTGAGATTCGCTACTTGCTTGCAGATTACTAGAGTCTACTACTTGGCTGGTAGCAGTACTAATAGATGCACTACTACTAGTTGTCTCTGTTCCGTTGCACCCTACCATAAGGGTGAACATCATCACAACAATGAAGACTGCAATTATGCGTTTTGTCATTTTAATTTCCTCCTTATTGATGCATGTAAAATTCTATATATGTCAACTCCCAAAGGAGATTATAAAGATAACATATATGTATTATAATACCTTTTTATGTTAATTTCAAGCTTTTTAAGCTAATTTTACCTTTCTTTTTTTTACCTTTATGTCTAATCTTGTCGTTTTATAGGAAGGAGACTAAAACCTAGTCTTGTTTCTTTCTTGGTATTTCTTACAATTATAATACATATTTTTAAATCAAGAAAAATCTTACAGATAACAGTAATTAACTTGTGATAATGTCACCTTCTATATGGTAAAATATGGAGTATGGAGGCATGGTTTATAACAAGAAATTAAAAAACATTTTCTGTTATCTAAGACTGTATGAATGGTATTTATACACTTCTTCAAGTAGCCCTAATATTAAATTTATGTAATAAGCAAATCCAAAGGGCAAGAGGTAAAGTTTCAAACCATGCTATCAATTCTCAAACAATTAAGAAAATCATAGAACCAAAGAAAGCGTATATTTATGGAAAAACTAATTTTACACATTTTCAAGAGCTATTTGCTAGAAAAGTAAACTTTCCCTTTTGTTAGTTACTTCCTGATAATAATGAGTAATATTTTTAAAAGTTATTAGGGGTGATATGTCTAAAATTATCGTTAAGTGAAAAGTTAAATGCATTTCTAAAATTATTGATAGCAAATTATAAAAATGATTTACAAAGAGGGGGAAATATAGTAAGATATAAAAAATAGAAGGTTAGATTTTAGAAAAGAAGGATTTGGTTAGATGAAAGATAATTTGCAAGAAGAGACAAAGTATTTAATCAATCAATATCATGTGTCAGCTAAAAAGGCTTTGGGGCAGAATTTTTTAGTGGATCAAAGTGCAGTAGATGCTATTATTAGATCTGCTTGTATTTTAGAGGATGATTTGGTGATTGAAATTGGACCAGGTCTTGGGACTTTAACAAAGGGGTTATTAGAAAAGGCTAAAAGAGTGGTTGCTATTGAGTTAGATGAGAAAATGATTGCTATTTTAAAGGAACGTTTTTTTCTTTTTCACAACATGGAGATAATTCACCAGGATGTGCTAAAATTAAATTTGCATGAGTTAATTCAAAAAGAAAGAGAGCAGTATGGAGTAAAAAATGTTAAAATTGTGGCAAATCTTCCTTATTATATTACAACTCCTATTGTGATGAAGTTATTAGAAGAGAATTTGGATTTAGAAAGTATTACTGTTATGATTCAAAAGGAAGTTGCACAAAGGTTAGTTGCAACTCCAGGGGATAAGCTTTCTGGTGCGATTACTTATTCTGTTTTCTATTATGCTACTGCTCAAACTGTTGCAATGGTTCCTAAAACATCTTTTATTCCAGTTCCAGAGGTGGATTCTGAAGTAATACAGTTAAAGATTCGAAAAGTACCACCAGTAGAATTAGATAATAAAGATTTATTCTTTCGCTTGATCAAAATATCTTTTATGCAAAGAAGAAAGACTCTTTTAAATAGTTTAGTCAATGGTAATGTGGTAAAAGATAAAAATAAGCTAAAAGAGATTTTTGAAAGGATAGGATTAAGAGAAGATATTAGAGGAGAGGCATTAAATATGGAACAATTTGCCATGCTTTCTAATTCTCTGAATTCCCTTCTTTCCTAGCAGTTTCGACAAAAAATGCTATCTTTTGTAACAAAAATGTCATAAATTCTTAATATAAAAAGAGAAAAGAATCAATAAAAAGCTTCCGTAATGAGTTACGGAAGTTTTTTTGTAACATTAGAGCTGGAAGAATTTACAGCTATTTATCTTTAACCTTAGATGTTATAATATATATATAAATATTAAGCTTTAGAAGTTTCTAAGGAGGAAGATTTATGCTACAAAAGACAGGAAAAAAATTATCAAAGGTGCTAACAACGTATTTGGCACTAACCATTGTATCAAGTAATTTTAGTTTATTAGGAGCTGGAATATCAAAGGTTTTGGCAAATGATAAAAAACAGGCAGCTGATACGGTAACTCAAAGTGAAAATGTGGAGTTTGATGCATATTTTAAAGTCGAAAATGAAAATGTGCGTGAAGCTTTATTTGCTATGTCTGAAGAAGCTAAAGTTTATACTAGAGTTTCGGTGAAAAATGCTGGATACTTGAAAGATGCTAAGATTCGATTCTTAGGAGAAAATAAAGAAAATGCAAATTTTGTATTACAGCAGATTCAAGATGAAAAAGAAGTAACAGAAGGATTTAGCAAAGAGAACAATGAGATTGCATTAAAGCAATTAGAGGCAAATACAGATGGTGTAGTTGAAAGTAGCGTTCAATTCCATTTAGGTCAAGAGTTAAATTTAGCAATGTTAGATAAGACAAATCAAGCCGTACTTACTGGTACCTATATTGATAACCAAGGAAAAGAGGTTAAGATAGAAAAAGCAATTAATTTAAAATTAAAATGGGATTTATCTTCTGATATTGAACTTCAAAGTGAAATTACCAAATATGTTCCATATCGTATGGGAGAAGAACAAGGAGTTTTACTAGAAAACACAGTTCGTGTCATAGCAAAGGCAAAAATGCCAGTAAAAAGTACAAAAGTAGAAATTAGTGTTCCTGATATACAAAAAATTGCACCTAGCTATGTAAAAGTAAATGCAGTTTCTACTTCTCTTACAAATGGAAGTGGGGACGCAAAAGAATTTACTGAGCAAAATTATGTGTATGATGCAGAGAATAAAAAAATTACGATTTTTGTAGAAAATAAGGTAGATGAAAATAAAAATATTAGGGTAGGACAAGAAGAAGCATTAGCAGATGTTTATGAAATTACTTATGTTTATCCAAAACAAGCTTACCAAGAAGAACAAACAAATGTGATAACAAGAAGTGGAAAAGTAGAAGTAGAAACTTATCAAGATGTGGAAAATACTAAAAAATTAGAAAAAGAAATTAATGAATCATCTGAATTAAAAGAAAAGATAAGTGATATCGTTACTTCAGAAATTCAATTAGATACAACAAGTATTTCAAAAAGAAACCTATATGCTAATTATCAAATTGTAGAAAATGATACAACGAAAAAAGTAGAAACATCCTATCACTTTAATTGGAAAATTGATATTGGATATGCACAATTAGTAGAGAAAATTAGTGTAAGTGATTTACAAGAAGAATTTGTATTAGAAGATAGAAATGTACAGAATCATAGCAGTTATTATACTTCTTCTAAAATTAAAAAAGATAATTTCTTAAAATTATTAGGAGAAGATGGTGTTATTACTATTTTAAATAATAATGGTGAAGTTTTAGCAAGGATTACAAAAGACAGTCAGGCAGATGAAGAAGGCAACATTTTGGTTTCTTATCAAAATCAAGAAAGTAGAATTACAGTTCAAACAAGTAAACCAATTACAGAAGGAAGTTTAGAGATTGTACATACTAAAAAAATAAAAACGGATTTAGAATATGAAAAAGAAGATGTAAAACTATTTTCTGGATTACAAATTGGTATGAAAACAGAAGTAGTAATGCAAGGAATTTCAGAAGCACAAGTTGCAGAAAATACAAATAAAACTGCTACTATATTATTAGAAGAAACAAAAACAAATGCAACAATTAAATTAAATCGCGAAAGTCTTTCTACTATGGTAGAAAATACAGATGTAGAATTTAGAATTGAATTTAATAATGATAAAAACTATTCAGATTTATATAGTAATCCCAAATTCATTATTGAGCTTCCAGAATACATTGAAAATATAGCAATCAAAGATTACAAACTATTTTCCGAAGATGGATTAAAAGTTACCAATATTAAAAATGAAAAAGTTGATGGAAAAATATATATTACAATTGAATTAGAAGGAACACAAACAAAATTAAATACCATGACAGCAAGTAATGGTACCAACATTATTTTATACACTAACATTAAAGTAAATATGTATACACCATCTACCACAAATGAAATCAAACTATATTATGAAAACCAAAATGCAGTAAATTATGAAAATAAAGTAGAAAAACAAACAAAACAAAGAAGCACTAGTACAGAATACTTAGGTGTTGCAACTACCTCAGTAAACTTTGCATCACCAACAGGATTTATCAGTGCAACCAGTATTTCAAACTTTGATGACTCTGGAAAAGTAATTAATTCAATAGAAGGAAGCAAAACAGAAAAAATTGATATTTATACAGCAAGTAAAATCGCTCAAATGGATTTATTCATTATGAATAATACAGGAGAAGTAGCAAGCCAAGTTGTCTCACTTGGAAGAATTCCAGCTGCAGGAAACAAAGAGGTATTAACAGATAAAGACTTAGGAACAACAATCGATGCTGTTTTAAAAGGAGAAATTACACCAGATGCAACATCAACAGATAAAATTACCATCTACTATTCAGAAAATGGACAAGCGACAAAAGACTTAAGCCTAGCTGAAAATGGATGGAAAACAACAGTAGAAGATTTCTCAAAAGTAAAATCCTACTTAATTGTAGTAACAAACCAGATGGCACCAGGAGATAAAATTAGTCTTAGCTACTCATTTGAAATACCAGAAAACCTAGAACATGAAACATCAATTTATGGGGACTTTGCAAGTTACTATACTACTCCAACAGGAGAAGCAAAAACCTCAGCAACACAAAAAATTGGATTAACAACAGGGGCAGGGCCAAAACTAAGTGTAGAGTTAACAAACTCAAAAGCAAGTGGAGCAACTGTTGTAATCGGAGAAATTGTAACATATACCATAAAAGTTACCAACACAGGAAGTAGTGAAGTAACAGGGATTAAACTTACAACTCCAATTCCTGCTGGTACAACATATGTAGAATATAATGATGATGTTTTAAAAGGAACTTTAGGATATATTCCAGATCCTTCAAAACAAACCATAGAATCTACTATTGATATTTTAAAACCTGGAGAAAGTAAAGAAGTTGAGTTTAAGGTACAAATAAATACCGGAATAAATAATGCTACAACGCAGACAGCTACAACTCTTACTACAAAAGGACTAGAAGCTCAAATTACCTCAAACAAAGTAACAAATACAATTATAACTCCCCAAACTGCTATTATGGTCGAATCCTATGAATCATATCAGAAAAAAGAAGGAGACGAATTTATCTATCATATAGGAGTTGTTAATCGTAACTCTAGTGAAATTAAAAATACAGTAATTAAGCATCAAATTGCAGATGGATTAGAATATGTAGCATCCTATTTAGGCGGATATGCAACCGATTATACAGGAAAAGAATCTGATGATATTGTATATGATAAAAATACTAATACAATTACTTATCAAGTACCAGATACAGAAAAAACACCAGAAGATGAAGAGCCTTCAGATGGAGGAGCTTTAACCAAAGCAGAATACAATTGGATTACAATTAAAACTAAAGTAAAAGGACTACCAAATGGTACTTCAGAAAAGATTATTCCTAATAAAGCAATATTGACTAAATCTGATGGAACAATACTTTCAGAATCTAAAGAATACTTGATTGCAGTATTAAAAGAAAGTATAGAATACAAATTTGAAACAGAAACAAGTAGTAAATATGTATTAGAAAGTAACAAAATAAAATACAAACTTTCTATTAAAAACAATGGAAAAGTTGTAATACCTGCTTTAAGAGTAGAAGGAACTTTAACAGAAGGACTTACCATTACAAGTTTAGGATATGGAACTGGAGAAACCTTTACTTATCAAACATCTGATACAAATACAAGTTTTAAAATATCAGAAATTATAGAACCAGGAGAAACATTAACAGTAACGATAGAAGCATTAGCAGACAGATTACCAGAAGGAGTCAGTGAAAAAGCAGTAAGTGCTGTATTAAATCTTTCAAGTGAAAACATCGAAAAAATAACAACCAATACAATTACACACATGATTCAAATTAATCCGGATCTGGATAACCCAACAGAAGATCCAGACAATCCAGTTAATATATATAGTATTGAAGGAATTGCATGGCTTGATGAAAACAAAAATGGAATTAGAGAAGAAAATGAATCTTTCTTATCAGGAATTAAAGCACAATTAATATTAGCAAAAGAAAATAGAGTTTTAACAGAAACTTATACAGATGAAAATGGAAATTATTATTTTGGAAATCTAGAAAAAGGTGATTACTTCATTATCTTTGACTATGATGTATCAAAATATGATGTTACGTTATATCAAGCAGACGGAAGTACAGAAAATACAAACTCAGATGCAATTAGTACAACCATTAATGAAGATGGAAACCTAAGAAAGGCAGCTGTAACAGATACCATTAGTATCGTAAGAACAAGTAGAACAAATATTGATATTGGACTATTCGAAAATCCAAAATTTGATATGAAACTAGATAAATATGTAAGTAAAATTACAGTACAAAATGGCGAAGGAACTAAAACATATGCATTTGAAAATGTTGAAACAGCAAAAGCAGATATTACAGGAAAACAGTTAAACAACTCAACAGTTACAATTGAATATACTTTTGTAATACAAAATGAAGGACAAATTGAAGGATTTGTTAAGAAAATAGCAGATTATCTACCAAGTGATTTAAAATTCAATTCTGAATTAAATCCAAATTGGTATCTTGCAAAAGATGGAAACCTATATAATGAAGAATTAAAAGAAGATTTAATCAAACCAGGTGAAGGCAGAGAAGTTAAATTAATTTTAATCAAGAAAATGACAGAAGAAAATGTAGGACTTATTCATAATACAGCGGAAATTATAGAAAGCTATAATGAACAAGGAATACAAGATGTTGACTCTACAGGAGCAAATAAAGTACAAGGAGAAGACGACTTTGGCTTAGCAGATGTATATATATCTGTTAAAACCGGTGCAATTGTATTCTATACAACATTAACAATATTAGTAGTTGTAATATTAGGAATTGGAACCTATTTTATCAAGAAAAAAGTATTAGTAGGAGGTGAGTGATAATGAAAAGTTATTTGAAGAAAATAAGTAAAGTAGTTTTGTTTAGTACAGTTCTTTTACTTGGAACAGTCATGCTAAATACAAGAACAACAAAATTATATAAAGCAGAAGAAAATACAATTTCGCAATTAATCAACAGTGTTGACCAGACTGTATCAGGAGGAAAAAGAACAGGATATATCTATGAAGAAGATTTAGATCAAACTGCATATTTATATTGTAGACAAAATGGAATACACCTTACTAGTAAAGATTTAACAAAATATGGACCATATGATAAAAACCATCCAGAAAGATTAGACTTACAAGAACCAGATAGTCCACAAGATACGGCCGTTGTATCTTCAGAAGATTTTTATCGAAGAACAGGAATTGATAAAATATTAAAAGGACCGGATGTTAGTGCAGGAGAAGAATTATATCCTACTATTGTAGAGACAAATTTATATTATAGTAATGGTTCAAGAATTCAAGCAAATAACAGGAATCCATATTATGATTATTCAGACCCTAATGTAGTATACCAAGGAGTAGAAAATACAAAAACAGCAGGATATTATACAGCTTCAGGAGCAGTTAATTTAACTCCTGCAGAAGCATATATTTTTTCACATGTTAAGACATTATCAACAGGTATATACGATTCTAACAATCCTTCTAAAACACAATGGGCTTTTTGGGAATATTTATCTCATAATGGAATTCCCAAGAGTGCATATTGGTTTGGAACAAGAAGAAACCAATATTATAACGATGGAATTGCTTTATGTAAAGAAGCAGAAGCATTTGAAGCACATGTAAAAAAGGGAAAAAGTCAGCTTGTTGACAATACAAAATATCCAAGTAATAAAGAATATCCTGCACAAAATGAGGTATCAGTTTCTTACTCCAAAGATACTAGAACCTATTTAGTAGGACCATTTAGAGTAAATTATACAAGAGATTTTGTTACAACAACTGCAACAAGCGAGATGTCAATAAAACAAGGAAATCCAGGAAAAGTTAACTTTAGTGGAATTTCAGCAGCAACTTTATATGGACTTACTTCAGGAGGACAAAGACAAATTAATAATTGGTCTTTTGTGTATCCAAATGCAAGACCTTTACAAGCTGGGGATGAGGATTATATTTATCCATACCCAAATGAAGAATTTTATCTTAGTATTCCTTACTCTGGAAATGAAGATTTAACAGGAATAGCATCATTATCTTTTGAGTATTTTGACCTTTTCTATTATGAAGGAAACAAATATAACTTAGATGGCACCTACAAAGATGTAAGATGGAAGGCAATAACTAAATGGGAATGGTGTACTGAAAATTATGCTACCTATTGTACAGAGCATCCAGGACAACCTTATCATCATCAAATATCCATTCCAGATTATTGGGATCCAAGATGTCTTGCTATGGGAGCACCATCGACAGGAGTCCACTATGAAAATTGTAATTGCCAGTTAGGTCGAACAAAAACATGTGAGGCAGAAGGTATGTGTAGCCATCATAGAACTGCAGCAATGGATGCAGCTGACCCAGACATTGATTCTGCAACAGGAAGAAAAGGTCATGCTAGTGTAAAATATTATGAGTGTCATGCAGAGATTGCTGGAGTAAAACCATCTCAAAAGTTAACTTCTCTTGGCTATGCAAGAGTATGGTCTGAAAAAAGTACAACAGTGTTAAATATTAATGCAGAATTTATAATGCATATGGCAGGAACTGTTTGGGAAGATCAGATCTATACTAAAGAAAGTGATTCAGATGGAGAATATAAAAATAATGCAGGAGATATTCCTTTAGCAGGTGTTGATGTTCAACTTATTAGAGTAGATAATGGAGCTGTTGTAAAAACAACAGAAACAGATAAAAATGGTAACTGGAGATTTGATAATATACCAATTGTGTTTACCTATAATGTAAAATTTATTTATAATGGAATGGTATATACTCCAACAGATCCATTAAGAATTGATACAGAAGCGAATAAATTTAATACTTTTAAACAAGAATGTATGAGAGGATTAAATATTTCAGAAGAAGTTTTTAACACAATGTATCAAAATAATAGAGAAGAATTAGAATTATGGCACTATAAATCAAATCCAAATAGTTCGATTCATTTTAATAATTCAAAAGCAATTGAAAATGCGCAAGCAAGAGTTGATTTTAATAATCGATATGCTCGTATTACGAATACCAATATTAATAATGAAAATACAGGTATTGCTTATGGAAAAAATGGTGGAACAACTAACTTACAATATGCCATGAGTGAGCTAAATGGACAAAAAGTAGCAAGTCTTATCACAACAGATAGTAATGGAAAACCACTTGAACAATACAAAATGGAAGCAACAACACAACAATTAGGTGTTACTTATACCATTGAAAATAATTTTAATGTATCAAATATTTGGAAGACAGTAAATGGTGTTACCTATAGTAGAGTTTATCCATATCTAGAACATATTAATTTAGGTTTGATTAAGAGAACAAAAGTAGACTTTTCATTAAGAGAAGATGTATCTAATGTAAAAATGACAGTTAATAAAAATGAGATTAACTATCGATACAATAAAAGAGAAGATATGGACTTCGAGTTAGAAAAGAAGTTACAAGAAATTACAAATGGCAATGCATTACAATATACAGCTGATATTTATCCTTCTGATTTTAACTATCGTTATGAGGATTATAAACAAAATGAATTAAATACAAATCAAAATATCATTAATGCAATTTTAGGAAGTAAAACGCCAGAAGATGAATTAAGAGTATTTACAACATATAAAATTGTAATTAAGAATCGTTCTTCTGAAAATTATGGTACAATTAATGAATTAGTAAATTACTTTGATACTACATATACATTAATTACTGGTGATGTAACACAAACGTTATATAAACTAGGAGATAATGGAAAGACAACACAAGAGACAGAAACTAGAGTAGTTGCAACAAAATCAAACTATGTAACTACAGCAGAAGATGGAACAACTAAAACTGGAACTGTTGATTGGACAATCTCACCAAATGAAGTAAATGGATATAAGCAAATGACTTCAAGAAGTCTTCAAAATGAAAGATTAGCTCCAGGTCAAAGTATTACAGTATATATTACATTTGAAGTACAAAAAGCAACAGATAGTGAATATCAATTAAGTAATGCAATTATTCGTGGAGAAAAAGAACAATTTGCAGAAATTAAAGAATATGCAACATATCTAAATGCAACAGAAACAAATTATATCGGTAAGATTGACTATAACTCAAATCCATATAACTACATTCCTGGAAATGACAAATATGAGGATGATACTTCAAATGCACCAATTATCAATATTCGTCTAAAAACAGATGGAACTACTACCGTAGATCGTTTAATGGATGGTCTTGTGTGGGAAGATAATAGAACTAATACATTAGTTACTCAACAAATTGTTGGTGATGGTGTTCGAAAAGATGGAAATAATGGAGAAACTCTAATTAATGGGGTAACAGTTCAATTAATTGAGTTAATCGAAAAAGATGGAAATCAATATGAATATGTATGGAGAGAAATGTCTACATCTGATACAGACTACAAGTTTGTAGATAATGGTGGTGTAGTAAAAAATACAAAAGACTCACCAAATCAGCTAAAACACTTAGTACCTGTAGAAGCACAAAATGGACGTTATGTATTTAATGCATTTGTTTCTGGTAACTATATTGTAAGATTTAAATATGGAGACACTAATGATACTGTATTAAAAGTAGCTGATGGTGGAAAAAATGATAAATCATATAACGGACATGATTTTAAATCAACTGCATATCAAAAAGATTTTAATACTTTAAAATCAGAGTGGTATGATTTATCAAATCAAGATTTAAATAATGCAAAAGTTTCGGATGCAAAAGATAATGAGCAAAGAAGATTAGAGGGAATTAAGTATACAAGTACAATTTCAAACTATGTTGCCAATGTCTTATCTGCTCCAGAAAATAATCCAACTAATGTTGAATTAATTGAAGCATTAAAAGAAAATACTCAAATGTATGCTGATACAGCAAAACTTGCTATTCGAATAGAATATGATACAAATGAAATTGATTCTAATGCGGATAAAAGTTATGTTGTAAAATCAGTTGACTTGGGTATTGAAGAAAGACCAAAAGCAAGTATTGAGTTAAATAAGGAAGTATCTAGAATAAGGGTTATTCTAGCAAACGGAAAAACACAAGTCGATACGAATACAAACTTTAACCAAGATGTTTTATGGGCAAAAGGTGCCAAAACAAGAGAAGATGCAAGTATCATTTCTGTATACTTAGATGAAGAATTAATGCAAGGAGCAACAGTTATTATTGATTACAAATTTACTATTAAGAATAATAGTGAAATTGAAACAGTAGGAGATAAAGAGTTCTTAGATCAGATTAAAGATAAGGAAATCCCAACGATTTCGGCAACTGATAGTATTGGTACATACTTAGGTGAAACCTATTATACTGGTAAATTTGAGAATACAGCAGAAAATGCAAGATATACAAGTATCCGAATTGATAAAATCTTAGATTATGTAGATAATAATATTATCTATCGAAAAGAAGATAGTAGAGAGTGGGATGAAGTTCCATTAAGTAATTTACAAAAATTAAAAGAAGAGTTTTCAAAAGAAAACTATATTAGTGGAAAACTTGAAATTAACAATAATCACTTAATTGTAACAGAACAATTAAAGGATAAAGAAATTTATCCATATGAACAAAAAGAAATTGGACTTACACTTTCAAAAGTATTATCACCAGAAAATGAAGCAGATGATTTATTCTATGGAAACATAGCTGAAATTATCGAATTAACAAGTACAACAGGACGAAGAGATTATGAAGCAATTCCAGGAAATCAAGACCCAGAAAATCCACCATCTGAATTAGATAGTGACTGGTCTGAAAATGTAGGAATTACAAAGCCAACTGGTGAGAATAGAATCTACTACATCTTAGGAGCTACGATAGGAATTATCTTAATTGCTGGTATTATCCTTATTAAAAAGAAAGTGCTAGACAATAAGAGCAAATAGTAAATTAGGAAAGGATTGGTAAGGTTACCTTATAAATCCTTTCTCTTTTTTCTTAAAACCTCTTTGCAATTTAAAGTAGGCATGATATAATAAATGTAATTAAGCTAAAAATGTAAGAAAGGAAAGAGAAGATGAATCAAATTCTAGTGACAGAAAAGATCTATGTAACACCAGAATTGAAGAGAAAAAGAAAACTATATAAAATAGAATTCTTTTTGTCCGTTTTTTTGATCTGCTCTTTATTTACTTATTATATTTATGCAGAATATGATAAAACAAAAAGTGAGGAAGTATCTAAAATGATTCTTTCTGAGCTTGAATTTAAAAAGCCAGAAGAGAATCAAAATGATCATACAACCATTAGTGTCAAAGATAATGATGTGATTGTAGTGGCACTTCAAAATCATGAACAAACTGACCAAGAAACAGTTAATGTTGATGAACTAATTGCACAAGAGCAAGAAAAAAATAAGCCTGTTGAGCAAGAAGTAAGAACAGCACCTTCAGGTGATACTTATACAGTTTTAGGAGTTGTTAATATTCCTAAAATTGATGTGAATTATCCAATCTTTTCAAAGACGACAGATGAGTTACTAAAAATGTCACCTTGTAGATTCTGGGGTGCAGATTTAGATAAGGGACATGATGATATTAATAAAGTTGGAAACTTTTGTATTGTAGGACATAACTATCGAAATAAACGCTTCTTTAGTAAAGTACCAACTCTAGAAAATGGAGATATTATTGAACTAACTGATTTAAAAGAAAATACAGTACAATATGAAGTCTATGATAAATATACAGTTGAACCAAACGATAAATCTTGTACTAGTCAATGGACTGATGGGAAAAGAGAGGTAACTTTAATTACCTGTACAAATGACTCTTCCTTAAGAGTTGTAGTAAAAGCAAGAGAAATACAGAAATAAAAATAGAATAGGAAAGAATAAGATGAACTAATGAAATATTTTATTAGTTCATTTTTGATTTTTCTTAGGGAATTAAGAGAAAAATGAAATAATCTACATAATAAGTTGAACTAATTTCAAAAATGTAATATAATTGTAATACAAATGTAAAAAAACGGGAGAAAAAAATCCCTAAACCTGAAAAATGAGGTTCCGTAATAAGCTAGCAAATGCTTGAAAAATAAGTAAAAAAACTAGAAATTATTGCTATTGACTTATCAAAAAAAACTCGGTAAAATATTAATATAACAATTAATAGGTAGAAAAGAATCATAGGAGGAAGGTTTAAAAAGATGAAACTAAAAAGAATATTAGGAATCACACTATCAATTCTAACAGCTGGATTAATTTCCATGGGACTTACTAGTTCTTATGCAACTACAGAAACAATCCTTACAAGAGATAATATGGGAAATAGTCTAACTAGAGAAAGAGCCTTAAAACTAGGACTTGTACAAATCGGAAAAAGTGGATATGGATATACCATTAATGGAGTAAATGGAGGAAACAATGTTTCAAAGGTTGTATTTAAAATTGCATCTTATCCAACAGATGGAGAAGCAACCAATGCAAACTTAAGTTTAGAAGATGCTATTTACTGTATTAAAGGTGGGCCAGGGTTCAATAGTGAAGAAGGAAGGATGGATCCTGTAACGTATGATATCTATACAGATATGAAAGGAGATAGAGCAGGAGAGCTTTTATCCAAATATATTAATCTACTACCAGATGCACAAAATTATGGTTCAATCCTATGGTTATTAGATAACTTCTATATTCCAAGTAGTGCTAATGCAGCAGCAGAAAAACAAGCTTTATTACAAGCAGCAGAGGACTACACAGCAGGTTCAGATGTAGAAGTAATCGCTGGAGATAATCTTCTAACTGATGATGATATAGAGATGATTCAACAAATTGCATTATGGCATTTTACCAATAGTGCAAATGATGGAACAGGATTTTATGTAGGAAATATTATTAGCCCACAAATTACAAAAGCACAAAGAGAACCAGGGCAATATACAGATTTAAGTTTAGTAGATGATTATGTAGCATTAGGTTCTTTATTATCACAAAGTAATAACGGATATGATTCTAAAACAGCAGATGATAGAGAAAATTATGCAAAAGGATTATATAAATACTTCATTGAAACAGCAGCAACAAAGACAGATTATACAACATCTGAATCATCAGCTCCATTAACATTAAATAGTAATGTAACAAGTACAATTGAGGGAAGTAAATATATTTTAGGACCATACAGAATCACAAAAACATCAGAAGTTGCATATACGGGATTTAATGCAATTGTTACTGACCAAAATGGAGATGAGATTACAGGATATACACTATATGAATTAGATGGACAAGGAAATAAAGTTCAAACAAGCAAAACAATCGAACAATTAATAGGAAAAGATTTTTATATCGGATTACCAACAACAGTAAGCCATACGCAAGTAAAACTTACTATTACAGGAAGTTATAAAGGTGGAACACAAATACAATTATTAACATCAAGTGCAAATCCAGATTCAGAACAACCATTAGCATTAATTACTCGAGCAGACAAACAATTTACATTAACCAATACAGTGTCAATTGTAAAAGCAGGAAAATATGATATTGAAATTCAAAAAGTAGATGAAAATGGAGCTGTTATTGAATCTAATAGCACTAAGTTTAGTGTTAATACATCTCCAGTTATAACAGGAATTGATGGATTAGAACTAACAACGGTAAAAGGAATTGCTTCTATTTTTGATATTACAATTAATGGAGAAGGAACAACAACTTACACCTTTAAAGAGATTGTCGCACCAGAAGGATATATTGGACTTAGTAGTTCTATTATTCTAAAAGTTACAACGGGAAAAGTAGGAAATGACTATGTTATTACAGAGGCAAAGATTGAGCCTGCAGTAGAAGGAGTAACTCTTGAAAATCAATCTGGAAAAATTGTAATTAAAGTAGAAAATAGAAAAGATGAAAGCAAACCATTTGACTTAGCATTAAGAAAATTCATTACAGAAATAAATGGAGAAGCTTTAGTAGATGAAAACGGTAAATATCTAAGAGAGCCAGAAGTAGATGTAAGTAAACTAAATACAACAGACGAAAATGGAAATAAAATTACAACAGCAATCTACAATCATCCAAAAACTCCAGTACAAGTACAAGTAGGAGATATTGTAACCTATACAATTCGTGTATATAATGAAGGAGAAACTGACGGATATGCAGCCAGGGTAACAGACTATTTACCACCAGAGTTAGAATTTATTAACGATATGGTAAATGATGAAGAAAATACACTATTTAATGCATCTTATGGATGGTTAATTGATCCAGACAATGATCGCAAAATTACAACATCTCATCTATCAAAAGAAACAAATTCAGAAGACAATTTAATTAAAGCATTTGATGGAACAACATTAGATTACAGGGATATTAAAGTAAGATGTAAAGTTGTTGATCCAAAAGAAAATGAAAAGAAAATTACCAATATTGCAGAAGTTACATTACATACAGACAGTAATGGATCAGCCGTTACAGATCGTGATTCTGAACCAGGAAATGTCGTATTACCATCAGATGAAAACTTACCAAACTATAAAGATGATGAAATTAATAAACCTTATGTACCAGGACAACAAGATGATGATGATTTTGAAAAATTAATTTTAAAACCATTTGACTTAGCATTAAGAAAATTTATTACAGAAATAAATGGAAAAGCGTTAGTAGATGAAAATGGTAAATATTTAAGAGAACCACAAGTAGATGTAAGTAAACTAAATACAACAGATGCAAATGGAAATAAAATTACAACAGCAATCTACAATCATCCAAAAAATCCAATCCAAGTACAAGAGGGAGATATTGTAACATATACAATCCGTGTATATAATGAAGGTGAAATTGATGGATATGCATCAAAAATAACAGATTATCTACCACCAGAACTACAATTTATTAATGATATGGATCATGATAAAGAAAATACATTATTTAATCAAAACTATGGTTGGACAGTAGATGAAAATAATAGTAGAAAGATCTCAACTACTTATTTATCAAAAGAAGCAAAGGAAGACAATTTATTACAAGCATTTAATGGAACAACATTAGACTATAAAGACATTAAAGTAAGATGTAAAGTAATTGAGCCAGATGAGGCTGAAAAGAAAATTACCAATATTGCAGAAATTACATTACACACAAATAGTAAAGGACAAGAAATTACAGATCGTGATTCTGAGCCAGGAAATGTTGTATTACCATCAGATGAGAATTTACCAAATTACAAAGATGATGAGATTCATAAGAGCTATGTACCAGGTCAACAAGATGATGATGACTTTGAAAAAGTAATTGTAAAATCATTTGACTTAGCATTAAGAAAATTTATTACAGCTGTTAATGAAACAGAAATAACAAACAGAATTCCTCAATTTGTTATTGATGAAGATGGAAATTACAAATATGAACATACAAAAGAACCTGTAGAAGTGGAAAATGGAAATATTGTAACATATACCTTAAGAATCTTTAATGAAGGAAGAGCTGATGGGTATGCAAAAGAAATAAAAGATGATATTCCAGAAGGATTAGAATTCTTACCAGAGCATGAGTTAAATAAAGAATATCGTTGGGTAATGTATGATGAAGATGGAAATGAAACAACAGATGTTACAAAAGCAGTAACCATAAGGACAGATTACTTATCAAAAGAACAAGAAAAAGAAGAGTATGGTAACTTAATTACAGGATTTGATCCAGAAACAATGGAATCACCAAATTACAAAGATGTTAAAGTAGCATTTAAAGTAACAGAACCACAAACATCAGATAGAATAATAATCAATACAGCTGAGATTTCAGATGATTCTGATAAAGAAGGAAATCCAGTAAATGATAAAGACTCTATACCAGATAATGATAAGCCAAAAGAAGATGATATAGACATAGAAAAAATTAAAGTAAAATATTTTGACTTAGCATTAAAGAAATGGGTAACACAAGCAATTGTAACAGAAAAAGGAAAAGAAACCATTATCGAATCTGGACATACAGGGGATGAAAATCCAGAACCAATTGTAAAGGTAGAGTTATATCGTAAAAATATCAAAAATGTTACTGTAAAATTTAGATATAAAATTAAAGTAACGAATGAAGGCGAAATTGCTGGATATGTAAAAGAAATTTCAGATTATATTCCACAAGGATTAAAATTTGTACAAGAAGATAATCCAAAATGGAGAGAAGAAAATGGAAAAGTTGTAACAGATCAATTAAAAGATACATTATTAAAGCCAGGAGAGAGCGCAACAGTAGAAATCTTATTAACATGGATTAATGATGAAGAGAATATGGGTGTTATGACCAATATAGCTGAAATTAGCAAGGACTACAATGATAGTAATACACCAGATATTGATTCAACTCCAAACAACCGAGTTCCAGGGGAAGATGATATTGATGATGCACCAGTAATGATAACAGTATCAACAGGTAGTGTTCCAACTTATATTGGACTTACAACAGTGATATTAGTAATGGTAGCTGGAGGAATCTTCTTAATTAGAAAATATGTATTATAATAGAATAAATACAAAAATGTAAAAAAAGACTAGAGAAATCTAGTCTTTTTCTTATAAAACGACAAAATTAGACGTAAAAGTGAAAAAAAAGAAAGGTAAAATTAGCCAAAAAGCTTGAAATTAACATAAAGAGGTACTATAATGTATATATGTTATCTTTATAATCTCCTTTAGGAGTTGACATATATAAAATTTTACATGCATCAATAAGGAGGAAATTAAAATGACAAAGCGCATAATTGCAGTCTTCGTTGTTCTGATGATGTTCACCCTTATGGTAGGGTGCAGTGAAACTGGAACAACAAACAGTGTAGCAAGCACTGATGCAACTAGTTCGTCCGTAACAGTAAGTGAGTCGGTAAAGGAGCAGCCGGTATCTGAGCCCGAATCTGTAGGTGCTTCCGAAAGCCAACCGGATGAGATTCGCCCTCAAACTGATAAGGAATTGCAACTTCTGGTAGATAAGCCGGATGGAACAATGCTATTTTACAATGATGGAGAGAATGTTCCTGTCAGCAAGGGCGATAAGTATGCTACTTCAATAGCTGGGATTTATAAAGTTCGTTTTGAACTTAATGGACAAGAAATTACCAGGGATGATGAAGTTACAGAGTTTATGACAGATGGGGAAAATACTCTTGTAATGTATACTCAGTATGGTGAATTTTTAGACGAATATTCCCACACCTATAAGCTTGTTCGAGCAGATTGAACTAGGAAAGAGGGAGCCTTTTTTATAAAGGCTCTCTTCTTTTCTTCTCTTTACATAGATATATAACCGTAGAAAACAAGTCATTTATTTGACTTTTTTTGATCATATTTGTGTTTACAAAAAAAATACCATGTGATATAATTTCCCATATATAGTAAGAGGTGAAAAATTTGAATCAAATATTGTATACAGGGGGAAAGCAAAAGGGCCCTATAGAAATTAATAAAATTATTAAATTCTTTGCCATTGTTATTATCATTTTTGGTATTATCATAGCAGGACAAGCAATATACCGTATGCTAAATAATAAGGCAGAGGAACAAACTCCAGTAAATACAGAACCTTCTGTAGAAATATCACAAGTAGACAATATGGTTCAAATTAGTATTTCACATGATAAAGCAATTGATAAAATTTATTATTCTTGGAATGAGGAAGAAGAGGTAACTCTTCAAGGAAGGGGAAGAACAAATTTAATTGAATCGATTGATCTTCCTGTTGGTAATAATACATTAGTAGTTCGTATTGTAGATGCTTCTGGCTATGAAGTAAGATATGAAAAGAGATTTGTATTAGAAGAAACAACACCTAAGCCACAAATTGAGTTTGCTGTATCTGGTAATAATGTAAAAGTAGTCATAACTTCAGAAAATCCACTAGCATATATTACTTATCGTTGGAACGATGATGAGGAACGAAGAATTGACGCAGCAGAAGGAACAAAAAATAGGCTGGAAACAGAAATTGAGATTAAAAAAGGAGAAAATAAGTTAACTGTAATTGCAGTTGATGAAAATAATAGAACACAAACAAAAGAACAGAAATTCAAAGGAATTACAAAACCAGAGATTCAATTACTTCAAGATAGAGAAAACTTAACAATTCGAGTGACAGATACGGATGATAAAATGGATCGTATTGAGTTTGTATTAAATGGTACTTTATATACAGAAAATACTAAAACACAAGATGGTACTGTTATTCAAGTGACAAAACAATTAAAAACAGGGGATAATTTCTTAGCAATCAACGCATATAACGTAAGTGGTGATGTTGAATCAATACAAGGAACTATACCATATAATCCTTAAAGGAAGGAAAAAAAGATGAATATAGAAGGACTAATTAACTTATCTACGTATTTTATCATATATTCAATGTTAGGATGGGTTTTAGAATCAGTTTTTAAATCGATTCTATTTAAGAAATTAGTAAATAGTGGTTTTTTACATGGACCATTTTGCCCTATTTATGGAGCAGGAGCATTAATTATGATTCTGTTTTTAGGGCGCTTTTCAGATAATATTTTAATGCTATTTGTTATGAGTTTTGTAGTTCTAACATTATGGGAATATCTTGTAGGAATCTTACTTGAAAAGCTGTTTCATACAAAATATTGGGATTATTCGAATAATCGATTTAATTTTCAGGGAAGAATCTGTCTCCAAAACTCTATCTATTGGGGAATCTTAGGTGTTTTATTTATTAAACTGATTCATCCATTTATGATAGAGCAAGTAAAACAAATTCCAACTCAAGCACTTATTAATTTTAATATATTAATTTTAGTTTTATTAGTAACAGACTCTGTTATTAGCATTGTAAAATTAAATACTTATGAAAATAAATTAAAGCAGTTAAAGGAAATTGGAGAAAACATTAAAGAGAAATTGAAGAACTTTAAATATGAAAGTTCCCAAGGTAAACTATCAAAAGAAGCTCTTCAAAAGAAAATGGATGAATTAAATCAAAAACAAGCTAGAATGAAAAGGAGCATGTATCGTCAAATTATCCGATTGAGGAAAGCCTTCCCAACAATGAAGTCAGAAAAAATTACACAAATTTTAAAAACAATAAATATTAAAGAAAAAGAAAGAAAAAAAGAAAGCAAAAGAAAAAATAGTGATTCTATAAATAAGGAGAAATAGTATGTTTCAAGAGATCTATATTATTGATGATGATATTAAATTAACACAAGAGTTAAAAAATTTGTTTCAATATGAAAAAGAGTTTATCTTTAAAAATGTAAAGACAGAAGAAATTGATATTGCTTTAAAAAATATACCTACTCTTATTATTATCAATGAAGATAATACTGACAGAGATATTATAGAACTATGCAAAACGATTCGAGAAAATGAAGATAATAGTATTACACCTATTGTTGTAGCATCGTCTAATAAAGAAAAGGAACATAAAATTTCCGTTTTACAAAAAGCAGTTGAATATTATATTAATAAACCAATTGACTGTGATTATTTATATTATACAATTAAAAATATTATCCGACTATTATATACTAACAGAAGAGTAAGTCCACTAACAGGACTTCCTGGCAATGTACAAATAGATGCAGAATTAAAAAAGAGATTATTGAATAAAGAAGAATTTGCTGTACTTTATCTAGATTTGGATAATTTTAAGGCATATAATGATGTTTATGGATTTTTAAAAGGTGATGAAATTATTAAATTTACAGCAAGAACTATTTTAAAACATGTTCATGCAGAAGAAGATAGTTTTGTTGGACATATTGGTGGAGACGATTTTGTAGCCATTATTGCAAATCAAAATGTAGAAAAAGTATGTCAAAATATTATTGCCGATTTCGATAGCCAAGTTGTTAATTACTTTACCAAGGAAGATGCAGAAAAGGGATATTTAGAAGTGGCAAATCGAAAAGGAATTATGGAGCAATTTCCAATTACATCAATCTCTATTGGTGTAGTTATTGCAGATCATGATCGCTTTAAAAATATTTTAGAGATTGGAGAAGTAGAAGCAGGAGTAAAACACTTAGCCAAAAGTATTTTTGGAAGTACCTATGTAATTGATCGCAGAAAGCAATAAAAGAAATATCATAAAATACCTCACATAAGATATATTAATATATTTTAGGGTGAGGTATTTTTATGATCATAATTAGAAGAAAATATTACTTGTACTTTCCTTTGTTTTTATTGCTGCTTTTTCAGCAATTATGATAAATCAAGGTAAGATTTAGCCTAAAAAAGAAACAGTGTCTACTATAAGTTTAGCAGTTACTAACAAAATAATAGTATTAGGTGCATTGACATAGAATTCCTGCTAAGCACGTTAGCTTACTGGATTTGGAAAATAAAAGCAAGTAAGCTTTTATAAAACCTAAAATGCAGATGTAAAAGTTTGTAATTTTTTATTGATACAAAGTAAACAAAATGATAAAATATGGAAAATATAAAATTAAAAGGAGAAAACATATGTTACATTATTTACATTTAAATCCAGAACCATTTGAAACAATAAAGATAGGAGAAAAGACTATAGAAATGAGATTATATGATGAAAAGAGAAGAAAAATTAAGAAGGGTGATGTAATTGAGTTTCAAAATCGTTTGAATGGAGAAAAGATAAAAGCAGTTGTAATGAATTTATATATTTTTAAATCGTTTGAAGAGTTATATTCAAAGGTTGATAAAGCAAAATTAGGATATAAAAAAGATGATAAAGCAAGTCCAAATGATATGGAACAATATTACTCAAAAAGTGACATTGAAAAATATGGTGCGGTAGGTATTGAAATAAAACTACTAAAAGATGTAACTGTTGCAAATCTTGTCGATGCAGGAATTTGCCCAACTTGTTTTGATAGGGAAAATAATTGTTGTTTATATGGAAATAACAAAGATAAAATGTTGTATGAAAATGATAAATTTGAATGTTTTTTAGTTGGAAAACCAAGGGCAATAGGGCATATTGTAATTAGCTCAAAAGCACATTATAAAGATATGATGGAAATACCAGATGATTTATGTGAAGAGATATTTGTTTTTGCAAAGAAAACTATGAAGGCAATTAAAAAGACTTATGGTTCTGAAAGTGTATATCTATGTACTATGTGTGATGGACTAATGAATCATTTTCATATTCAATTGATACCTAGATATGATTATGAAAAAAGGGGTTCTAAAAATTTTGTAAAAGAAAGAAAAGATTACATAGAAGACAAAGAAAAAATTAGACAATTAAGACTAATTTTACAAAAGTGAATAGGAGTATATAAATGTTGAAAATATATAATTTAACATATACAAAAGAATTTGATAAATGTAAAAAAGAAAATAATTTACAAGGACATATTAGAAGTAACAGTATAGTAATATGTGAAATGATATTTACATCTGACCAACAATTTTTTGATAAAATTGGAGAACAAGAAACAAAAAGATATTTTGAAGAATGTTACAAATGTACAAGTTGATTTTGTCTTTCTTTTTCCTGTTACTCCTCCCTTTGAAAAGGATAGATTTATTATATTTTAAAAATTTTATAAAGACAATAGAATTAATTAGATTCGATAGTGTCAATTTTTCTCGGGAAAATTTTAAAAAAAATTTTACCCTCTAAAATTGCCCTATAAATGAACTGTTTTAAACTAATTCATCAATAAAGAAACCTAATGAAGCTGATTCATTCCAAAATTCTTTTCCATCTTCATTAATAAAATCTTCTTTATTAAATAATGTTTTATTAGCAGTTAATTTTATAAAATACAGAGAAGTAAGAAACATCAACCATTATAATATTTGTATTGACGGTGTATAATAATTTACGAAAATTTGTTTATTTATATTGAATTATAAAAAATTTTATGCTATACTTCCTAATATAGGAAATAAGAATAAGCAGATGTGGTTTGCCACTTTTAATCCACAACTTTTGTTGTGAGTGAGGAGGTGGTGCTATGATAGAAGCTGTTTTATTAGAAATAATATACTTACTTTTATTTGGACTAATTGTCGAAGCTATTATAGTATTTGCCTTAATTATATTGGTTATAATTTTAAGCAAATAAACAATAAAAAACACATCTGTATATTGTCAACCTGATGTGTTTTTTACATATCAACTGGCAAACCACGTTTGTGGATTCTCCATTTCCTATAATTATTATACTCAAATTTATTAAAGATGTCAATAAAATTTTAAAATTATAATTATAATGTATGTGTCAAGTAAATGTAGGCAATTTTTTTATTTTTTTGAAAAAACTTGTAAAATCCAATAATATCGATTGCTTTAACACATTTATTATTTTTAAGTTCATTTCATAAAGTATA
>JAETTH010000092.1 GCA_021769225.1 Erysipelotrichaceae bacterium
CAAGAAGCACCTATATTTATATTATACAAACTTTCCTTTAATCTTACAATAACTATTAAAATACAATTAAAATCTATTTACTTTTATTTGAATAGAATTTACTTTTTTAATTAACGTCATGAAATTTAACCCTAGCAGTATCCTATCTTTTGTTGACAAAAGATTATTTCTATGTTAGAATTTGTGCACAAATCTTTGATGAGGACATGACTTTTATATTGTTTTTTCAGAGAGTTATCGCTTGGTGGAAGATAATAAAATGATATATAAGTTCCTACCTTTGAGTGAAATGAAAACATTTCCGGCTAATAACCGTTATTTAAATTAAGTATAAATGAGGATGGTACCGCACAAATAGTGCTCCTTTTACCATTCTTTTTTTGTAAGGTGATGTGATTAAATATGAAAAGAATTTTATATAAGAAGCGACCGAAATATTATTTTAGGTTTATAATTAAATAAAATAATAAAAGAGGGATTATATATGAGATTAAGCAATTTAAATATTAAAAAAATAAATTTAAAGGATATAGAAAAAAATTATTCCGGACAAAACATATTAATGAAACTAGGTGAACTATATCAATATGAAAGTGGAATATATGGATATGGAAATTTATGGACTAAATTGGAAAGAATAGTTGAAGATATTATTATTGACGAATTAGATAAAGTTGGTTGCATTCAAGTGGAATTTCCAAAGTTACAACCAAAAAAAGTATGGGAAAAATCAAATAGATGGAATTTGTACACAGAAGAAAATGATATCATGTTTACTTTAAATAATAATTTGGGGGAATATGGACTTGCTCCAACAGCCGAAGAATGTGCTACTATTTTCGGAGCAAATAGATTAATGTCTTATAAAAATTTACCTGCCATTTATTATCAAATAGGAGAAAAATTTAGAAAAGAAATTAGAACTCGAGGATATCTTTTTAGACCTAGAACTTTTGTTATGATGGATGCTTATTCATTTGATAAAAATGAAGAAGATATGAATAAAACTTATGATTTAATGCATCAAGCATATTTAAATATCTTTAAGCGATTAGGTATACAGATTATTCCAACTGTTAGTGATAATGGAACAATGGGAGGAAAAATAGCAGAAGAATTTCAAGTAATTACTGATTTAGGAGAAGATATTGTTCTTTATGATAAAGAAAATAATATTGGAATAAACAAAGAAATTTTATTATTTGAAAATAAGGACGAATATTTACAACAAATAGGTATTAAAGATTTATCAAATATGGAAGAATATAATTCAGTTGAACTTGGAAATAATTTTCAATTAGGAACAAAATATTCTGAAAGTATGAATTTATTTTATAAAGATGAAAACGAAAATGACAAGCCATATTATATGGGATGTTATGGAATTGGACTTGGCAGAATTATAGCTATCATACTAGAAAATAATATTATAAGAGAAAACGATGAGATAAAAGGATTTTCTTTACCTTTAAATATTGCCCCATATAAAATTCAAATTATTTATAAAGATGATAAAAAAGATTCTGCTGAAAAATTATATGATATTTTAAATGCTAAAGGTATTAAATCTATAATTGACGATAGAAAAGGATATTCCTTAGGAAATAAAATAAAAGATGTATATACTTTAGGAACTCCATACATTGCCATTATTGGTGATAAGTCAAATGGTGAAATAATAGAAGTAGAAGAAACAAAAACAGGTAATAAATTTAGTATGAATATTAATGAAATTGAAAAATTATTTAATAAAAATAATATAAATTAAAAAATGATATAGCAATTTTTAAAATAGATTAAAATTAGAATATTTACCGCTTTTATTTGTATTTATAGTACTTGCCTTAATTATACTAGTTATAATTAAGGCAAATAGACAATAAAAAATACATCTGTGACTTTGAACTGCTCCAAAAAATATTGGTATTTTATATTAAACAATTTTCAAGAATTGAATCCTATATTTATTATGGATATATAATTTTAATTTGTAAATTTCTTAAAATTAAAAAATCACTAAATTGCTTTTAAAATTAAAATAAATAGAGATTTTGGTAGGTTATTCTAAATAAAAAGAAAACTTGCTCTTATTCAAAAAATATTATATAATAGAAAAGTACATGGGGGTGTAATTGGTTTCGACAATTACCCAGAAACACAAATAGCGAGTAGTGGATCTCGTTGGCCACTTAAAAAAACGGGAAATAAAAATAAACGCTGATAATAGAGAATTAGCATACGCTGCCTAAGTGCGGCACGTCTTTTTAAGGTTGCCTACGGCTTTAAGTAAGGGCGACAAATTAGTGGGAAACGAAGATAATTTGAGCTTCACAAATTATTGGGTATTTTAGAAGCTACTTTTTTTAGAGCTTGTTTATTGGCGCTAAAGGAAGGAATTGAAAAAATAAACTGCACTCGGAGAAGTTTGTGTGGAAAGTTAGTTGGACAGGAGTTCGACTCTCCTCACCTCCACCAAAAGATACTGTTGTCATACCAATATGGTATGGCAATTTATATTTAGATTAAAAAAGCGGAATAAATTCCGCCCCTTAAGAGCCTGATTAAATTTAGGCTCTTATATTTTAATTTCTACGAATTTTTGATATATTTTAATTGGTGATGAGATATGTCAGATTTT
>JAETTH010000093.1 GCA_021769225.1 Erysipelotrichaceae bacterium
ATGGAACAGATTCGAGTAATCAAACATGGGGATACTTTACAGAAGCAAAAGATACATCAACAAATACAAGCCAAAACTTAGCCAGAACATGGAATAATGATTATGTGCTTATCGGGTATGCGTCTATACCGTTTGTTTTACGTGGTGGTGGTTGCGTTTATGGCTCTGATGCAGGTGTGCTGTCTTCTGACATTGCGGGCGGCGCTGCGCACGCCCTCAACGGGTTCCGTCCGGCTTTGGTGTTTTAGCACTTTGATACACAAAGAAGCATAGAGACATCTAATCCCAAATGGGTAATCTTTTAAGGAAGATGAGTCTTAATTAGATATATAAATAATTTTGTGTAATTTGAAATTTTGTATTAATAATTTTGATGTATTATTTTAAAACTGTCAATATACTAATATAAGCATATTGACAGTTTTTTAAGGTAATAAAATTATTATAGAGAAAATTAATAGGTTTTCTTGAAATTTAGAAACCTTTATGGTATAACAGATATAGATTTTTTAGCGGAGGAAGAAAAATGGCAAAGAACATAAACAAAATGCAAAATAAAGAAGAAAAGGTAAAAAAAGTAGAAAAGAAAAAAGAAAAAGTACAAGCAAAGGAAAAAAAGAAACCATTAGATAGAAGAACAATTTTAACAAGAGCAATGGCTTTATTCTTAGCAATTATTATGGTATTAGCTACAGCTGGAACTTTAATTTATTATATTGTAGCAATGTAAAAGAGGGAAAAAATGATCGATAATTTTTTTAGTACATTAACCACTTTTTATGAACAAAATATTTTAGCATATTTGCAACAGCTTTATCAATATCCAATTAAATTAGTTAGTTTAATTATTGATATTAGTATTGTTGTGTTTTTACTTGTTAAATTTATTAAAGTAATGAAAAATTCAAGAGCATGGCAGATTTTTAAAGGAATTATATTTTTCTTAATTGCTACTGCTTTAAGCTCTATTTTAAATTTACATATTTTAAATTGGATTTTAACATCACTTACTACTTATGGTGTAATTGCTTTAATTGTTATATTCCAACCAGAATTAAGAAGAGCGTTAGAACAGTTAGGAACAAATAAATTGACTAAATTTTTTGGATTTGACAAAGATTTGGCAACCAAAACAAAAGAAGATGTATATAAAATTGTAATTGCAGCAACTGAACTTTCTAAAACAAGAACAGGAGCATTAATTGTTATTGAAAGAGATATTAAGATTCAAGATATTATTTCAACTGGAATTGAAATGAATTCAGAAGTATCACCACAACTTTTAGTTAATATTTTTGTTCCTAAAACACCACTTCATGATGGAGCAGTTATAATCAGCAATAATAAAATTGCTGCGGCTGCTTGTATGCTACCACTAGCAAGTGATCAAGATATTTCAAAAGAATTAGGAACTAGACATAGAGCAGCAATTGGAATGTCAAAAGAATCCGACAGTATTGTTGTAGTCGTATCAGAAGAAACTGGTAAAATCTCAGTTGCAAAAGATGGTACTTTAATTGCAGATGTAAAAGAAGATGCATTAAGAAAAATTCTAATTAAAAATGTAGTAACGAGTCGTTTTGACGAAAAAAAGTCGCAAAAAATTAATAAGATAAAAAATATGAAATTATTTAAAAAACAACAAGAAATGACTGTAAAAGTAAGTGAAGAAGAAAAAAATAATAAATAAAAAACAACTATCCTTTTCGAGGATAGTCTATTTATATTATAGGGAGAAAAGATGAGAAATATTAAACTTACCATTGAATATGATGGAAAAGATTTTAATGGATGGCAAAAACAACCTAATAAATTAAATATTCAAGGAGAATTAGAAAAGGTAATTGGAGAAATTACAGGAGAAGAAATTGATTTAATTGGCTCAGGAAGAACCGATGCGGGTGTTCATGCTTTAGGACAGGTTGCTAATTTTAAAACCAATTCAACGATGCCTGTAGAAAAGTTTCCGATTGCTATTAATTCAAAAATAAAAAAGTCCATTGTTATAAAAAAAGCAGAAGAAGTAGAAGATGATTTTCATAGTCGATATCATTGCAAGAGAAAAACATATCGATATATTATTGATAATAACGAAACACCATCTGCAATTTACCGACACTTACTATATTATTTCCCACAAAAGTTAGATGTTGAAGATATGACAAAGGCTGCAAAATATTTTGAGGGAGAACATGATTTTAAGGCATTTAAAGCAAGTGGAACAAGTAGTAAAAGCAGTGTAAGAACTATTTATGAAGCTAACATTTTTGAGGAAAATGGAAGAATTATTATTGAACTTACTGGTAATGGCTTTTTATATAATATGGTAAGAATTATTGCAGGAACTTTATTAGAAGTAGGTCTTGGAAAAATAAAACCAGAAGAAATTCTAGATATTATCAAAGAAGGAAAAAGGGAAAAAGCAGGCAAAACATTACCACCACAGGGATTATATTTAGTTAAAGTAGAATATGAATAAAGAAATAAACTAATTTTAGTTTATTTCTTTTTCATGTAAATAATCTTCCGGCTATGCCGGTAGTAACGTAGGCTTTAGCTTTGTAGCAAAGCAACTCCCTTCATGATATAATATCAATATGTTTCGACGCATAATTGATAAAATAAAAA
>JAETTH010000094.1 GCA_021769225.1 Erysipelotrichaceae bacterium
TCTCAGATTGAGCAACTTGCGAAGTTTGGATTACATGGGCAGACTGTTGTTTTAAATAAGAACGGAGGAAGAACAGAAGATATGAAGTTATCTGCATGTCCTTTGGATTTTTCTGATTTCGAAATTGTAGATGGAGAAGAAAAAGAATTTGAAGATACAGATGTTTATAGCTTCTTTCATGATTATAGATTGTTGTGTCCAGTGTTCCAAGAACATCCGAGAATGATGGTAAGTCCTGATGGAAAAACAATAAACACGCAGGTGGTTTACGGTGAGAATACCTTTGAAGGATTTAAAATCTTGGAACTGGGCTCAGATGAAATTATGTCATCGGTAAGAGCATCATGGGAAGAAGCAAAACGTTTAGTACAGACAGATGAATTTGCAGTAACAGTTGTTAGGAAGAAAGATGGTTCTATTAGGTATACGCCGAAAACAGGTATTCAGATGACGGAAACAAATCTTCCAAAAGCATTGGATAATGTGATTTTTTTCCGTGGTACAGGAAGTGATGCAACTGATAAAGTGACTGTGAATGGTTTGAAAATACTCAGACAAAATTACTGGGTAAAAGGAACTTATGTAGTAGAGCAATTGAATAAAATGAGATATATAGGAGAATAAGAAAAAAGACACTAGGTTGTAAAACTGAGTGTCTTTTTGATCATGCAGACTATTAGTTCGATAAGTTTGTTATTTTAATGATAGCTGAATATACTTTTATTAAGAAAGGCAGAGGTAGGGAGCAAAGTAGAGGTATCGTTTATTGACGATAACGTTACATAACGGAAAATAGGATAACTATTATAAAGGAATAGACTTTATGGATAGATAGAGGATTAAATAAATGATAAAAACGCAATATATGTAAAATAATCTGTGATATAAAAAATATTGACAAAAAATGCGAGAAATGACACACTAAAAGAAGTAAATATAAATATTAAAGAAATTTTAATGACGTCAAAAAAAGAAAGAATTGAAATAAATGAGTGCTTAATAGAAAATAAAATAATAAATAAATGGTTTATGTTATAATGGATTTAATTTATAGGATATACTAAAGAAGAAATAAAAAATATCTTCTGATATAGAAATTGAGTTGAGAAAGACAAAGCCAAAATTTCATACTAAAATTAGATATAAGGAAATTTGAATTATGAGAAGAAAGGCGGTACAAATGAAAAAATGGAGATTTATTTCCAATCAAAACTCCACTATTGTTGGAATAAATGATGCAGGTATTGAAACTTTTACTGCAAATATCTATAGATCATTAGTAAGAGAAAGTATTCAAAATTCATTAGACGTTGTGGTTCCTAATACAAACAAGCCTGTTTTAGTAGAATTCTTTAGTTTTGATATGCCGAGAGATGGTGTACCAGATGTGGATGATTTTGAGAAAGTTATTAAAAAGTGTAAAGAAAGCAATAAAGATGAACCAGATGCATTAAAATTTTTCAAATACGCAGAAAATGTTATATGCCAACCAATGATAAAAGTTTTGCGTATTAGTGATTATAATACAATAGGCTTGACAGGTAGCGATACTTGCGAAAAAGGTACAAACTGGAGTAGATTGGTAAAAGAGAGTGGATCATCAAATAAAGGGAAAAGTTCAGGAGGTAGTTTTGGGATTGGAAAAGCAGCAGCATTTGCGTGTTCTGATTTGCGAACGGTTTTTTATTCGTCGTTAGATTTGGATAATAGAGCATCGAATTTTGGAGTTGCTAAATTGATTTCATTTGAAGATGAGACTATTGGTGGATGGACAACTGGTATAGGATATTATTCTGAAAATAATAGTTTTGTGGCAATCCCAGAATTGGCTAACTTTGATAAGACATATAAAAGAACTGGAGCGGGAACAGATATATATGTTTTGGGAATGCATCAGACAGAAGAATTTAAAAAGACTTTTATTCGAGCCGTACTGATGGATTTTCTTGTTTCGTTAGTTAAAGGAAAACTAATTGTAAATATTCAAGGGGAGATTATTGACAAAAATAGTGTCCATAAATATATGGCACAGCTTAATCCGTATGATGGAGAAGAGGTAAAAGATTTACTTCAGTATTATCATTTATTAACGTCGGCAGATCCTAAGATAAAGAAAATCCCTTTAAATGCTGAGGTTTATGGAAAAAAATATGGATTTAAAGATGGGGAGTGTACTTTATATTTGCAGGAAGGTGAAGGGTTCAATCGAAAAGTTTTGATGACACGTCGAGCTGGAATGCGTATATTGGAACAAAATAGAATCAGTGGAAGTATTGAATTTACAGGTGTCCTTATTATTGAAGGAAATAATATGAATGATGTTTTTAAAAATATGGAAGTTCCATCACATGATGCTTGGGAACCTGGAAGATGTCGTGGAGAGGAGAAAAAATATAATAATATTTTAAATGATTTCAGAAAGTATATTCGTGAAACAGTTAAAAACTGTTATGGAAAAGTAAATA
>JAETTH010000095.1 GCA_021769225.1 Erysipelotrichaceae bacterium
CAAAAAGTGTGTTCCCAAGTGATGTAGCACTGGAGAAAATGCTGTATCTTGCAAGTGAAAATGTGATAAAAAAATGGACCCAGAGATACCGTAACTGGGACCAGGTACTGAACCAGCTGATTGTTCTTTATGGAGAAAGGCTCAGCCAGTATCTATAAGAAAAAAGAGCCGGAACGGCAGCGCATACATGTATTGACCGTCCCGGCCTTATTCCTTCGGCATTAGCAGTATTGCCAAAAATCCCCACTCTTATTCCAGAGGCCGGGTGTGGGCAGCGCCCACGTTTTTAACAATCACTGCTAATGTCCTGATTGTAATGCAAAAAAATAGAAAAAAACGTATAAACAGTATAAATCTGGGAATACTATAATTAGAAAAAAAAATCGACACAGCAAAAAAACAGCTATCGACAAATATCTTATACATATCTAATTCTTATCAGGAAAATTTATTTTCCGTAGACACAGAATTTTTTACGCCCTCCTTTGATAAATACATCCGCATCTGATTATAACTATCACGAACCGTCAATATAACATTTATGAGAGTTTGACGTTTTTCTCTTATTACAGGTACACTGTTGAACTGCGCACAATACCTCATATTTCTGCCCGCAATCGGATTACGCTGTCCGTGTGAGAAATTATGCGCTTGTATTTTATACAATAAGTTATCCATTTGATAGATTACTTCTTGTTGGAAATGTCTTCATCATCAGACCTCTTATGCTTGCTTTGGGCACTTGCCCCAAAACAAAGGCAAGCAGAGCCTAAACACAGCCAAACTACAGCAGATGTAAAAGCCTGAATTGAAAAACTTAGAAGCAGAAACCATGTAAAATAACACGGAAGCTATATAGTATAAAATCACAGTTATTTTATTTCCCATAACATTTTCTCCTCTGCACCTTCTAATTTGTCTGTCTCTCAAACTGGAATTTTATTTTTCAAATTTTGCATCTTCTAATCTATTAACTTCATACTCATTGCAAATTCTATTTAATCTTATTACTTCGTTTATATTGCAAATTTCATCTGCATTTTCTGTATAACTGAGACCGTTGGCACACAGCTCATTTATTAATACACTCTTAGCTTCCTTAAAAACATCTGCAAATAATATTATACTCTTTTTGCTTACAGCAAATATATAATAATTTTCATATTCTATAAATCCAAATCTGCCCTTAAAGAAAAAACTTTTAATAAACTGAATTATATTTATTATTGGAGTATCCTCAAAAATATATATAGGTAATTGTCTAACCATCTTACGAATTCTTTTGGCTTCTTTGTCCATAAGCTTTGTCTTATAAAAAACCATCTTACACACGGTATTTGATATTATATTGTAGAAATCCTCTTCATTTGTTATATAAAGTGGGTACACCATCTTCTTCACACCTATTTGTCCATAAACACAGACTACGTGTATCTCTTCAAATCCTCCGATAGTATGAAGCACAAACAAC
This sequence comes from Erysipelotrichaceae bacterium, assembly GCA_021769225.1. GTDB lineage: Bacteria > Bacillota > Clostridia > TANB77 > CAG-508 > JAETTH01. The sequence continues at coordinate 1,472 of JAETTH010000095.1, forward strand.
TCTTTATAATCCTGTTTGTTTAACAACTCATATAGTTTCTTCTTATTCTCCACTGGTTTAATAGTTATTTCTTTATTAACATTAATTTGAGCTGGTTTAGCGGTTAAATATTCGCCTCCTTCCTCTATTTTAATTTTCATTACTCCAATAGTAGTTATTCTTGCTATAAGTCTAGATGAAATTTGTGAATCACTTAAAATATTTGATACCTTTTGAAAAGCCACTTTATGTATATAATCAAAATCATCCATCTTCTCAAAATCTATGCTCCCCTTTATTACACTTTCAATATCACTATTATTATCATTTTCCCTGAATAAATAATTAACCAAAATATCAAATCTCTTATTAGGTGATATTAATGAACTGTTCTCCGGATTATCAAAATATATTTTCAAGCGTTTTGCATCATTTATTTCATTCAAAGGAATCAACTCAGGATTTACATTTAGTGCAATCCTTGCTATGGTTATTATTACACCCTGCATCATTTCTGCTTCATCTTCTGAATTAATCTTACAATTAATACAACATAATTTTCTAAAATAATTATAATAGGTTCTATTTCTGCTTTTCAACTTTTCTATTGCATCATTATATGCTTTGAGTCCATTATCAATGCACTCATATATAATCTCAACATTTACAGCCGTTCTCTCTTGCATTCTTCTTATATATTTAAATAAAACCTCTAGAAATTCTTTACTTCTGTTATGTAACCATGAATTTTTCTCAAGCATTAAAACAATTTGACCGTATGTTGTCATTGAATATAATTGACTGTGTACAAATTCATGGTTAACAACAGCATTTTTTCTATCAGATCCTAAATCCTTCTCCACAGCTGTACCATTTGTAAATCTAAATTGTCCTTCATCTCCCACTACCATTTACTCCTTATTTAAAACCCGATTAATAATTCCTATCTGGTTAGTACACTAGATATATAATCAGGTAATATGTTTACTTTCATCATTTGTTTTG
>JAETTH010000096.1 GCA_021769225.1 Erysipelotrichaceae bacterium
CATAAGATACCCCTTTCAATTGGTTAAATTTTGGTACAAAATTATTTTAACACAATTTTGATTGGGTATCTTATTTTTTATCTTTTTATTTTTCCCCGAATATATTTTACACTAATATGAATTTTAGCTCTATATTTCATAGAGAAAAACTGGATGAATATAAAATTAATCTAAAAAATGAAGAAAAACCATTAAAAATCATAAAAAGAATAAAAACGGAGGAAGGGTATAAATTTGTAAAAGATGAAGTATATGACATAAGTCAAACAGATGCAATAAAACATAAAGAAAAAGTATATTCAAAAGAATATGTCGAAACAATGTTAAAAGGAATGTGTGCAAGAAGAGGAATACCTTTCATAGAAAATTCATCAATAGAAAATATTCAAAACATAATATGTGATATTAGAGATAATTCAAGAGCAGGAAATTTTCTGAAATATAATGTAGATGATTATGCAAAGCAAACTACAGTAGAAGTAGATGCAACAGTATTTGCTGTGACTAAAATATTAAACATAAATACAAAAAATTATAACTTAAAAGATATATGTAAATGGGGAATTGATAAAGATTCAAGAACATTAAAAGAAAGTCTGAAATATATGCAAAAATTTACGAACTATTTTATAAAAGATTTTCAAACACAAGAAAAGATACAAAAAATTGAAAATGAAAAAAATGAAGAACAAGAGATGGAGTAAAATAATCCATAAATAATAATATAATTAGAAACTCTAGTCTAAAAATGGACTAGAGTTTTTTGTGTATTAAAATTGAATAATATAAACGAGAGATGCCGTAAACTCGTAAAGTGTATATTTATATATGTATGTAATTGTAGTAAAAGTATCGTTGGAATAGGTATACACGATATAAAAGTGACAGGTGTTATGAGACGATGCTATAAAGTTCATTCGTATGAGTACAAACAGCTTATTTGTACGAAATGCGTAAGTGAGATTTTGTAACATATACTCACAATAAAAAAGAGTTCAGAAGGCAAAACTTGTAAGAGAATATATGAATGTAAAAAGTTTGGGCAAGGATGAACAATGTTAGAAATAACAGAATTCATAGTAGATAATATATCTACATACTAGGCTATTATATAAAAGCGAGGAAATGAGGGGTTAAATATATAATGTATTATTTTATTCACAAGGGGATAATACCATTATTTTTCTACTCAAAAATTTCAGAGCTTAATAAAATTAAAATATGCTTATAATCAAAATTATTGATTAATATTGAATATGTATTAGATTTATAGTATTATATAGATATTTAATAATAGGAGGATTTTTATGAGATTTTTAAAAGATAAAGTTTTTGTTACAGCACCATCAGATGCTATTAATAGTGAAGGTGACTGCTTAAGATTAGAAAATGCAGTAAAAAATTTTAAAAAACTTGGATATAATGTGGAAATAGGGCAAACAGTAAAAATTAAAAATAAATATGATTCAGAAGAATACAAACTAAAGTCCATAGAATTAGAAAATGCATTAAAAGATCCTAGCGTAGATATAATAATTTCTGCAAATGGAGGAGATAAAATTATAGAATTAGTACCATTCTTAAATTTCGAAGATATGAAAAAAAGTGAAGAAAAAATAGTACAAGGTTTTTCAGATAATGCTGTATTATTATTTTTATTTACTACAATATTAAATTGGAAAACATATTATGCTCCATGCTTTCCTACTTTTGGATTTAATAATTGGGATGAAACTATAAAAAATAATTTAGAAATGTTAAGAGGAAATATAATAGAACAAAAATCATCGACTTTATATGAAACAAAATCATTTAAAAAAGTAAAAGGAAAAGAGTTGCAAGGATATAATTTAGATACTCCAAATAATATTTTTGAACTAAATGGACTATCGACTTGTACTCTCGAAGGGACAATGATTGGTGGATGTTTAGATGTTATTAGAAATTTAGTTGGAACAAAATATGACTATGTAAAACAATTTAATGAAAAAAATGAAAAAGTGATTTGGTACATAGAGAATTGTTCTATGAACTTACAAGAATTAGAAGAATGTCTAGAAAAGATGATAGAAAATAATTGGTTTTATAGAGTTAATGGTTTTATGATAGGAAGAGGAAAAATCACATTAAATGAAGAATTTTTTAAAGAACAAAATAAAATGTTATTAGATTTGTTAGGAAAATATAAAGTTCCAATATTAGTAAATTGTGATTTTGGTCATGTGAGACCATTTATCACTTTAATAAATGGAGCAGTTGCAAAGTTAGAATATAATAATGGAAAATATAAAATATTTCAAAGTTTATAATAAACACACAAAAAGGTAAAAATAAAGAATGTCAATGATTTTTGAAAATGTCCCAAATTTTTTTAAACATAAGCCCTAAAAAATAGTTTTTTTAGGGTTGTTTTTTTAAGAAACTTTTTCTAATTCCTTTTGAATTTTAGCAA
>JAETTH010000097.1 GCA_021769225.1 Erysipelotrichaceae bacterium
ATGATGTAAAGAAAAGAATAATATTTACAACCATGTAAGCTGCTAACACAGAGCGCGATCCTACGAGTAACATGGCAATGCATCCTCCAATAAAAATAAATGATTTGAAGGGAAAAGATAATATGCAGTAACAATATATAAAAATTAATACAAATCCGAAATTATAACAATAACCAAATGTTCCGGAGTACCTAATATAGTTTAGATAGCCATATTCAAAAACCGCATATAATTTGGTTATTAATTGAAATGATTCAAAGAATTTTATAATATCAAAGATGAGTGATACACATATTAATATTACAATTATATTTACAAATGATTTTGTTAAACTTAATCTTTTACCAAAAACAAAACCTAATATAAAAAAATATAAATAGATAACAGGTCTTATTACATCAGTAAAGTCTTTAAGGATAATGTGATGACCTAATATTGGTTGTATTACTAATGTTGTAAGATATGAAAAAGACCAAAGTAAAAATAATGGCGTAACATCAGGTAATGGAATTTTAAACGCTCTTAAACTTAAGAAAACAGGGATTGTTCCCAATATCGACACTATGAGATATATAAGTTGTCCTGTGCCGATTGATACATATCCCCAGAATGTCGGAAAAAAAACAATTACAAAGAATGTAAATATGACAAAATTCCTAGTCCTCGATAAGTTTTGTGTACTCATCAAACTGTTTTTCTTTATTATTACTTTCATTCCATTGTCTAGTCCCAGAAACCGAAGATAATGTAGATAGTTGTTTTATTACTTTTTCTCCTATTTCTTTTGTTTCGGAATCAATATTATAATCAAAATCTGAAAAATTGGTTATTTCGAATGTCGCATTATTCCATTCTGAAATATCACTGCAGAAGTAATCGATAGGAACCGCTGGCTTGCTTCCTACAAATGGAATTCCTAAAGCTATAACTTCACTAAGAACTATTGGACAACCCTCAAAATAACTTGGTAATAAGAATATATCAGACTTCTTAATGAACTTATATGGATTCTTTTGGTAGGGCATAATAATTATTTCATCTTCTAAATGGAGTTTAGCCCTGTATTTATATAGAGCAGATTTTAATTCTCCATCTCCCATTATTATGCCCTTCATATTTAATTCGGGATAATTCGTTTTTAAGTACTTAATAGTTTTAATGACTTTCCATTGTGCTTTTTGATGACAAAACCGACCAATATTAATTAAATATTTTGCATTATGATCCCATTCAAATTCAGAAATAGGTTCATTAGAGGCGATTCCAATTTTAAATGGATCTGTTTTATTAGTGACAACGATTATATTGTCTCCTGCTAAATTATATTTCTTCATCAAATCACACTTAATAGAATTAGAAACAGCAATCAATATTGGCACTCTGGAGTAACAGGTTCTTATAACCTTTTTCATAATTCTAAACAGTATTGGATGAAGTTTTTTATATTGTATTGACAATATATTATGAACAGTTACAACTTTTATTGCAGTCGTAGGTAACCAAGAAGCCAGTATATTACTTCTCTCTAAAAATGAAAATAATACATCTGGTTTGTAATTATTTATAACTGTTCTTAATTTCCAATATAGTTTGAATTGTTGAATTGTTTTAACTATAATATTGGAGGTATTTGCCCTACATCCATACTCATATCTTTCATTATCATTATCATTATAAAGAACAAATATTTTTGTTTTGTAACCATGACTCAAAAGATATTTATCATATTCAAGAAGTATTTTTTCGGCTCCTCCGGTTTTTATTTGGTCAATTATGAATAAAACTCTTTTTCCCATTTTTAATATGATATAGGCTATATTGCTTATTTAATCATTTTTATGATCTCGAGGATTATGTTAGCCAAATTTCTATGGTATCAATATGATAATTGTTTTCTTTTCAACTTACTAATACCATTCAAAGATTTGTTTGTAATGAAAATGCGACAAATATTAATGCGAATTTATTCTTTTTTATGCAGCGTTTGTAAACATAGTTTATATCTGATAATTAGATATTTGAAAACACTAAATGAAATAATACTACCTATCAAAACCATTATTTTCATAGAAATGGGTAAAATAAGTTTAAATACGTTTTTATTAAGTTCTTTACGATAGCTTTTATACCATGAGAAATCATAATCATCAGAGTAAAAGAAAGTCTGCCAGAATTTATGCATATAACAGAATGATTTGAAATGCAATGATAATTCTTGTAACAAGCCTTGTTTTATCAATGATTTCTCTGCAGTATCCATCATTATTGATAGTTCTTTTTCTCCTTTTTTATTTGAAGAATGAACTAAAGAGTTTTTATTTGATGTTCTGTAGTGATATAATGGTTTTCTAACTGTGGATAGTTTTTGGGCGACACTATGAAGTCTAATGCATGCGTAACAAT
>JAETTH010000012.1 GCA_021769225.1 Erysipelotrichaceae bacterium
TGTCGAACCTTCTATATTATATCACTTCAGGGAGTTTTTCTTTTTGTTACTTTGCCCCATGCTAAAAGCTTTCTTTTACCACGCGCATAGCACGTGGTTTCTTTGAGTGACAAAAAAAGAATCCATCTATTAAGTAAGATGGATTCTTCTTTTAAATAACACTACTTGTAGGTACAAAATCATCACTAGGTGGATATACAAGAGCATCTTTTGGTTTTTCTACTTGTTTAATACTTTCTACTTCAATAATTGGCATATCTCCATGATAATCTCCTTTTGTAATCTTGCCAGTAATTTCAATCCAGGTTTTATCTGCATAATTCTTAATTTCTTTTGACTGACACAAAAATCCAACTACGACGGTCTGCTGATTAGAATCAATAATCATATCTCTGGCTAAAACAAATTGGTTTTCAGAAAAGTCATAAACACGATAAACATATCCAGTAAAACAAATTCTTTGACCAACATAGGTATCAATATTGTCATGAACAGCTTTTAATACATTGGAATAATTAACAGAAGGAATTGTATAAACTTCATCTAATTTAGCAGAATCTCGAGTTGAAAAACGAATATCAAATACCTTCTTAACAGCAATTCCAAACAGGATAATAATTAATAATATAACAACAATCATAAATACTTTAAATAATTTATTTTTATTTAACTTGATATTTGCAACAAACAAATTAAAACCTTCTTTCTATTTCTAGACTACTACAGTCTATGAGAAAGCGGGTTAAGATATGCTATCATTTTATTTCTTTTTTAAAGAAAGATTCTGACTAAGTCCTAGTACCATCAAAAAAGAGGGGGTAACTCTAATTGTACTGATATTAAAAAACGCTTGTATCAAATAGCAAAAAATGCAAAGTAAAAAATAACAAAGAAATCTCATTATCAAACGCTTTTTCTCTAAGAAGATTGATGATTGGAACTAGGGAAATAAGATAACAGCCTGTTCCAAGTAATGGATAATGATAAATTGTATTAAGACACATTTTCCAGATACCAATTCTATTTGTTCTTTTTTTGCTATCATTGTACTGTTATCTGATGTATCAAAATAAACATAAATAATGGCAAAACAAATGATAAGAACACCAATACCAAAAAAGAATTTCTTATTTTTCTTTTTTATAAAGTAAATAAGTGTAATGAAAGAACATACTCCTAAAGCAAGCCAACTACTTCTTATTATTGTTACTAAGAGCCCCCAAAAATAAGCAAGAAAATAGTAAATAACGTAGTTTTCCTTGAAAGAGATATAGTAAGAGGTAAAAACAAAACTATTGTACAATTTAAATTAATGTATTTATCACTAGAAAAATCTCCTTATAAAATCTAGAATCATTTTAAAATAGAATTGAAAAAAGATCAAGAAAATATCTCAATTTTATTGATAAAATAGGGAAATAGTGATATAGTACAAAAGTAAAATTATAGAGTAAGATAGGAGATTTTGCGATGAAACTATTTAAAACATATAGCGAAAAAGAAGTAAAAAGGATTATGCCAATTGTAAACAAAATTAATAGTTTAGAAGAAGAAATTTCTAAATTATCTGATAAAGAATTACAAGCAAAAACATCATATTTAAAAGAACAATTAAAACAAGGAAAGACATTAGATGATATATTACCAGAAGCTTTTGCTGTTGTCAGAGAAGCTTCTAAAAGAGTTCTTGGTATGAGACATTTCGATGTACAGCTGATTGGTGGTATTGTTTTACATCAAGGAAGAATTGCCGAAATGAAAACTGGTGAAGGAAAAACATTAGTTGCAACGTTACCAGTATATCTAAATGCATTAACTGGTGAAGGCGTTCATGTTATCACTGTTAATGATTATCTAGCAAAAAGAGATAGCGAATGGATGGGAAAAGTATATAAATTTCTAGGGCTAACAGTTGGACTTGTGATTAGCCAAATGAATCCTGCTGATAAAAAGAAAGCCTATGCTTGTGATGTTACTTATGGTACAAATAATGAATTTGGATTTGATTATTTAAGAGATAATATGGTAATCTATAAAGACCAAGCAGTTCAAAGAAAATTAAATTATGCAATTGTTGATGAGATTGATAGTATTTTAATAGATGAAGCACGTACTCCTCTTATTATTTCAGGTAGAGCAAATAAATCATCTGATTTATATAAAAAAGCTGATGACTTTGTTCGAAGACTTACTCCAAAAGTAATTGTAGAAGAAGATGTAAAAGATTTTGATCAAGCACAAGATAATGAAAAATACGACTACATTGTTGATTTAAAAGCAAAATCTGCTAGCTTAACACAAAAAGGAATCAAAAAAGCAGAGCAAGAATTTAGACTAGAAAACTTCAATGATTTAGAAAACTCAGAATTAGTACACAATGTAAACCAAGCCCTTCGTGCCCATGGTATTATGAAAAAAGACATTGACTACATTGTAAAAGATGGGGAAGTTTTAATTGTCGATGAGTTTACTGGAAGAATCATGTACGGAAGAAGATACAACAACGGCTTACATCAAGCAATAGAAGCAAAAGAACATGTAAGAATTGCAGATGAGTCTAAAACATTAGCAACTATTACATTCCAAAACTACTTTAGAATGTATGATAAATTATCTGGTATGACAGGAACTGCAATGACAGAAGAGGCAGAATTCGAAGAAATTTACAAATTAGATGTAATTGAAATTCCTACCAACAAACCAATGATTAGAAAAGACAATAATGATGTTATTTACAAAAATGAAAATGCAAAATACAGAGCAGTTGTACAAAGTATTAAAGAAAGTCACGACAAAGGTCAACCAGTACTAGTTGGTACAGTATCAATTGAAAAATCAGAAAAATTAAGTGCTATCTTAAAAAGAGAAGGAATTAAACACGAAGTATTAAATGCAAAATATCATGAAAAAGAAGCAGAGATTATTGCACAAGCAGGTAAATTCGGAGCAGTTACCATTGCAACCAACATGGCAGGACGTGGTACTGACATCATGCTAGGAGGAAACAGTGAGTTCTTAGCAAAACAAGAAATGAGAAAAAGAAAATATACAGACGAACTAATTGAACAAGCAACTGCATTTAACGAAACAGACAATGAAGAAATTTTAAATGCAAGAAAAACTTTTCGTGAGTTAGAAGAAAAATTTGACAAAGAAATTAAAGATGAAAAGAAAAAAGTTATCGAAGCTGGAGGCTTAAAAATCATAGGAACAGAAAGACACGAATCAAGAAGAATTGATAACCAATTACGTGGACGTAGTGGACGTCAAGGAGATCCAGGAGAATCTAGATTCTATATCGGTCTTGATGATGACTTAATGAAAATCTTTGGAGGAGATGCCATTACAAGAGTATATAACACACTAGGTGCAGATGAAGATATGCCATTAGAATCAAAACTTCTTTCAAATGCTGTAGAATCTGCCCAAAGAAAAGTAGAAGGAAAGAACTTTAGTATCAGAAAAAATGTCCTACAATATGATGATGTTATGAACACGCAAAGAGAAATTATTTACAAACAAAGAAAAGAAGTATTAGACGGCCAAAATCTAAAAAACAATATTACAAAAATGGTTTCATCAGTTGCAGAAACAGTTGCTTCTCATTACTTATCAGAAGAAGTAATAAATAAAGAAGCATTAGAAGCAGAAATAGAAAACATTTTTGCAATTAAAGATTTAGAAAGTGTCAAACAAAATAGAATTAATTCAGAAGAAGTGATCCAAGAAATTACTCAAAAAGCAACAGAAAAATATGAACAACAAGAAAAAGAAATAGGAGAAACAGACTTCAGAGAATTAGAAAGAGTTGTCATGTTAAAAGTAGTTGATCAAAAATGGATGGATCACATCGATGCAATGGATGAACTAAAAGATGGTATCGGACTTCGTGCTTATGGACAAAAAGATCCAGTTGTTCAATATCGCATTGAAGGATTTGACATGTTTGACCAAATGGTAGAAGATATTAAATTAGATGTTGTAAAACTCCTTTTAAATGTAAGAAAAACAGGAGAAATCAAAAGAACAGAAGCAGCACAAATTACCAATACTGGATTAGAAGATACAGCAATCAACTTAGTGGATAATGGCTTTTCTAAAAAAGAAGGCGGTATGGATAGAACAGTCGTAAATCAAGGACCACAAGTAGGTAGAAATGATCCATGTCCATGTGGCAGTGGTAAAAAATATAAACAATGTTGTGGTAAATAGCTCACAAACCCTCGTAAATAAAGACTCTGCGAGGGCTTTTATATATCATCGAAAATTCAATATTTTATAAAAAAGGCACTTTAGATACCTTTTTTGACTATCTAAAGTATATCTAATTCATAAAAAATGAGTATTTTTGAATTTTAAAGTCTTATAAATAAAGAAAAGAATAAAAAAATGTCCCTTGCCTCGATGTTAGTGGTAATTTTTATGTTATAATTAAAAAGAGAGGTGCGATTTTATATGAATTCAGATTATTTTAAAACTGATAAATACTGGAAAGAACACATTAATAAAGAATTAGAAGAAGACATTTGGATTAATGAATATAAGAATTATTTTGTAGGTAAAGGTAATTGTTTAGATTTGGGTTGTGGAATAGGACAATTTTCTAAAGCATTATTAGAAATTGGTTATAATGTTACATCAGCAGATATATCTGAAACTGCGTTAAATAAAGTAAAAGAATTTAATCCAAATATAATTAAATTGGATATGCAAGAAAAATTGCCTTTTGAGAACAACACATACGATTTGGTTTTTGCTAATTTATCAATTCATTATTTTTCTGATAATGATACAAAAAACTTAATGGAGGAAATTAAAAGAATATTAAAACCTAATGGATTGTTTATAGGTGCCGTTAATGGTCTAGAAGGTTATCAAGCAATAAAAGATACAGCAAAAGAAATAGAACATCATTTTTGGTATAACAAAGAAAAACTTATAAGATTATTTGATGAAGTTGATTTAAATAAATATTTATTACCATTTGATATTTTAAAACTTGAAAAAAAAGAAACAATAAGATTTAATCATAAAAAAAATTATTGGATTTTTATTTGTAAAAAATAATTATTTTTGGTTTTTATTTAGATACCTTTTGCCATATAAATGGGGTGAAAATAGTGGAAAGAAATACAAAAATTGTTGTGATAAATAATTGAAAGCCCTTGAAAAAAATAAAGGTTTCTTGAGTACATTAAATTAGAAAATTTATTTAAGATACCTTTTTAAATATTTCTATAATCAGTAAAAAGCTAGTATTATAAGAACTTTAGAGAGAAGTGACCTGTGTCCAAGGAGTTTGGTCATATTTGTGGTATAATTGTATATAGGAGATGTACTTTAATGAAAATAATTGAATACGAAGAAAAATATTTAGAAGATGTTAGAGATTTACTTGTTGAATTAGAAGAATATATTGTTTCAATTGATAAAGATAATTTAGATCAAGTTCATGAAGAATATAGAGAAAAGATGGCATTAATTCATTTAAAAGAAGTAAATGATGAAAATGGTAAATGTTTCTTAGCAGTTGAAAATGATAAAGCAATTGGGTTAATAATGGGTATAATTCCAGAATATGATGAGTTTGATTATTTAGATTACAAATGCCCTAAAAGGGGAAGAATAACTGAACTAATAGTAAGCAAAAATGCTAGGGGACATGGTATAGGTCAACAATTGATGAATACAATGGAACAATATTTAAAAAATAACGGATGTGAATATGTTTTGATTGATGTATTTGCCTATAATGAAAACGCAATAAAATTTTATTCTAAAAACAATTACCATTCAAGAATGCATGTTGATATAAAAAAATTATAAGGAGTTGAAATTAATGAATATATTAATAAGAGATGCAAAAATAGAAGATATTAAAAATGGATTATTAGATGTTTTTATCGAAGGATATAGATTCCATCAAAATGGTAGACCTGATGTATTTGTAAATATAACTGATGATGAATTAAAAGAAGACTTAATTAAAAACTTTGAAAAATTCAATATTTTAGTTCTTCTAGCAGATGAAAATATTGTTGGATATTTAGCATATAATATCAAAGAAAAACATACGAAAAAGATGGATGTTGATCAATTAATAATCAAAAAAGAATTTAGGTATCACGGATATGGGAAAATGTTAATGGATAAAGTTAGAGAAATTGGTAAAGAAAATAAATGCGATAGAATCGAACTTGATTGTTGGATGTTTAATTCTAATGCAATAGCAATGTATGAGCATATAGGATTTGATAGGCAAAGAATATTATATGAAATGAAATTATAGAAAAAACAAATATAGAATTACTAGAAAAGATAAATGTAAACAATTTTGATAGTAATGAGTTTTCTATCAATAAGTCTATTGGTTGGAGTTTGAGAGAATATTCTAAAGTAAATCCAAGTTGGGTAAAGAACTTTATTGAAAAATATAAAAACCAATTAGATAAATTAAGTATAAAAGAAACAAGTAAATATATAACAAATTAAGATTAGTTTCAAATATAACTAATCTTTTTTATAACTATAATTCTTACAAAAATGTAAGATTATTGTAAGATAAAACAATAGCAATTATAACATTATATTGATATAATATAATTATAGAAAAATACTTTAAAAAAGTATTAATTAAATAAGACATTAGTTTAAATTAATATTATCAAAGGTTAAATAACTGATGTAAAAAGATCGCACAGGAATTAATTAATATTATCAAAAAGGAGAATGAAATTATGAGCTTTTTAGGAAATGTGTTATGGTTCATCTTTGGCGGACTTTTTAGTGGACTTTCTTGGATTTTATCAGGAGTTATATGGTGTATAACCATCGTCGGAATCCCTTATGGAAAGCAATGCTTTAAATTTGCATCATTAGCATTTGCACCATTTGGAAAAGAAATAGAATATGGCGGTGGAGTACCATCATTTCTTGCTAATGTAATATGGGTTATCTTCTTTGGAATTCCAATGGCTTTAGAGAACTTATTATTCGGTTGTCTATGGTGTATAACCATAATTGGAATACCATTTGGACTTCAATTTTTCAAAATTGCCAAATTATCTTTAGCACCTTTTGGAGCAAGAGTAATATAGGTATCAAGTTGTAAACGTAATTGAATTAATAGTAAACATTAAATTTTGTGCGATTTTCGAGAGAGTAGTTATTGCTACTCTCTCATTTCATAAAAAAGTATAGAGAAATTCTTATTTTAAACAATAGTTATTTAGATGAAAAGGAAATGGAAAGAATTTTGTATTAGAAGATAAGCAAAAGAATTTAAGAAATTGAAAAATAGATATTATAATTTTGAAAAAAGAATATATAAATAGTATTACTGTGGGAAAAATGGATAATCTTTAAAAATGATAAAAGCTAATATAAATCGAAAGCTACATATATTAGCTTTTTATCTATTATTTTCTTAGTAATTTTTAACATTTTTTCTTTATTTTGGCATAAATTTTGTCATAAATGCTTGCAAAGCAAAATATTATATTATATAATAACAAAAAATCCAAAGAATATAACTATATTCTTTGTTGCCCTTAAGTTTTTAGGAGGCAGTATTATGAAAAAATTTTTATCTAACTACAAGTCAACAATTATTTTGTTAGCTGCTATCATTGTTGGCGCCATTGTAGGAATTGTATTCCAAGAAAAAGCAGCTGTTTTAAGTCCTTTTGGTGATTTATTCTTAAATTTATTACTTGTTATTATTGTTCCACTTATCTTTTTAACAATTACCACATCCATTTCTAAAATGAAACAACCTAAAAGATTAGGAAAAATTATGATAACGATTGTAGGAGTTTTCCTATTTACATCGATTATTGCAGTTTTAGTAGGTTTTGTTAGTACATACTTTGTAAAACTAGTAGAACCTGAAGATGGAGAACAAATCAGAAGTTCATTAGAAGCATCTGTTGAATCTGAAGCAGAAGAGACGGAAGATTTAACAATTCTTGATAGAACAGTAAAATTATTAACTGTTAATGATTTTCAAAAATTACTATCCAAAGATAATATTGTTGCACTTTTAGTATTTTCAATTATGTTTGGATTAGCAGTCAATATGGCAGGTGAAAAAGGAAAACCTGTTGCAGATTTCTTAGAATCAGCAAATGCCGTAATTATGAATATTGTAAAAATTATCATGTATTATGCTCCAATTGGATTAGGATGTTATTTTGCATCACTTGTTGGAACATTTGGTGCATCTATTGCAGTAGGTTATGCAAAAACCTTTATTTACTATACCATTATTGCAATAGCATTTTACTTTATATTCTATACACTTTATGCATTTATAGCTGGAGGAAAGAAAGGAATCAAATCTTTCTGGAAAAACGCTCTACCATCTACAGTAACCGCTTTAGCCACATGTTCTAGTGCAGCATCTATTCCAGTTAATGTAGAATGTGCTAAAAAAATGGGAGTTCCAGATGATATTGCAGAAACTACAATTCCATTAGGAACAAGTTTTCATAAAGATGGATCTATTATTGGTTCAGTATTTAAAATTATGTTCTTAGTTTGCTTATTTGGAACTAACATTACAACAGCAGGAGGAATTTTAAGTGTATTAGGTGTTGCTTTACTTGCTAACTTATTAATCACTGCAGTTCCAATTGGTGGAGGAACTATTTCTGAAATGTTAATTATAACAATGATGGGCTATCCAGTAGCAGCGCTTCCAATTTTAACAATCATCGCTACCATTATTGATCCACCAGCAACTATGTTAAATGTTGTAGGAGATACCGTATCTTCTATGATGGTTACAAGAGTAGTGGACGGAAAAGATTGGCTTGAAAAAAGTGAGAATAAAGAGCCACAAAAGGTATAAACCAAAATGATGATAAAGTAAAAGAAATAAATTAGAATAAAGGACATAATAAGCTAGGTTTTTATCTAGCTTATTTTTTTATTTCATGATATAATACGAGAAATTAAAAAGGAAAGAGAAGGAGTTGATTTTATGCTTGAATTAGAAGAAAACGAAAAAAGACTGCAAAGTATAAAAGAAAAATTAAAAGAAATCGGTGAATCTCTTTGACATTGAAAATGTTAAAATAGAACTATCTGAACTAGAAAAGAAAACATTGGACTCTGATTTTTGGAATGATACAAGTAATTCTAAAACAGTCCTTTCTAAAATTAAGATATTAAAAGAAAAAAAAGAAGCTTATTCAAAAGTTGAAATAGAATTAAAAAATCAAATAGAACTGACTGAACTATTAGAAACAGAGCCAGATGAAACTATGATAAAAGATTTATTAAGAGATACAGAACATCTACAAAAAGAGATTGAAAAATTAGAAATTAATACCCTATTATCTGGAAAATATGATAGGAACAATGCTATTTTAACAATTCATCCAGGAGCTCGGTGGTACTGAAGCACAAGATTGGGCTCAAATGCTATATCGTATGTATTCTAGATGGGCAGCAGATAATGGTTATACTGTACAAGAATTAGACTATTTAGATGGTGATGAGGCAGGACTTAAGAGTGTCACTTTCTTAGTAGAAGGTCCTTATGCTTATGGTTATTTAAAAGGAGAAATGGGAGTACACCGTCTAGTTAGAATTTCGCCTTTTGATGCAGGTGGAAGAAGACACACTTCATTTGCTTCTTTAGAAGTTCTTCCTGAAATTACCGATGATGTAGAAATTGAAATAAATCCAGATGATCTAAGAATAGATACCTATCGTGCTTCTGGTGCTGGGGGACAACATATTAATAAAACCTCTTCTGCGGTCAGAATTACACATATTCCAACCAATATTGTTGTATCTTGCCAAACTGAGAGATCTCAAATTCAAAATCGTGAAACCGCTATGAAGATGTTAAAATCCAAACTATTAGATTTAAAAGAGAAAGAGCAAAAAGATACAATTGAAGAATTAAAAGGAATTCAAAACGATATTGCTTGGGGAAGCCAAATTAGATCCTATGTATTTTGCCCATATACTTTAGTAAAAGATCATAGAACCAATTATGAAGTAGGAAATGTTAGTAGTGTTATGGATGGAGATTTAAATGGATTTATTGAAAGTTATTTAAAATATCTAAAAAAGGAAGATAAATAGGAATCAAAAGAAAAATTAGAAACAGAAAATAAATATAAAATTCACATAATTTAAGAGCATGCTATATAATATTATATAGCATGCTTTAAATTTAAAGATGCCACAGCGATAATATGTTACAAAATAAAGAGGTGCTAAACACCATGGATAATATCATAGTATTAAAATTTGGAGGAAGTTCTGTAGCAGATAATATAAATTTAAATATTGTAGCAGACAAGATTATTAAATTATATGAGAAAAATAAGATTGTAGTAGTTGTTTCTGCACAACGGAAAAACAACGGATAAATTATTAAAAGAAGCTAAAGAATTAGATGATTTGCCAAAAGAAAGAGAATTAGATGTCTTACTAAGCTCTGGTGAACAAATTAGCATGTCAAAACTTAGTATTTTGTTAAACAAATTAGGATATCCAGCTATTTCATTAACCGGCTGGCAAGCAGGAATCTATACAGATAATAATTATCAAGAAGCTATAATTGAAGAAATTGATACTTCAAGAATCCAAAAAGAACTAGAAGAAAATAAAATTGTTATTGTTGCTGGCTTTCAAGGAGTAAATTCTAATGATGATATTACAACTTTAGGAAGAGGAGGCTCTGATACAACAGCTGTTGCTTTAGCTGCTAGCCTACAAGCAAAGCAATGTTACATTTTTTCTGACGTAGATGGTGTTTATACAACAGATCCAAATAAAATACCATCTGCCCAAAAACTAGAAAATATCTCTTATGACGAAATGTTAGAAATCTCTCATGAAGGAGCAAAGGTTCTTCATCATCGCTGCGTTCAAGTTGGAAGAAAATATCATATTCCAATTATAACAGGTTCTACTTTTAATAATAAACTAGGAACAATTATTAATGACACACTGGAAAATACACTCGTAAAAAGTATCGTAAAAAATGATGATATTCTTTTGGTTAATTTAAAACAAAATACTTATTCTATCAAAATGCTCCAAGAAGTTTTAAGTAAATTAATTTCCCAACAGATATTAATCGAAAACTTAATAAACAATAGTAAATATCAACTAGATATTAGTTTTACAATAAAGGCTATTGATTTAGTAAAATTAGAACATTTATTAGAAACAGAACTTCCAGAATTAGAAATGAATTATGTTGGTATTAGTAAACTTGCCATTATTGGATATGGAATTATGAATAATAATCAGATTCTAGAAAAAATATTGGAAATTTGCAAATTAAATAATTTAGATATTTTAGCAATTCAAACAAGTGAACTAAAAATTCTAATTTTATTTAAACAGAAACTTTCTCTTAACATCTTAGAACAATTTCACAATGAATTGATATAAAATAAATATCATTTTATTTATTACTAAAAAGAAGAATTAAGCTAGTATTTTACTAAAGTATTAGTTACCTCTTCTTTTTTTCTATCTATTTTTACATCTTGAAAAAGTTACATAAAATTCACATATACTATAGTTCTAAACTAGACAAGGCCTGAATATATATAATCTAGACATATATATTTAAGGAGTTGATAAGGTATGGATGAAAGAAAAATGCAAACAACGGGAAGTATTATTCAAAATCTAATATTAGAAAATAGAAGTAAACTTAGTATATCAGGAGTATTAGATGTCCTTAGTTTTGATGATCAAGTTGTAATTGTAGAAACTGAATTAGGTCTTTTAACTGTAAAAGGAGAGAATCTTCGAATTAATAAGTTAAGTATTGATACATCTGAAGTCATTGTAGAAGGAGATATTTCTAATTTATCTTATAGCGAGAAAGAATTAGATAAAAAATCTGGTGGCTTTTTAGGAAAAATATTTAAATAGAAATAGGTGAAAATGATGGATAATATTACATTAAATCAGGCTTATGTATTTTTTATATTTATTCTATCAGGCATTATCATTGGAATTTTATTTGATATTTTTCGTATCTTAAGAAGATCTTTTAAAACTGCTGATATTATAACCTATTTAGAAGATGTATTATTTTGGATGATAACCGGAATTTTACTTCTGTATTTAATTTTTAAATTTAATAATGGACAATTGAGAATATATATCTTTATTGGAATTGCAATTGGTGTTACTTTTTATTTACTTATCTTTAGTAAACCATTTATTAAAATTAATGTTGCAATTATAAACACAATTAAAACAATTATTCAGAAAATAATATCAATTCTTTTATATCCTTTCAAACTTATATTTTCTTGTCTGCGTAAATTTTTATTAAAACCAATTTCTTTTATTTTTATTAATATTAGAAAATTTTCTACAAATTCTACTAAAAAATTGTTAAATCAATGTAAAAAAATAAAAAAGTTTCAAAAAAAATCAAAAAACACTATACGGAAAGAAGGATTTTGGTGTATAATGTAGAAAGATATAAATAGTTTAAACTATATTTAAATTTCTGGAGAGAAAATCGCATATGAAGAAAAAAAATAAAATATATAAAAGAATATTAATTGCTTTGGGATTATTTTTTGCATTATGTACTTTATATAGTCAACAAAAAACATTAAATAAATACAAAAATGATCAAAAATATTATGAAGAACAAATAGCAAAAGAAAATGAAAATAAAGATGAATTAATATCAATGAAAGATAATGTTAATTCAAAAGAATATATTGAAGAAGTGGCTAGAGAAAAATTAGACATGTATTTACCTAACGAAAGAGTTTATGTTGATGTAGGAAAATAAATCCTTAAAGCATTTCTTGTTTTAAGGATTTATGATTATTTATTTCTAAATTTCTTGTTTCTTATTTTTTCCAAAAAATTATAAAATATATTTAATATATAAAATTATATCAATCATGATAAGGGGGCTATCATATATGGAGATAGAAGGCTTAAATCTTAGTGAATTAAGAGAATTGGCAAAAGAGCAAAACATTAAAAATGTACAAAAATTTAAAAAAGATGAATTAATTTCAATTTTAAAAGAAACAAATGTAGAAACAAAAGAGAATCAAATAGAAGAAATTGAGGATATTCAGGGCTCCTATAAAGTAACAAATCAAGATGATGAAATCATTGAAGGGATTTTAGAAGTACTACCTGATGGTTATGGCTTTCTAAGAGGAGACAACTACTTACCTAGCCCAAAAGATGTATACATTTCTCCAATCCAAATAAGAAGATTTCATCTAGATACAGGAGATAAAATAAAAGGAATTTCGAGATTACCAAAAGAGGGAGAAAAGTTTCCTGCTTTAATTTATGTAGGTGAAGTAAATGGAGAGCAACCAGATAAAGCAATGAGGAGAAAAAGCTTTGACGATTTAATTCCTATTTATCCAGAAGAAAGGCTAAAATTAGAAACAACACCAACAGAATATGCAATGCGTATAATTGATTTAATTTGTCCTGTTGGAAAAGGCCAAAGAGGAATGATCGTAGCACCTCCAAAAGTCGGAAAAACAACACTTCTAAAGAAAATAGCAAATAGTATTACTACTAATAATTCAGAAGTTGAATTAATTGTCCTATTAATTGATGAAAGACCAGAAGAAGTTACGGATATGAAAAGAAGTATTAATGGTGATGTCATTTATTCAACATTTGATGAAGTACCTGAGCACCATGTAAAAGTAGCTGAAATGGTTCTTGAAAGAGCAAAAAGACTAACAGAACAAGGACAAGATGTCGTCATATTATTAGATAGTATTACGCGTTTAGCAAGAGCATATAACTTAGTTATTCCAACATCAGGAAGAACATTGTCTGGAGGTTTAGATCCAAGTGCATTACATAAGCCAAAAAAATTCTTTGGAGCTGCTAGAAATATTGAAAATGGAGGAAGTTTAACAATTCTTGCTACTGCTTTAATTGAGACAGGCAGTAGAATGGATGATGTTATTTTTGAAGAATTTAAAGGTACTGGTAATATGGAAGTACATCTAGATAGAAAACTATCTGAAAAACGAATTTTCCCGGCAATTGATATTAATAAATCTGGAACAAGAAGAGAAGACCTACTATTATCTTCAAAAGAGCTAGAAACCGTTTTTGCTTTAAGAAAAGCAATGAATAGTATTCCTGTTGCAGATGTTACAGAACAGTTAATTAGTCAAATGGTATCAACTAAAAATAATGATGAGTTTATTGAAAAAATGGACTTATATTTAAGAAATTATAAATAAGAAAACAAAATAATAAGAGAAAAGCCTATAAACTTTCTCTTATTATTTTGTAAAAAATATAAAATTTAAAAATTTTATGAAATTTGATTAAAATTTATTTAGAATAAAAAACAAAATTATTAATATTTAATTTACATTTATGAAATAATTTTTTTAATTTAATAAATTGCATTTTGTATTTAAAAATATTGAAAAGAAAAAGAATAGTATTCGGATTATTAAATTAAGTTTTTAAACTATTAATAAGATCTTTAAAATAATAAAAATAGTTATATGTCATAAAACAGAGAGGGAGGTATATAAATAAGAAGGCATTATTTGCGATATAACATTGCACAAAATTAAAGTTTTGTGCAATTGGATGTAGGTCTAAAATATATGGACTGCCTCTATCGGTGTCCTCTACCATTATTGCTATACCTGTCCGCTTGATACTATATATATAGCTTCTATTAATAAACTTATATTACTTCTTTAATAAAATGTCTTAAATCTAATTTTAATTAAATATTTTTCTATATAATTTTTATATTATTTCTTAAATTTTTATCAAATTCTTGCAAATCCTTGAAATCGCTTATTTTGCCTTATTTTTGAGACAACAAGTTATATTACCTTAAAATAAAAACGGCTTAAAATCGATTCTCGTGCGTCGTTTTTTTGCGCTTTTTAGTGTTTCTTTGAATGTCTATCAAAATCAACATTTTTACAAGTTTTTACTAATATTATATGTAATTGCTATTTTAAGCTGCAAATTATAAACGATAACTTGTTGACTTTAATATTAAAATATCTTAAAAACGATTTCCATGCGTTCAATAATTAAAATATTTTATATAGTTAGTATAATGAATTTTAAATTATAAATTTATAAATTATGTACAAAAATTTATTTATAAAATATTAATTTAAAATGTTTGGAAATTTTGTTCGTAATTTAAAAAATTTTATAAATTTAAAACTTTGCACAAAATTTTAAATTTATAATTTTGTAAATGTTTTGTAAAAATTATTATAGAATTTTTTTGTAGAATTGTAAGTTAGGTTTTAAAATTATATTTATTATTTTATTAAAATCTCTAATTCTTCAAAACTGCCCCTCTCTCCTACTCTGCTTATTTTTTATTTTAAATTAATTATTAATATGTAATATTCTAAATACAAAGTTTTTAAGTTTTGCAAAAAATGATTCTTTATATTCTATTAATGCTGTGTCATTATCATTTTTTAAATTTTCTATGTTTGTAGATTCACAATCAAGAACTTTTTGAAATATATTATCAGGATTATATTTTTCATTTAATTCTTTTTGATATTTTCTCTCATTATCATTCCATATTTTCAAAAGTTCATTTTTCTCATTTTCAGTTGCTATATAGCTATAATATAATAATGCAATTAGATCTTTACTTTTTTCTGATATGTCTTGATCAATTAAATCTTTTTCTTTATCTATATAACAATTTAATTCTGAATCAGCAGCTAATTCATTTAGTTTTTTCAATATTTTGGATGGTATTTTTTCTATTACATCAATATTAAAAAATCCTAATATTGTAATGACCTCTTTGCATACATCATCTATCTTTTCCATTTTCTTTTCCTCTATTTTTTATTGTTTCTCTAATTTTTTCGAATATATTACGTATTCCTGAAACTTTTCTTGTTCTAGACATTTCTGTTATTTCTTTAGAATTAAAATTAGCTCTTGTGACTTGTTTTCTTTGTTCAATTAATTGTTTAGCTTTTTCTGCATCAAAACTTATTTGTCCAAATTCTGAATCTACATAGTAAAATTTTTCATCTATACTAATAGGCGTAACAATTATTTCATTATCACCAACTAACTTGCGTACAAACTCAACTTTATCTTCTGGAACAGCTATAGTTTTTATGTGTTCTAACGGTATACTATCCATAATTCCTACTTCTAGCAAATCAGAATGAACACGACATGTTTTCAAGTGTTCTAAACTTTTTGATGATATTCCAATTATTACACCAAAAGTTTCTTGACTCAACTTATCACTTTCAGGAGTAAATGCTGCATAATCTAATGATGTGTCTATATCATCTGTAAAACTAATAAAGCTTCTTTTTCCTCCTATTCTTGACCATGCTTCACCTGTTGAAATACTAATACCTTGGCTTGATAGTTTATCTACACTTTTCATTCCATATTTTAAAATATTAGGTAATGCATTAGCATTTGTACCATGAAATAAATTAATATTATTTTGAGTTATAACATCAAATGTTTCTGGATTAGTTGCTAATATATATGCATATCCTATACGCTTTTTTCTCTCAATAAATTCATTATTTTTTGTTAATTCTGTATTAACCGAGAAATTGCCGCACCCGCCTTCATATAATATTGCTTCCATTTGTTCCTTAACTTTGCCATTTTTAGCCATAGCTAACAATTGTTGGCATAATGCCTCATATTTATTATAAAACATATAATTGCCCCCTCGAAATATATATAAATTATAACATTCTAGATATTTTTTTACAAGCATTTATGTAGATACTGAGCCTAAAAATTTTGTACAAAAAGAATATGTGATTGATAAGGGGGCTTTTATTATGAAACTTTTGTGCAAATGAGTATAGGAAGATATTATATAACATATTAAAAATAGCTTCCTTCTTCCTATTTTTTTACAAAATCCGCAAATCCTTGATATAAGCTATTTTAGGCTCATTTTTAAGACAACAAACTATACATTTAAATTTTTAAAACGCCTTAAAATCGATTCTAACGCGTCGTTTTCTCAGCATATTTTCACATTTTTTATTTCTTACTAATTATAACTTATTTTATAATCTTATCATATTTTTGATTCTTTTAAATTGCATCTATAATATTAGACATATAACTTTATTCTTTAAAATACAAAATGCCTTAAAATCGATTTTAAAGGCTCAATTTTTGGCATTAAAATTTAATGTTGTATTCTTAAAAAATAATTTTACATTGATAAAATACTTGAATAAAATTGTAAAATACAAACAATTATTTTTATAACAAAATTTCAATTTGTAAATTATAAATTATAAAAATTCAATTAAATAAAAATTTTTTATTTATCTTTAAAACTATTTTATTTAAAATTTTTTAAAAAAATTTATAACAACTTTATGCAAAAATTATTAATATTAAAAAACAAAGAAATGTTCGCTTTTAAAATATTCCCTCTCTCCTACTTTACAATTTTTTAGACAATTTGTCACAAACTCTATGGATTTATTTTCATGTTATGATATAATATAAAAACAAAATGAGGTGACTAACTATAAAAAGTCAATAGATAATTAAAAATATTTAAAAAAAGAAAATTACTGCATAGCAAATAGACCTTTAAAATATGATTTTTTAAAAGCCTGTAAATAACTATATAAAGCAGATAATCACTACATTTAACTACTTTAATTTAGAAGAATCGAAAGGTATGTCAGCAGTCTCAAGTTTGTAAATAACTCTAACTAATTTCTTCGCAACATGTGATAGAGCAACTCTATGAGCCTTACCCTCATTACGTTTTTTGTAATAATAAATTGTGAAGATTGCCTCATGCATAAACACATATTCAGCAGCACTCATAATAGAAGCTCTTAAATGTGAAGAACCGTGTTTTACCATTTTACCATTATGCTCTGCACAACCAGACTGAATTGTTGAGGGTTCTAGACCTGCAAATGCTAAACATGCATCAGCAGATTCAAACCTATTAAAATCGCCAAATTCAGCCACAATAGAAGCACATAAAATCATACCAATACCTTTAATAGAAAGACATCTTGGATTAAGTAAATTGATAATTTCAGCAATTTTATCTTCAACTAAAGATATTTGCTTGTCCATAGTATCAATTAAAGAAAGTATACTTTCTAATTGAAAAGTATAAATATCACTATCTAATCCAACAGTGTTGCTAGCAATTTCTTTTAGTTTAAGAAATTTAGAATAAGAAAATTTACCACGAGAAACCTTTCTAAGTGAGTCATAATCATCCATATTAGAAATGGCTTCAGCAGATTTGTAAGTGGATAAAATAAATAAAGCGGTAGCTGAAAAAGAATTGTTAAAGAAAGGTTTAAACTCTGGAAATACAATATCTAATATATTTGTTAATTCTACCTTGAAGTAAGACCTTTGATGAACCAAAGCTTCACGTCTTCTAGTTAATGACTTTAAAGCATATTTGTGATAAAATTGTTTTGGATAGGGTTTGTAGTTAACAGACATTAGATATTTAGTGATAACCATAGCATCTTTCTTGTCGGTTTTAGTTTTTCTTAAAGTAGTGGTTAAGATAAACTTTTTAACAAGAGCAGGATTAAATTCCATAAAAGAGAAGCCATTCTCTTCAAGGAAAAGCATAAGGTTTAAATGATAATGTCCAGTAGCTTCAAATCCTATTCTAATTTCTTTAGTATTATCTAATGAGTTAAGAATTTTAAGAAACTCATTAAATCCATCTTTATTGTTTTGAAAAGATAGATTTTGAGTGATTACAGTACCTATTTCAGTAGTGATGAAACAGTTGTGTTTGTACTTTGATATATCAATTCCAACAAAGTACATAATGTACACCTCCTAAAATAAAAATTAATGCACTGATGTTCACACACAAACTTTCTACTATGTATTCACGAAAATAAAACGTCAAAGCGTTAACTAACTAATTAACAATAAAAATAAAAAGCTGTGGTAGGTGTCACCTCGAACCAGTCTAAGCTGTAGTAAAATGAAACAAATCCACAGTGCTAAATATATTATATAAAATTTTAAGAGAAAGGAGAAATAATCCAATCATTTATATAATAATTTAATAATTGGATTATACGTGATAAAATGATTGAAAGAGATGAAAACCCTGATTTTTTAAATGCTTTTTTAGACTATTCAGACACTATATTAAATAAATCCCCCAACACAATTAAAGAATATAATTATGATTTAGCTACTTTTTTAAAATATCTTAAAATCTATTTTAAGATGACATCAGAAAAAGACTTTGAAAAAATTAAAATCAATGATATGACAATTGATACAATGAAAAAAGTAAAGTTAGATGATATCCACGCTTTTCTAGCGTACCTAAAAAATGAAAGAGGAGCTTCTGCAGCAACTCGTGCAAGAAAAGTATCTAGTATTCGTGTTTTCTTTCAATATTTAACACAAAAAACCGGATTACTTGAAATTAACCCTGCTCAGAATTTAGAAAACCCTAAAATAGAAAAACGTACTCCCAAATATCTATCTTTAGAAGAAAGTAAACATCTATTAAAACAAACTAGTGAAGAAACAAGAAATAAAGAAAGAGATTTTGCTATCATTACTCTATTTTTAAACTGTGGCATGCGTCTTTCTGAGTTAGTTGGAATTAATAAATCAGACATTAATTTTGATGAAGAAAAAATGACTGTTATTGGAAAAGGAAATAAAGAAAGAACAATTTACTTAAATGTAGCTTGTATTAATGCTATTAAAGAGTATTTATCAGTAAGACCTAATGATATTACCCAAAAAGAATCGGAAGACGCTTTATTTTTAAGCGAAAGAAAAGAAAGAATTAGTAATCGAACTGTCCAGTATGTTGTAAAGCAAGAACTAAGAAAAGCAGGACTTTCTAAATATTCTACTCATAAACTACGTCATACAGCAGCAACATTAATGTATCAAAGCGGAGTCGATATTCGTGCTTTACAAGAATTATTAGGACATGAAAGTATTTCTACAACTGAAATTTATACTCACGTAGCAAATGAGCAAGTTCGTGAGGCTGTAATTAAAAATCCTTTATCTGGAGAAAATTTTGAAAAAAGACTAGCTAAAAACTAGTCTTTTTTCATATATTAGGAATTGTAAGAGCTTGTCCTACATAAAGATTACTCTCTTGTAAATGATTCAATTTTTTTAGTTCATAAACAATATCTCTAATATCTTTATCTTCATAGTAAGGATTACAAATCTGTTCGCGTTTTGCAATTGTCCATAATGTATCTCCTTGTATAACATATACTGTTTTATAATCCATTTCTCCATAAGATAAAGTTATATTACTAAAAATCAGAGAAAGCAAAATAATAACTCCTAATAAAGTTCCTATACTACAAATAAATTTTGGAAAACTCACAATTTTCAATTTCATTATTTTATCCCCCTTTTTGTTAATCTTATTATTTTTCACGCAAAATAATGTTCGCTGTCTATAATTAGATTATAACCAAACAAAAGTTTCTTGTCAAGAGTTTTTGAATTAAAAAAGAAAAAATGTTTGCTTATTATCTCTTGTAACTTTTCTGTAAATTTTTATAAAAAATATTAACAAAAAGGAATTATTATGATATATATGATCATATAAATAAAGGAGGAAATTGAAAAATGGAAAGTTATTTAAAAAAGATGCGGTAGAAATTCTGCACTAATTTCTATTTTGCTAATTGTATTATCTATTTTCTTAATTAGTAGACCTACTCAATCATTAAACTTTTTAGTAATTACTTTTGGTGTTATTCTTGCTATTAATGGATTAATTCACATTATATCTTATTTCTCAACAAAAGATGATTTTATGATTTTTAATTTTGAATTAATACAAGGAATTATCTCTATAATTACAGGACTATTATTTATTTTCCAACCAAGAATCATTAGTGCTTTCTTGCCATTTTTTGTAGGAGTTTGGATTATTATAGAAAGTGCAATTAAATTTCAAGTAGCCTTAAATTTAAGAGGAATCGAAGGAACTAATTGGATTATGATGCTTGTTCTTTCTATTTTAACAGCAATTATTGGAATTATCATTATTTTAAATCCATTTGCTTCTGCTATTGCACTTACAACAGTTTGTGGTATTCTATTACTTATTTCAGAAGCAATTAATCTATGTGAATCCATTTACCTAATAGCAAAATTAAAATAGATCTTTATTGCATAAAATCATAAAAAGGGAACAACCTGCTTGGGCTGCTCCTTTTTACTTTCTCATAACAAAATAGGTTCAATTTGTTCTTGATCTAAAGCATATTCTAAAGTTTTTACAATCATATTAGGATCAAAAACTAATGAACGTGGTTTTGTAATCGGATTATCCTGCCTAAATGGCACAAAATAATAATGTTTTCTATTTAATAACTTTCCAATATTTGCAGCACTACCAGATAATCCATCATTCGTTGAGACTGCAATTACCAAAGGATTCGAATTTCTTAAATGTGATTTAGCAGCCATTAGTACAGGTGTATCTGTAATTGCATTTGCTAGTTTTGCAATTGTATTTCCGCTAGCTGGTGCAATAATCATAATATCTGTCATATGTTTCGGACCAATTGGCTCTGCATCTTGAATCGTATGAATAATTTCTTTGCCGGTTATTTCTTCAATTTCTTTAATAAACTCTTTTGCTTCTCCAAATTTTGTATTTAACTGATAAGAATTAAAAGACATAATCGGAATAACAGTTGCTCCTTGCTCTACTATTTTTTTTATTTGTGGGATTGTATTTTTAAATGTACAAAAAGAACCTGTTAAAGAAAATCCTACATTTTTTCCTTCTAATTTCAATCTTACTTTCCTCCTTCCATAACACATATTTCTATATATTATGAAATTATGTTAAGCATAGTGAGAGAAAAAAGTGGGATGTAATATATCCCACTTTTCTATTTTTATTACTTTATTTAATTAGTTCTAGGGTATCTCTAGCAATCATTAATTCCTCATTTGTTGGAACAATCCAAATTTTAATTGCAGAATCTTCAGCTGAGATTTCTCTTTCTTCACTTCTTACATTATTCTTCTTGCTATCTATTTTTACTCCCATAAATTTAAGATTATCACAAATACTCTTTCTTACATTGATTTGATTTTCACCAACACCTGCTGTAAATGTAATAACATCAATTCCATCTAAAGCAACTGCATATTTAGCAATAAAGCTTGCAACAATATAGGCATAATGTTTTAAAGCAAGTTTTGCTCTTTCATTTCCATTTGCTGCTTCTGCTTCAATATCTCTAAAATCAGCAGAAATTCCAGAGATACCAAATACACCAGATTCCTTATTCAAAATTGTATTCATTTCATCAGGAGATAAGTTTTCTTTTTGCATAATATATAACACAACAGATGGATCTAAGTCTCCACTTCTAGCACACATAGCAATTCCACCAAGTGGCGTAAGTCCCATGCTGGTATCAATTGATTTTCCGTCTTTAATAGCACATAAACTAGCACCTTGACCTAAATGACAGTTTACTATTTTTAAATTTTCTACAGGCCTTCCCATTAACTTAGCAATTCGATGTGCAACATATTTATGAGATGTTCCATGGGCTCCATAACGGCGAACACCATACTGGTCATAGTATTTGTATGGAATTGAATAAATATAGTGTTCTTTTGGCATTGTTTGATGAAATGCTGTATCAAATACAACAGCCATCTTTGCATTTGGCATTGCTTTTTGGCTCGCACGAATTCCAAGTACTGCAGCAGGATTATGTAGAGGTGCTAATTTGCTACAATCTTCTATTTTAGCAATGACATCTTCTGTTACTAGAACAGATTTATCAAAATATTCACCACCATGAACAATTCTATGGCCTACAGCATTAATTTCATTTAAATCAGAAATAACACCATAGTCTTGATGTAATAATTGTTCTATTACAATTTTAATTGCTTCATCATGATTTGCTACAGGATTTTCAATAACATATTTTTTGTCTTTTACTTTATGAGTTAAAAAAGATTTTTCTCCGATTCTCTCATAATTTCCTTTTGCCATAACTTCTTCATTTTCCATATTAATCAATTGATATTTTAATGAAGAACTACCACAATTTAAAACTAATATTTTCATTATTTTCTCCTTTGATTTTAATTTGTATTTTAGTCTTTATTTTTTAATTAAACTAGCAGTATCTCTAGCAATCATTAATTCTTCATCTGTTGGAATCACCCAAATTTTTACTCTAGAATCACTACTTGAGATTTCTTGTTCTTCTCCTTTTATATCATTTTTCTGCTTATCAATTTTTACTCCTAAAAATCCAAGATAATCACAAATTTGTGCTCTAGAAATTGGACCTTTTTCGCCAACGCCTGCTGTAAATGTTAAAACATCAATTCCTCCCATAGCAACAGCACATTTTGCGATATAGCATGCAACAGAATAAGCAAAGATATCTAAAGCTAGATTTGCTTGTTTTCCTCCTGCTAATGCTTCATTTTCAATATCTCTAAAGTCTACTGATATCTCAGAAATACCAAATACACCAGATTCTTTATTTAAAATTTCGTTCATTCTTTTTGGTGGGATATTTTCTTTTTCCATTAAGTAAATTAGAACTGATGGATCTAAGTCTCCGCTTCTTGTTCCCATTGGAATTCCACCAAGTGGTGTAAGTCCCATACTAGTTTCTACTGATTTTCCATTTTGAATAGCACAAACACTAGCACCTTGACCTAAGTGACAGTTTACAATTTTTAGTTCTTCAATTGGTTTTCTTAAAAGCTCTGCTACTCGATATGCAACATATTTATGAGATGTTCCGTGTGCTCCATATTTACGAACACCATATTTTTCATAATAACGATATGGAATGGCATAAATATATCTTTCTTCTGGAATTGTTTGGTGAAATGCTGTATCAAATACAGCTACCATCTTTTTAAAAGGCATAACTTTCATACAAGCCTTAATTCCAAGTACTGCAGCAGGATTATGTAATGGCGCAAGTTCTGTACATTTTTCAATTTCTTCAATAACATCTTCATCAATTAGTACTGGTTCTTTAAATCTTTCACCACCATGAACAATTCTATGGCCTACAGCATCAATCTCATCAATATCAGAAATAACACCATATTCTTCACTTAATAGTCTATCTAACACAAATTGAATTGCCTCTTCATGGTTTTTGGCAGGGTGTTCAAATTTATGTTTCACATTATTTACTTTATGAGTTAAAAAAGATTTTTCTCCAATTCTTTCATAATTTCCTTTTACCAACATTTTTTCTGTCTCCATATCAATTAATTGATACTTTAGAGAAGAACTTCCTGAGTTTAATACTAATATTTTCATAACACATCCTCCTAATATTTATTGTACTTGAGACTGAACTGCAGTAATTGCAACAACTCCTGCGATATCTTTGCTAGAACATCCTCTTGATAAGTCATTAACTGGTTTTGCAACTCCTTGACATAGTGGACCATAGGCTTCTGCTTTAGCTAGTCTTTGTACTAATTTATATCCAATATTTCCTGCATCTAAATTAGGAAATATTAAAGTATTTGCTGTTCCTGCCACCTTACTTCCTGGTGCTTTTGATTTTGCAACTTCTGGGATAATAGCAGCATCTAATTGTAATTCTCCATCAACAAGTAATTGTGGGTCTTTTTCTTTTACTAAGTTTGTTGCTTCAATTACTTTTTCAGTCAATTCGGAATGAGCACTTCCATAAGTAGAATAAGAAAGCATAGCGACTTTGGCTTGTTTTCCTACTAATTGTTCAAAACTCTTAGCAGATGAGATAGCAATCTCAGATAACTTTTCACTATCTGGATTTTCATTTAAACCTGAATCTGCAAAGATAAAAGTTCCATTTTCTCCATATTTACAATCTGGTACTACCATTAAGAAAAAGGCTGACACAAGTTTTGTTCCAGGAGCTGTTTTTAAGATTTGAAGTGCTGGTCTTAAAGTATCTGAGGTAGAATGGATAGCACCTGATACTAAACCATCAGCCGCATTTTCCTTTACCATCATCATACCAAAATATACACTATCTAATAAAAGCTTCCTTGCCTTTTCCTCAGTCATGCCTTTTTCTTTTCTTAATTCGTAAAACTTTTGTACATATTCTTCATACTTTTCAGAAGTTGATGGATCAATAATTTGGGCACCATCAATATGAAGATTATGTTCTTCTACAATCTTTTGAATTTCTTGTTTATTTCCTACTAATATAATATTAGCATATCCTTCTTGTAAAACCATTTGAGTTGCTTCTAATACTCGAATATCAGTTGCTTCTGGTAATATAATCGTTTTTATTTGTTGTTTTGCTTTTTGTTTGATTTCTTCAATGAAAGACATAATGAACAAATGCTCCTTTCTTTTTTGTTTTATTTAGAACCTATTATATCTAGAAAAAAGAGATTATGCAAGATGAATTTTAAAATACTTGCAAAAGGAATTATTTACTTTGAATTTCTCTTTATTCTGAGTTTCTTACTATGTTATTATTATATTCTAAAAAATGTACTCCGTCAATCAAATACAAAGAAAAGCACTTGTAAGTGCTTTTACATGGTTTGATTTGGATTATATTCGAAGGGCGCATTTGATATTGTGACAAATTTAATTGAGTAAATATCTCCATATAATAAACTTCCATCTGGAATAGAACGAAGAAGAATATAGCTTGCTCCTACATCAATTAAAATTCCTGTTCGATCTACTAACAAGTCTGTTCCAATTAAGAATTCTACTCTCATTAGTTTTCCAATTTGTGTTCTTAAAAAAGCTGGTGTGTAAATATTATTTGTTAATGTTTCTGGCGTAGATTCATTAATATTAACTGCTCGATATTCTGGTACTGATTTTGTATTATAATAAGGGTACATAATTTAATTACCTCCTTTTACTATTTTAAGTGTTTTTGTAAAGAGGTGTTGGTCGATAAAAACAATGTTCGTTTAGTCTAGTATGCAAGTTTCCTGTACCATTATAAGGAAATGTTTGGGGGCATGTTGGAACAAATGGGTTCATATACCATAAACACTCTCCAATTTCATTTACTTTATTTCCAGCTAAAGCCCAATCTGCAATACTATAGTGTAATTCAGTTGGATTCATATTATATATATTTTGTGGGTTATATGCATTTCTCAATGTTTCAGTTGCACAATCAAATTGTCCTTGTTGAAATATGATATTTCGTATATTTCCTCCGAGAAGAAATTCTTGAATATTCTCCGTTCTGGTGTATTAACACGATTCATAATAACAGTGGCAACTGCTTTCATGCCATTGTCTCCTTCTCCTCCCGCTTCACACTGAACAATTCTTGCTAGCAATTCTCGTTCTGAATAAGCCATAAAAAAATCACCTCTAATACTTTATTATATTTTTCTTAGTGGTGATTGGTGATTTATTTTAATTTTGCAATTAGTGCTTTTATTTTAATTCCTTGCTCAGAAAACATTTTTTCGTGCTCTGTTTCAATGTTATCTGGAACATTTTCACTATGCAAATCATAAGTTTTCTTAATAATTTCAAAACCTGATTCTTCAAAATATAATAAACTAGAGGCAAATAATGAATCATCATCTGTTTTAAAATAAATTTCTCCTCCTGGCTTCAAAAATATTTTATATAATTCTAATTGTTTTGGGTGTGTCAATCTTTTCTTTCTATGCTTTCCCTTAGGCCATGGATTACAAAAATTAATATAAATCCTATCAATACAATCTTGTTTATCCATCATAAGGTTAATTCTTGAAATATCAAATCTGGTGATAATCACATTGTCAATTTCCCTATGCTTTTCTGAATACACCTTTTCAATATTTCTCTTTGCTAGTCCAAGCATTGGGTCAACCATATCAATAGCTATATGGTTAATATTAGGATGTTGGCAAGCAATTTGAGCAATAAAACTTCCCTTTCCACATCCCAATTCTAAATGCATAGGCTGCTCTTTCTTAAACTGTTTTATCCATTTGCCTCTTATCTCTTCTGGATGATCTATATAAAAAGAACTTTCTTCTAATTCTTTTCTTGCCCATGGCTTATATCGAATCCTCATAAGTTTTTCTCCTTTTAGTTTTTCCTTTCTATCTATCTTGGAATATCTTGTATAATTTCAGGTCCTAATATACGAACAACAAAATGCATAGGTACTTCAACTTTTTGAGCAATTTGTTCATGACTTAATCCTCTTTCTTTTAGAACTTTTACTTGTTCTTCTTTTCTTTGTTTAATCACTTGTGTTTTTAATGTTGTTAAAAAATTAACATCAGATAATTGATTTGTAATTAATTGATTTAAATATCGAATAGTAGTATTATATTTACCTTCTGCAAGATATTTTCTCACCATTATCCTTACTTTATCTGTTGGAACATATCTAAGAAGTCCTTCTTCTCTCTCCTCTTCTTTGTAATAGGTTCTTTTAGTAGTTTGTGTTCCTTGTTTTTCTTCCCTTTCTTTCATAATTTGTCTACCTGATAATCTGGAATTAAGAGGTGGAGTTTGTAAAATAGAGGCTTCTTTTTCTACAATCCCATTAGTTGCTAGTAAATTAAGAATAGAAGTAACCATTGGTTCTGTAATACCTAATGATATTGCAATTTGATTTAATGAGTAGTCTTTATACATCTCTTTGATTTGTTGTACATTTCCTGGTGCTAAATGAAACTTTTCTTCAATACTTTTAATAATTCTTATTTCCATATATTTATTATCGTCCATAAAATCTCTCCTTTTCAATAATACTATTTTACCACAAATTATGTAAATTTACAAATATTTTCCTAGAAAATTGCTTTATTTTGATATCTATGTTATAATATCATCTATTCAAATACCCTGCTTTTATGAAAATGAAAGCAAAACTTTAAGGAGGAATACATAGTGAAAACCTGGTTCCGGAGAAATGCGCAAATAATTGATATACTCCTTGCACTCACCATTATAGCATTTTTAGGATTTTTTCTAATTACCAGGGTCGCCTTTTGCAAAACAATCCTGATTGTAACTTGTGTTGTTCGTATCCTTTGGGAAGCATTTAAGTTTGATAAACTGTTTCCCAATGTTAAATTCAAGCCTACAATTCAACTGGTATTATCATTTGGCGTACTAATTGTAGTTTTACTGTTCCTCTAAAAAGAAGAGCCTCTTAGTTAAATAACTAAGAGGCTGCTATTTTTTATGATTTCCTTCTAGTGTGTCTCAATGACTTTTTTTACAAATTCATTGATGATAAATTCACGGTTAAATGATGTATTGATAAATGGCAGATCAAATTTTTTACATTGCTTTTGAATTTCTTTACTTTGTGCTACAATTTTCTTACATTTTTCTAAAAGTTCGCGATCAGATGCTTTACTAGTATAGTCATATTCTGTATCATATTTTCGTATGGTTGAAAATCTCTGTTGTGGTGTTAAGTCTGGAGTACCGAAGAAATAGATATCAGCATAGTCTCGATCAATATATCTTACATAGTCTTCTGGAGATAGGTTGTCTACATCAATCAACATCCCATATCCAAATTTATCATAATCATTATGCTGAATAATTGTATTAATAATTTGAGCAACTGTTTTGCTGTAGTCAAATGGGAAAATATCTAATTCATCTTTCTTTGGTTCTTCTAAGTTTTCTTTTAAACTACTTAATATACTGTCCATTGAAATGTGTTGATATCCCAGAGTTTTAACTAGTTTAGCACATGCTGTACTTTTCCCAGAACGTGAAATTCCAGAAATAATAATATGTTTGTTCATCTTCTTTTCTACCTCCTTTTTTATATATTTTTATCTATCTGTCTATTTCATTTAATTGAAATCGAAAATGTCCACTAATAGTTCCGCAGCGAAGGAGTGCATCTTCTTCTCTTACTGGTTGTCCTCCATTATGAATAATCCATGGGATTCCATCTTGGTTTCTTTTATCTGAGATAATGGCAATATGTTCTAATCCAAATGTAACAATATCTCCTGGCTGCCACTCATGGATTTGAGTAGTATCCGTAGTTAGATTTAAACAATGTTTTTCGAAAAATACTTTTAAATTTCCTACTCTTCGAAAATCAATATTGGGATCTGGTTTTCCTTCTGTTCGCGGATAGTCTTTTACATGTTCTACAATGTCTTTATCTATCATATCTTTTAGGGTGTATCCTGCATTTTTTAGTGCTCTCCAAACCAAGTCTGTACAAACTCCTTCATTTTCTGGTGGATATCCACCTGCATAATAGGCACTATGATAGGTTGGATGGTTTTTAGCATCTTGCCTTGCTCCTAACAGGATATCAGTATAGTCATCTACTCCATTTTCATTTTTATCAATTGAGCTAATAACTGTTTTAATTCCAAAATCTTGTGCTTGATAATATTTTTTAGGAATGATGTTCCAGTAACTTATGGCATATAGAATAAGGGCAATTAAGGATAAAACAAAAATTAGTAATATCATTTTTAATAAAAGTTTTGTTTTCATATTCTTTCACCGTTTCTTTTATAAAATGTAAAAAAGGACGACTTTAATAAGTCATCCCCTATTTTCTAAATTATATTTTTGAACTTTAGTGTGATTAGTACTTAACATCATCTCTCATCACCAGTCATATTATATCTTATTTTATTCTTTTTTGCAATATTGAATCATTATTTCTTATATGAAATTAATAGATTGCTATTTCTTTTCTTTACATTTCTATTCAGATAATTCTTTAAAAGATTGACAAAAATAAAGATAAATAGATATAATAGGGAAAAATTTCCTTTTTAGATGTTGAAAGGAATGATTTAGTTTGGCTTATCTACACAAGATTGTCTTAGCTGTATCTCAAAGTTGGGAAAGTATCAGAATTGCAGTCTTTTCTCTCATATTATTCTCTATTTTTATTTTATATATTGTTAAGGAGTTTTTATGGATCTAAGTTATCAGATAAAACCAGATGATGATTATGGGACTGTAAAGCAAGTATTAAAAGAAGAATTTTTTCTTTCTGATCGCTTAATACTAAAATTAAAAAACAGTCAAAAAATCGATTTAAACGGTAAAATAACCTATGTAAATTGTAAAGTAAAGATATTTGACATTATACATGTTAAAATCGATTTTAAAGAAGATAATTCTAATATTATTGCTAAGAATCTTCCTCTTACTATTTTATATGAAGATGATTACTATTTAGTTGTTGCAAAACCGGCTTCCATGCCTGTTCATCCATCTATGCTTCATTTTGAAGATAGTTTATCTAATGGCATTAAGGCGTATTTTGATTCCATTGGTCTTGCAAAAAAGGTACGCCCAGTCAATCGTCTAGATAAAGATACATCTGGTATTGTTGTTTTCGCTAAAAATGAATATATTCAAGAATGTCTAATTAGGCAAATGAAACAAAATTTGTTTAAAAAAGAATATATTGCAATTGTAGATGGATTTTTTGAAAAGAAGAAGCGGGACAATTGATGCTCCTATTGCACGAAAGGAAGATAGTATTATTCAAAGATGTATTTCTGAAAATGGTGACAGAGCAATTACACACTATGAAGTAATAGAAGAAAATAGGAAACAAAATTATTCTATAGTAAGATGTTTATTAGAGACCGGTAGAACTCATCAAATAAGGGTTCATATGGCACATATTGGTCATCCAATTTTAGGTGATACATTATATGGATCTACCTCTCCATTTATCTCAAGACAAGCTCTTCATAGCTATATTACAAGTTTTATACATCCAATTACCAAAGAAAAAGTAGAATATTTAGCACCTATACCAGAAGATATGAAATCTTTGATTTATATAGATATGAGTAAAATAAACTACTAAATAAAACAAAAAACAAAACAGATAGGTTACTCCCTATCTGTTTTCATTTATATAAGCAAGTGTATAAGCCGGGTTCTGTCTAGGACAGTCATTTATCTAGTACTGATATTACTATCAGCCTCAAGCCACCAAATCAAGAAGATGACGAGCAGTCTTAGCCTTCTTTGCTCGGTGTTGCTCCAGGTGGGGTTTACACTGACCTATTATATCACTATAATAGCGGTGAGCTCTTACCTCCCCTTTTCACCCTTACTAGCATCTGCTAGCGGTTATTTTCTGTTGCACTTTCCTTGAGGTTTCCCTCACTGGACGTTATCCAGCACCATTGCTCTATGGAGCCCGGACTTTCCTCGTATGCTACCTTTCGGTCTTGCAGTACGCGACTGTCTTACTTACTCTTTTACTATTTTACCGTTTTTTGAAAAAAAAGTCAAGATGATAGCTTTTCTAGTTCTTCCATTAAATTCCTATATTTTAAATAGTAAACATCTTTATCTTTTCCATCTAATGAATTTTCCTTTTCCTTCAACAAAACATATACTTTATTAATATTATGCTCTGAACTAGAATGATTGTTAACATCATTTAATATGGTAACATATTGATCTTCTGCTTTTTTTAGTTCATTTTTTACTCCATCCCAATTATTATCCTCTACAAAGGCATATCCATTTAAAATATATGATTTTGTATAAGCTAAATTTTGGGCATAACTATCTTCTGAAGAAGTTTCAAGATATTTTGGAAGATAACTATATAAAACAGCAAGTGTCTTTGCCGTATCTACTTTATTTTCATCTTTTAAATACTTAGCAAGTGCATCAAGTGCTTTATTAAAATTTAAAATATCATCATGATTTACATTTAACTGATATAAATCCAGCATAATAGTAGACCAAGTATTATATAAAGTAGATGTACTATTTTTTAACTC
This sequence comes from Erysipelotrichaceae bacterium, assembly GCA_021769225.1. Lineage (GTDB taxonomy): Bacteria > Bacillota > Clostridia > TANB77 > CAG-508 > JAETTH01. The sequence continues at coordinate 31,768 of JAETTH010000012.1, forward strand.
ATCCCAACTAATTTGCTCCTTACGATTTAATGGATTTTGAGCTATCATTTTAGAAGTCTTATAGGTTGTATTCTGAGAAGAATCTCCATTACTTGAAGAACCTCCAGAAGAATTACCAGAGTCAGAAGATTCTTCACCTGAACCACTCTGCGAACCTCCTTGTCCTCCTGAACTAGACGAAGATTCTTGTGTCTGCGAATCTTGTTTTGTAACTTCTTCTGAAATAATAGTATAATTTGTAAACTCAATATTATTTAAAGAATTCATCATGGCAATCAATTTAGCATCCAAATATTCAATTTCACTATTAACCTTTTGCTTTAAATCGGCAGTATCGGAACTATTATTATCACTACAACCAGTTAATAAAAAAAGAACAAAAATAGATAGAAGAGAAAAAGAAAAAATGGTTTTTATTTTAGTATTTAACTTCATTTAGCACCTCTTTTCAATTTGATATCATTTTTATAAACAAATTCATTTTTAAGTCTAATTTAGTATTTGCTAAAAAATTACCTTTTATTCTCTTGCATAGATTAAATTTTCAAAGAGATACTATAAATAAAAGGAGAAGGAAAATGTCTAGAACAATTGTTAGTTTATATAGTAATAAAAAAGGTGAAATTGCTAACTTTTTAGAAAATTTTGATGAACTTGACAAAACAAGCCAAGATACATTAGAGTGGTCAAAAAGTTATGAAAATCCAATTGAAATTGCAGATATTATTGGTGCTTTTATTGATAACAATGACAAATATGAAATTAATATGTGGATTAGTTTAGATGAAGATTTTTTTATTAATGTAAGAGATAATAATGTAGATGATATTATTAAATATTTATATGAAAGGTTTCCTTATTAAAAAACGAAAAAGACATAGTTTTTACTTTCTATGTCTTTTTTCATTTTTTGTTTCTTTTCCTATTTCTCAAGTAAAATTGTAACTGGTCCATCATTTAATAGCTCTACTTTCATATCAGCCCCAAAAATACCATGCTCTACAGTAAAACCTTCTTGCCTACATTTTCCCATAAAATACTCATATAGTTCATTTGCTTTATCTGGTTTTGCAGCACCTGTAAAACTTGGTCTATTTCCACCATTACAATCTGCATATAAAGTAAATTGAGATACAATTAGTAATTGGCCACCAATATCACGAATGCTTAAATTCATTTTTCCCTTTTCATCTTCAAATATTCTTAAATTTAACAATTTTTTCACTAAGAAGTCTGCATTTTCTTTGGTGTCTTCTGGTCCTACACCAAGTAAAACAAGATAACCTTGCTTAATTTCTCCTGTTACTTCATTTTCCACTGTTACTTTTGCATTTTTTACTCTTTGTATTACTAATTTCATAATCTCTATCCTTTTTATTCATCTGAATTTTCAATATTTTTGATATCTTCCGGTTTTTCTATTTCTTCAATATTTTGCATTTCTATCTGTTGTGGTTTATCTAGTAAGATAATATCGTCCTTTTTCTCTTCTTTTTCAGTAGAAGAATCTTCCTTAGACTGTTCTTTTTCTTGTTTTACACCACAATTTGGACAATAATTACTTTCTTTTTCAATTTCCTTACTACAATTTGGACATTGCTTTTTATCACTTAATGTTAAAATTTCTTTTCTAGCTTCTTCAATTTTTTGAGCTAGATCATCAATTTTGGAAAGATAAGCCTCTACTTCTTCTTTCGCATGTTGTTTTTCTTCTCGAATGTGATTTTCATAAATTACTTTTCCAATTTGAAGATATAAATCTTCAATTTTTGATTTATTCTCTGACATTACTATTTTAAGTTTAGCTTCTCTTGCCAATTTTCCTGTTTTTTCAGCAGCCATATTATATGTTTTACTTGCTGTTTTTCCTAATTTATCAAAAAAATCCATATTAAAATCCTCCAACATTAGTATGACCCAATTTTTTAGATTTATGATTTTTTTCTTTTTTAAATTTGTTTTAATTTTTTTCTTTTTTAAATCTATTTCTTATATGTTATTTTATTCACTTTTTTTATCTCTCAACATTAATTTTTTAACTGCTTCTTTTGGGTCTAAATGGTTATATAATACATCATAAACTGTTTCTACAATTGGCATTTCAATATTGTTTTGTTTGGCTAAAGTATATGCTACTTCTATATTATCAATACTTTCAATTGTCATACCAATCTCCTTTTGTGCTTCTGCTACTGATAACCCTCTCCCAATTAGTTTTCCAGCAGAACGGTTTCTACTATGTTCGCTTAAACAAGTAACAATTAAATCACCTAAACCAGTTAAGCCATAAAAAGTTTCCTTTTTTCCGCCAAGTATAGTACCAAGTTTTGAAATTTCAACTAATCCTCTAGTTGCTAATGCAGCAAAAGAATTATCTCCAAGTCCAATTTCGGCTGCTATTCCAGCACAAAATGCAATAATATTCTTTAATGCTCCACCCAATTCAACACCTTTTACATCATCTGAGGTATAAACTCTCATCTTTTCATTCATAAAAGTATTTTGCACTAAACTACGAATCTCTTCTGATTTAGAAGCAATTACAATTGCTGTTGGAATTCCCAGAGAAACTTCCTCTGCATGACTAGGTCCTGAAAAGATACCATATCCTACATTTGGTATCTCTTCTTCCATTACTTGGCTTAGAGTATATAAGGTTTGGTTTTCAAATCCTTTTGAACACATAATAACAGGTTGATTAGTAATATATTCTTTATACTGTTTTATAGTAGTTCTAACAAATTTAGATGGTGTAATATGTAAAATCATATTAGAGCCATCTATTACCTTTTTCATATCTGTATCACAGTAAACTCTATCTGGAATTGTTACTTTTGGTAAAAACTTACACTTTCTTTCTTGATTAATCAAATCTGCTTCTTCTTGCATGAAAGACCAAATCTTAACTTGATTCCCAAGGTTTGCTAAATGAATTGCTAAAGCAACTCCCCAGCTTCCACTTCCTATAATCGCAATTGTTTTCATGTTATTTTAAATTCCTTTCTTTTGTTAACCTTTCATTTTTCTTTTTACTTTTTTTATCTACTTTTATTCTATTTCTTAAAACTTAGTTTATTCTCTGTCCCATTTAATAATCTTTTCACATTAGAACGATGGTTAAAAACAACCAATACAGCAAGAAGAATACTAAAAATCAAATAGTTTCCATCTACAATATAGTTTGTATGAATAAATAGTGTTAAAACTGGAAATAAAACTGCAGCTGCAATAGAGCCTAAGGATACCATTCTAGTTAATGCCATTAATACTAGAGCAAAAACTAAACAAATTAATCCTATTTGCCAGTTTGTCATAATTAAAACTCCAAGAGATGTTGCAACTCCCTTTCCTCCACGAAATTCAAAGAAAATTGGAAATGTATGTCCCAAAATAACAGCAAGACCTGCAATTTGAACTAACACTGCACTGCTAACATCTTTGAAAATAAGACCTGCAAGTAAAGCAATTCCAATAGAAACAACTCCTTTTAAAATATCACAAACTAAAGTAATGATAGCAGCCTTTTTTCCTACTGTTCTTAACATATTAGTTGTTCCTGCATTTCCACTACCCTTTTCTCTTAAATCGAATCCCGCAAACTTTTTACTAAAAATAACTGAAAAATTAATACTTCCAATAGCATAAGCAATTAATGCCATAACAATATAAACTACCATATTTCTTGGTCCTCCTTTTTATTTCTCTTGTTTCTCTCTTACTATTATTCGAATTGGTGTACCTGTTAATCCAAACTCTTGTCTTATATGATTTACTAAATATCTTTGATAAGAAAAATGAAATAAATCTTTACTATTTACAAAAATAACAAAAGTTGGTGGTTTTGTACTTGCCTGAGTTGCATATAAAATTTTAAGTCTCTTTCCTTTATCTGTTGGGGGTTGTACAATCGCAATTGCTTCATTGATTACTTGATTTAACATTGCAGTTGAAACTCTCATTGCATTTTGATTTGCTACTTGATTAATTAGTTCATACAATTTTTCAACCCTTTGTCCAGTCTTCGCAGAAATGAAAATAATTGGTGCATAAGATAAATAAGCTAACTTTTCATAAACTTCCTTCTTATACTTCTCCATTGTACCAGTTTCTTTTTCATATTCATCCCATTTATTAATTGCAATGATAATTCCTTTTCCAGCTTCATGAGCTTCCCCTGCTATTTTAGTATCTTGTTCTGTTACACCTTCATTGGCATCAATCATCAAAATACATACATCTGCTCTTTCTACTGCTAAAAGTGATCTCATTACACTAAATTTTTCAATTCTTTCCTCTACTTTATTCTTTTTTCGGATACCAGCTGTATCAATTAATACATATTTTCCATAGCTGTTTTCAAGTTCAGAATCAATTGCATCTCTTGTCGTTCCTGCAATATTGCTTACGATAACACGATTTTCTCCTAACATTTTATTGACTAAAGAAGATTTACCCACATTTGGTTTTCCAATAATTGCCACTTTAATGATTTCTGGATCTTGCTCATTTTCATCTTGCTGTGGCAATTTTTCATAAATGGCATCTAATACATCTCCCACTCCAATTGCATTTACAGCAGATAAGCGGTATGGATCACCAAGTCCTAAGTTATAGAATTCATAAATTTCTGGTGGCATTTCTCCGAATTCATCTGCTTTATTGCATACTAAAATAATTGGTTTTTTTGATTTTTTTAGCATAAGAGCAATTTCTTTATCATCTTCTGTAACACCTTGTTTCATATCTGTTAAGAAAACAATGACATCTGCAATGCTAATTGCAATATCTGCTTGTTCTCTCATTCCCATTGCAATAACATCTTCTGATTTAGGTTCAATTCCTCCTGTATCTACTAAGTTAAAGGTTCTTCCTCTCCAATTTGTTTCTGCATAAATACGATCTCTTGTTACTCCTGGTGTATCTTCTACAATTGATATTCTTTTTCCTACAATATAATTAAAAAATGTGGATTTACCTACATTTGGTCTTCCTATAATTGCAACTGTTGGTTTTGCCATGTTTATTCTTCACCTCGATGGTAATATTTTATACTACTTTCCTAAAAATAGCAAGAAAATTGGATAAGAAATACAAGTAGTTTGCTTTCTTTTTCCCGCTTTCTTTTTTATCCTTTAGTTTTCTTTATATAAATAACAAAGGAGACTAAAAGGATAATTCCTATTGTACTTAAAATAAGTCCTGTTTTCATCCCATTTGAGCCTATATAACTTACTTTAATCAGTCCTTTGCTTACTTCTGGCATGGTAATTTGTATCATACCATTTTCTGATTCGGTATACTCTAATTTTGTTCTTCCATGGGAATCAGAACTAAATTTAGTAGTTAATTCTATTTGATAACCTAGATAATAGATATATGGAAGTTCTAAAATAGTTCCTTCCTTACTATTTTGGAATTCTATTTCTAAGCTAGTTCCCTGTTTTTGTTCTTTGTTAATTTTGATGTCTCCTTCTAATCGGATTGTTTTATTCTCTCTTTGTTTTATATAGTCTAAATGCTCAAATGCTTTACTTGGTAAATATTCAAAACTTGCCATACCAGCATGGACTCTTCCAGTTTGCTCTGTTACTCTAACTGCTGGAATATATTTCGATTCATCATAATTTTCGTTATATCGTAAATTAGAAAAGATTGGATAGGTACATAGTAATGCTAAAATGGTAATAACAATAATATCTGCCTTTTTCATATTTTTTATTAAATACATTACGTTGATTGCTACAACAAAACTGAAAAAGAAACTTGTAAACTCTAATAGCCTCCATGGAAATTGAAGCATTTTTATCATACTTGGTAAATGTTCAAATGGAAAAATAGTAAGAGTCATCAAAAGTAAAACAAGTCCCATAGTTAAGAAAGATAGATATGTTTTCTTCTTTTCTTTTGGAAGTTTTTTGATGACAATAGCAGATAAAATGAGTCCAATTACTGTTACAATTCCAATATCACAAGGAATTTCGCCTTGAGGAGTATAGAATAATCGATAAAACTCTAATTTATTGTAAATCAGCTTATCTGTCCACTCCATCCTACCTGGAACAAACACTTCATAAGACGTTGCCATTTTATGCTCTAATAAAGGTAATGTAAAAAAAGCTGTTACGAATAAGATAAGAAATACACTGATTCCTAAAATTAGCCATACTTTTTTTTCTTTTAACTTCTTGTAATGTACAATAACATAAACAAAAGATAAAATAGCTGTTATAAGAGTAATTACTGTATGAGATAAAATGAGTCCAATTGCTCCAATAGCAATATAATAAGACTTCTTTCCATCTTTTTCTAATAAATTATATAATCCTAAAAATACCAAAGGCAAAAATACAAAAGAAGCAAGCTCTGCCACTGCTACTCGAATATACACATCTGTCAAATGATAAGGAGAGATCATATAGACAACAGATGCAATTAAACTTACTTTATAACTTTTCGTTACTTCAAATGTAAAGGTAAACATTGCAATTCCAGATGCTACTAAACAAATAAAAATGAAAAGTTTTAACATCAAGGCATAACTAGATGTGAAGATTTGAAAAACAAGAGGAAAATAAGCCGTAATTGGACTATAAAAAATATTCCAAGAATAGCCAAATCCATTACAAAAGTTCGACATAATATTAGGAAAAAATTGTCCTTCTGTAATAGAAGATGCCGTGCCAATCAAACGGCAAATATGCTGAATCCCATCATCCCTTGTGATATCTGCATTGGCAAAAAACATAGGAATCATAACAATCAATGCTATGATAAAAAGAAATCCATATGAAATTAATTTTTTATGCTTTAATATTTTTTTCATTTAACTTCTCTTTCTTTTTTAAAACTAAAATATAAATAACAAACCCTATCAGTGAAACAATAGAAATTCCATATGAGATGTAAGTAAGAAGAGTTGCCTTATAGGAGATTGTAATTTCTCCTTCTTCTATCTTTGGAAGCTTGGTTGCCACAAAACCATAATCAGATTCAAATAAATCTAAGTGATAAACCTCTCCTTCTTTTGTCACAAGTTTTGCCTGATAACCTTGATAATAAAAGTATGGAAATTCAATTACACTTCCCTCTTCTACATTAGAAACGGTAAACTTCATGGTTAGATCTTGTTTATTTTCTTCATGAATATTAGCTTTTCCTTGTAATAAATAGACTTTATTTGCATCTCTTTGTTCTAAATAAGTGTCCCTTACATCTAAAGCCTTAATAGGCATATAATCACGATTAATAGCCATATATGAAATTTTTTGTGCACTCTTTATTTTCTCTTCATAACTATAATCATTTTCTGGTACATCTTTTTGATAAAAGGTCATAAGTGGAATACTCATTAAAACAGAAATTGCTATGATAAAAGAATAAGCAATATATTGAGCTCTCTTTTCTTTCATTTTTGTTAAAACAAATGAAAAATTAATTCCTACAATAAAACTTAAAAAGAAAACAGCAATTCCAATCAATCTCCATGGATACTGAATATTTCCAAAAATCTTTGGCATGATATACCAAGGAAAATATTTTGTTGACATGTACAATAATAAAAAACTAAAGAAAAAGGATAAAAGATAAAAATTCTGATATTTCTTGTCCTTTACCTTTTTATAAACAAAAATACTTAAAATTAATCCAATAACAACTGGAATACTAATAGAATATACAATCTCTTCTTTTGATCTACCCCAAAATAGATCTCTTAATAAGATTGCTTGACTATCTGTATATTTAATAGTTGTTGCCATTAATCTAGGCTCAAAAATGGCATAGTCTGCTCTCATTTTTTGTTCTAACATTGGTAGTAAGAAAAAGCTACAAATGAATAAAATAAAGATTGCATCAATGATACATTTTTGAATAACTTCTCTTCGAAATACTTTTTTTATATTAAATAGTAGATAAATGGTGCAAAGAAGAAATACATAAAATAAAGTAATCGTATGTGTTAAACAAAGCCCAATTGCCCCTCTTGCAATTAAGTAATGTTTTTTTCCATCTTGTTCAATTAAATTATATAACCCTTGAAAAACAATTGGAATAAAGATAAATGCAGTAAACTCTCCAATTGCAAATCGAGTATAGATATCAGATAGTTTATATGGTGCTATAATATAAAAAATACTACTAAGTAAAGAAATTCCTTTTGACTTTGTTACTTGAAGAGTAAATCGATACATAGCTACTGCAGAGAAGAAAATAGTAAATAAAGAAAAAATTTTCGCAGCAGTTGAATAATATGTTAAAACTAATTTGAAAATTAAAGGACCATAAGTTACAAGTGGCGGATAAAATAGATTAATCGCATAACCATAACCATAGCAATAATATGGTGAAAGAAGCGGAGGTATTTGCCCTGCTTTGATTGCATCTGCAACACCAATTAATCTTAAGATGTGGATACGCCCATCATGTGTCTCTGTAAGTTCCCTTCCTAACAGAGGTAAGAAAAGAAAAACACTAATAATAAATAAAATCATATAATGAAGATAAGTATTTTCTTTTAATTGTTTCAAAATATTAGTAAGTTTCTCTTTCATAAAACAAAGCTCCTTTATTTAGTTTCCTTTTGTATTTTTTCTTCGTAAATTATATCATAGCAAAATAGATTTTCAATCACTTTTTCAAATTTTAACAAAACTACAAATGGTAAAATTAAATTACCGTTTTAAGAAAAATAAAAAGACACATAATTAAAACTTATGATACAATGTTGGTGCCGAATCAAACATTGAAAGAAGGTATTAATTATGTGT
>JAETTH010000098.1 GCA_021769225.1 Erysipelotrichaceae bacterium
AGAATATGACAGAAACGAAAACAGACTGCAAGGGCAGTTGGGGAGAGGAAGAGCTGTATTACAATCTGAGTGTAAATCCGGTACAGGGAAGCGATACGTTTAAGGCAGATGTTGCCATTCGTCTGCAGGACGTATTGGCAATCCAGCAGCTTCATGTGATCCAGGCATGGAACGGAAAAACTTTTGTAGGTATGCCTCAGAAAAATTCCGCAAAAGGAGAGAGGGAGGATATTGCCCATGCAGTCAATGCAGAATTTAAGGCAGATCTGGAAAGTGCAATCATGGACGAATACAATAAAAAGATGGAATATGCCAAAAGCCAGAAACAGCAGCGAAGAGGGAGATAGGAGCGATTCATAAAAAGACTGGTATTTTTGGAATAATAATGGTAGAATGAAGAAAATATCAGCATGGGAGGAAACAGTATGCCAAGACGTAAAAAAGTAGAAAATCTTTCTCTTGAAGAAATGCTTATGAAGACAGAACAGGAGATTAAAACAACAGAGGCAGAATTAAAAGAACTGCGTTTGAAAGCAAAAGAACTTAGGAAGAAGATTGAAGATAAACAGAAAGATGAAATCTTTAGTGCCTTACTTGCTTCCGGAAAAACAGTGGAAGAGGTCATGACATATTTAAGAAAGTAATAGGAAAGTTTGTCAAGGATAGTAAAGAATATGTAATTATTAAAAAAATAAAGAAGGATGGTAATATGCGAAAGAACCATCTTTCTTTATTTTTTGAAAGAAATAGAATAATTAGTATAATTGTAGATTTCCTGTTTTTCTATTTCTTTTTTCAGAATAAACAGATAATAGGTACGTTATAATAATTATAGTACATAAAGAGAATGATAATTTATATAAAGCAGTTAAAATAGAATCTAAATTGGTAGTCATTATTAAATTTCTCATAATGGAAAGACAATATGTTAATGGAAAAATAGCGGAAATTATTTTAGCCCACATTGGAAAGGCTAAAGTTGGAATTTTTGTACCACTAAAAAAATTCATTGGTTCATCACATATTGTGAATAAATAATTAGCATCTCTAGTTAATATGAACAATATATTAATAAAACCTCCCCAAATAGTAGAAGATACTATCAGTATAATATAACTAATAATAATTACAAATAATCTGTGTATGGTTAAGCTATCCTTAAAAAAGATAATATACAAAAAGAACAAAGAAAACATCCATATACTTTGGAAGAGTCCACCTAGTGCTCTTCCATATAAAAGCCCCATTCTTGAAGCAGGAGTTGAATATACTATTTCCAAAGTCCCGTTTTCACGTTCGTTTAATATTTGAAAAGCGCCCTGAACCATAGAAAAAAAGCTGTTATAGCCCAAAGCTCCTATTACTAAAAAAATCATTAGATCATGATTCGAATTAATTCCATATTGTTTTAGAAGAGTGATGTCAAAGGATAAATATACATAATAGGTACTAAGGAAAATAAGAACTGGCCATATTAATAAACTAATGAAATTAGACCAAGAATTATAGTAATTTTTTTGCTGTTTTTTTATTTCTCCTTTACAAGTTAAAAATAATTGTTTTGTCAAAATAAATTCCTCCTCCTATGATTACAAAAAAGTTTTCTAGTGGTTTTTAGATGTTTCTATTTTATTTAGCAAAAGTATGAGTGGTTTTGCGATTAAACTAATTTATTGCTTGTTGGTTATTCATAATTTCAAATATAGTTTCTTCTAAATTTTCCTCAGATGAAGTGATATTTAAAAGGTTTAATTGATGCTCTTTTATGATACACAGAACATCATGGGTGATATCATATTCTGCTAAAATTTCAATTTGGCATGTGTTTTTATCAACAGAAACTTTTAAAAGAGAAGGTAATGTATTTATGGAGTGAACAAAATCATCAGTTATATCTGTTATGGTGAATGTAGCACTGTATTTGCGGGAATACCTTTGCTTAATATCTTTAGGAGAACCCTCCGCAATGATATTTCCATTATCAATTAAGTATATATAATCACATAGTTCTTCTGCTTCTCTTATATAATGAGTAGTCAAAAGGAGCCCCTTATTTTGGACTGTTGCTAAAGCCTTAAGATAATTCTTTAATTCTTTGGCAATAAGAATGTCTAAACCTAATGTTGGCTCATCTAAGAAAATGTAATCAGGATCATTAATTAGTCCTCTGGCAATTTGAAGCCTTTGTTTCATTCCTTTGGAGTATTTTTCCACAGTAACATTCTCGTATTCTTCTAATTGAACAATGTGTAAACATTGATTGCATTCTGCGGAGCCTAGCGGACTCCGATGCGTTTCAGAGCGGACGCTGTGCGGAGTATAACGGACGCCCTGAAACGCCTATTATAGTCAGTTAGTTTCTGGGCTGTATCACT
>JAETTH010000013.1 GCA_021769225.1 Erysipelotrichaceae bacterium
TTGCTAAAATTCAAAAGGAATTAGAAAAAGTTTCTTAAAAAAACAACCCTAAAAAAACTATTTTTTAGGGCTTATGTTTAAAAAAATTTGGGACATTTTCAAAAATCATTGACATTATTTTTTAGCTAAACTCTAGGTTCCTTAATTATTTTTTTAGTTTTATTATATTTCATCATAAAATATGTTGCAAATAAACATAAAATGCAAGACTTGGAATATCTCCATAGATGAAAGTAGAAAGCATTATTAAAGGAATAAATGTTAATATTAAGAAAAATAATCTTGCTTTATTTGCTTTATATTTTATAGATAAATGTTGAACAATTTTGTATAAGGCAAATACTATTGCAACATTTCCAATTATATTTAATACTCTTAAAAGTCCAATACCATCAAAATGTATTATTCTAAAAAACAAACTAAAAACAAACGCTAATGATATTTGCTGATGATAAGATTGCATATATTGGCTAAGTGGAATTCCTGCATAAGTCATATTAGGCAAAAATTCCTCTAAATTATTATTATAAAAAGTTTGGGCTAAATTACAAGCATGTATTTGATCTCCAACAATTGGTGATCTGACAGCAACTACCCAAATAATATTCACTATGGCATAAATTGAAAATATAATAATAAAAAATTTTCTTTTTTTCTTATTATTCAAATTACTATCCACAAACTTCTTATCTATCATATTAGTAATTATATATATAAGAATTCCAAACAAGAGCATTCCTATAATGTAGAAAAAAGTATTGTTAGTAATTGTAATATGTTCAGAATTATCGAGAACTGCTGTAAAAATGATATTTAGAGCAACTATTATTAATAAACAAGTAATTCCTAAAAATTATATAAGTTTTTTCATTCTCTTTTCCCCCTTTCTATCGACCAAAATTGTACTTTAGCAGATTCTCTTATTTCATCATCATTTTGAATAGAAACGTTATGTGGAAGAATTAATTGGTTATTATATTTTATATAGCTTTCTACTATAATTTGTGGATATGACATATAATCTAAAAAATCTATTATAGTTTCTGTTGCCTCTATCATTTCTTCATAATTGTTTACCTCGATATAAGTTTTAAATTTTAAAATCCAATCTATTTGCGTATGTAATCCATGAGTATAATCTTCATAACTTTCTTCGACATTAAATTTGCTCTTATTTGGATTATTCCATCTTTCAAAAAAATATTTATATATTCTTGCTTCAACATCTTCTACAAAGGTGTCATCCCCTTTTTTGGATATTGCATGAATTTCTAATTCTGGTATTTCCTCAATTTTATAAATAAAAAAACCATTTCCAGTTATATCGGAATTAACTATTTTTTCTTCAAAATCCATCAGATAAACACTTTTTAAATTGTTAATTCTAGCTAACTTATATTTTAGCTGTATAGAATTAGCCCAACAGATAAATACAAGAACAATTATTAAAACTATGTTAATCATAATAGCAATTTTTTTTATATTTTTTCTCTTTTTAAATGATTCTTTGCTAGTTTTCTTTTGAAATTTCTCATATAAATCAAGTCCATATTTTTCTATCATATCTGCCTTTTCTTTTTGTGCAAAAGTATCAATTTCTTTCCAATCATCATTATTCTCTGCCATGTTTCCTCCAAACATATTTATATATTTTTTACATTACCATTAATAGGATGATTACAACATATATAAATAAATTATTCTATACATCTACAAGATATTTCATTATTAAATTTGTAAATATTTTGCTTTTCCTAAATTTCTCTATTTTTTTACATTTTGATTTCAAGAGATAACGAGAAATTCCTTATTTTTTTAAAATTCTTTTCATTTTCTGATAGTTCATTTATCAAGTTCATTTTTTTGCATCCTTTCTTTTATAGCTATCATTAATTCATTTGGTTGCACAAGTCTATCTGCATTTTGATAAGTGAACCTTGCATTTGTAAAATATACATTATAACCTTTATTTTCAAAGTAATCTCTATTTATTCTTAAAAATTCATCTACTTCTTCTTTAGACAAATTATTTTTAACTCTTACCTCGTAAAATGTATATCTTATGTAATTTGGATTTTCATTTAATTTTTTATCTATATAATTTGTTACAAATTCTGTTGTCATTTTTCCACTCCTCTGTTTTGCATTATACCATATATTTTTAAAAATTGTACACAAAAAGCCAAAGTACTATGAGTTTTTGATTCTAGGTTTTTCTTCTTAACTAGATTTTTTACTTTTTATATAAAAAGCCATTACACGATGTATTGGCTTTTCGTTAAATTTACTCAGACAATTTTTTTGAAAATCCTTTGCCATATAGTCTGATACTATTGAATTATATTTTAAACACAATCGTCTTAATGTTCTTGTGGACACACTTTTTGCTTTGACTATCTTGTTCAAAACGTATAATATTTCCTAAGACGTGATTATTTTGAAAATCAAACAACCAACTTATACAGAATTTATTGGCACACAATGTAAATGTGATGAAAAGATTCCTATAAAAATTGTTTTACAAATGGATTCTATATTCTCCGTCATTAAAATATGTAAAAACTTCGCCATAAAAACCTTTTTTATTTTCTAAAGAAATTAGATCATTCTTAGTTCTATTGTCAAGTATTAAAGACAAGTTAAAAATCAATAAATTTCTAGTAAAAAGGATAGATCCTATCTGTGATCTACCCTTTTATTTTAACTTCGATATTTTTCTTCTATTTCTTTTACTGCTTGTTCCAAATCTTCATTTTCTATGATATAGTCTGCTACTTCCTGTACTTTTTTAAACTTTTCTGCATCAATTAAAAGTCTATTTTGTATTGCTGAAATACTATCTCCTCTTTTTAGCATCCTTTTTGTTCTTTCTTCTGCTGGCACATGGATATAGAAGGTAAGCATCTTTTCATTTTCTTTTCCTAATTCTTTTGCTTTTTGTTTTACATCTTTAATGGAATCTACAATTTGAATACAAGCCACGTTTTCTTTTAAGGAATCTGTCGCAATCCCATAAAATTCTTCATTATATTCTGCCCTTTGTAAAAGTTTTCCTTGTTTCCACATTTGTTCAAATTCTTCTTTTGATACAAATTTCAAATCAGAATTTTCACTTTCTTTCTCTCTTCTTTTTCTTGTTGTATAATCAATTGCTTTTTCAAAACCTCTTTTTTCTAATTCATTTAATATTGTACTTTTCCCAGAGCCACTCTCACCAATTAGAATTAACATACTTTAACATTTGCCTCTTTTCTTTTATAATGGTTAAATTATATGATAATTAGATTAGAGATACCATTACAATTGTATTAAATTTTTATTACTTTTCTGTAAAGTTTTATTTAGTCTTTCCTCTTCTTTTACAATTCCATGTACAATGTTTAAGTCAGATGGAACAATCCAATCTATTTTTGCTTTTTTAAAGATGATCTCTCCTAAATAGGCTCCTGCTTTTGCCCCTTCCATCCAAGTAGGATTGCTTGGCATTAAATTATATAGTTCTTGTTGCGGGATTTTTAATAGTTCTTGATTTCTTTTTGAAAATTCAACAAAAGATATCATAAATTCATGAATTCCATCTTCAAAAACTGTATTTTTGACAAGAGGATATCCCGCTAGTTTTTGAAAACGAAGCTCACCACCAGTATGAATAGCACAATCAAATTCATATGGAATTTCTATATTCTCTAATAATTTCAAACCATAATTTACAATTTCTTCTGAAGAAAGATTACTATCTATATCATTGATATTTGAAAACTCTTCTAATATATCAGCAACTCCTATTGTTAAATTCTTCTTATCAATCATATTCCCCTTATCATATACCACAATCTCTGTTGTTTTTCCTCCCATGTTTACCATTAGTACTCTTTTTCTATCATAAATTCCTTGCATTGCTTTTTGGAAATAATGGTTTTCCTGTTCATGAGAAATGACATGAAATTTAAGACCTGCATCATAGATATCTGCTTGAATTAATTCAATTTGACTTTGGGGAATCTTTCTCCAAATTCCAGTTGCATAAATTTTTGTATTATCACGATTTAATCCAAATTGTTTAATACAATCTTTTAAATAAGTAAGAAGCATACGATAATTTTTTAAGCTAATTCCACTTTCTTGGTCATAAAAAGATTTGAACAAAATAGATTTTTCACTAATTAATTCTACTTTTTTATCTTGATACTCATATATCTTTACAGTTGAAGAACCTAAATGGATATAGTAACTCATATATTTATCTTTTCCTTTCTATTCTAAAATCACTTTTTCTTCTCCCACTAATTCTTTAAATTCTTCTAAAATATCTGGTGTTAAATAAATTAAACCACAAGATTTTTCTTCTCCATTTTGAATTACATAGACTGGCATGTTGTTTTTCTCACCAGCAAAAAATTTTATTGCACCTCTTAGTTTTGCCTTTTGTTTTTCTTCTAGATCATCAATTTTAATTTTTAGTACTTTTCTTTTATTTTCCACAGCTTCTCCAGTTTTAAAATCTGAAATCTGATTTGCAACAATGCTAGGTTCTTGATCTTCTCTCATACTTAATCTTCCTTCGACTAAAACAATATTATCAACTGCTAAACTATCTCCTGCTTTTTGATAACAGTTCTCAAAAACCACAACTTCTGCAGCTCCATATAAGTCTTCAATTGTAACAAATGCCATAATTTTATTTGTTTTGGTATATTTCTTTTTAATCGATGTTATAAGCCCCGCATATCTTACTGTTTGACCATCTTGGTATTCTTGAACTTCTCCCATCTCTTCTGCTTGTTGCTGTTCTTGTATTTCAAGCATTTTTAAAGTGTTAATGTTGGTAGTTGCTGCAATTTGTTCTCTTAATTTTTCTAAGGGATGGCCTGAAATATATAGTCCTAACATTTCTTTTTCCATAGAAAGTAATTCTTTTTCTGAATATTCTGGAAGAACATGAAAAGTATATTTTAGTTTTTCCATGTTACTTTCTTCTTCATCTTGTCCTAATCCTCCTAAATCAAACATAGTAACTTGTCCCTCAAAACCCTTTTTGTTCTGACTATTAATGGTATCTAAGATAGATTCAAAAGAAGCCATTAAAGTTGCTCTTGTTTCTGGGAATTCATCAAATACTCCAACTTTAATTAAACTTTCAATACACTTTTTATTAACTGCTTCCCCTTGCATTCTTTCACAAAAGTCTGTAAAACTTGTATAATCTCCATTTTCTTTTCTTTCTTTCCAAATAGAATCAACTGCTGTAAATCCTACATTCTTAATACTTCCTAATCCAAAACGAATTTTTCCATCATCAACTGTAAATTTTGTATAACTTTTATTAATCTCTGGTTTTAAAATCTCAATCCCAAGTTTTTTACACTCATCAATATAGGCTGGAACTTTATCTAAATTTCCTAAAAAACTATTTAAAGTCGCTGCCATAAACTCTTCTGGATAATATGCTTTTAAATATGCCGTACGATAGGCAACAACTGCATAACATGCAGCATGAGACTTATTAAATGCATATTTTGCAAACTCTGCCATCTCATCAAAGATTTTGTTAGCTGATACTTCGTCAATTCCATTTCGTACACAACCTGGAATCACAATATTTCCTTGTTCATCTGTTTGACCATGGATAAAATACTCTCTTTCCTTTGCCATAACATCTAGCTTTTTCTTTCCCATTGCTCTTCTTACTAAATCAGCTCTACCTAAAGAATAGCCAGCTAGATCACGTACAATTTGCATAACTTGTTCTTGATAAACCATACAACCATAAGTAACATTTAAAATAGGCTCTAGACTTGGGTGAGTATACTCATTATGTCCAGGATTTTGTTTTCCACGAATATATCTTGGAATCTGATCCATTGGTCCAGGACGGTAAAGAGAAACACCAGCGATAATATCTTCTAAGCAGTCTGGCTTTAACTCCTTCATAAAGTTTGTCATCCCTTGACTCTCAAACTGGAAGATACCCATTGATTTTCCTTCTTGCCATAATCTATATACTTTTGGATCAGCCATTTCTTTGTCAAATTCTACATCAATTCCACGGCAATGTTTTACTAGAACAATGGCATCTTGGATAACAGTTAATGTACGAAGACCTAAAAAGTCCATTTTTAATAACCCCAGTTCTTCTAATGTCGTCATAATAAACTGGGTAGAAATTTGTCCATCTCTTACATAAAGTGGAACATAAGTATCAACTGGCTCTTTTGTAATAACTACTCCGGCAAGCATGGGTAGAAGCCTGTCTTGGCATACCTTCTAATGCCATTGCAATATCCAATAACTTTTGAGTTTCTGAATTTGATTCATACAATTGTCTTAGTTCATAATTTTGCTGCATTGCTTTTGCAATTGTAATATGAGGCTCATTTGGAATCATTTTGGCTAGTTTATCACAATCAGAATATGGAACATCTAAGGCTCTTCCCACATCACGAATTACCATCCTAGCAGACATAGTACCAAAAGTAATAATCTGAGAAACGTGATCTACACCATATTTTCTTGCTACATAATCAATGACTTCTTGTCTTCTTTCATAACAAAAATCGACATCAAAATCTGGCATACTAATTCTTTCTGGGTTTAAGAAACGTTCAAAGATAAGTCCATATTTGATTGGATCAATATCTGTAATTTCAATACTATAAGCAACAATTGAGCCAGCTCCTGAACCACGTCCTGGTCCTACTGGGATTCCATTTGTTTTGGCATAGTGAATAAAATCCCATACAATTAGGAAGTAGTCTACATATCCCATTTTTTTAATAACACCAAGTTCATATTCTACTCTTGTTTTTAATTCTTCTGATAGGTTTTCACCATATCGTTTTCTCATTCCATCATCACAAAGTTTTTTTAGATAATCATAATGAGTTGGATATTCTTCTGGTACATCATAATTTGGTAAAATGGTATGTCCAAATTCAAAGTCCACATTACATTTTTCAGCAATCTTTACTGTGTTTTCAATTGATTCTGGAAAAGCTTTAAAATACTCACTCATCTCTTCTGGTGATTTAATGTATAACTCATCTGTTTCAAATCTCATACGGTCAGTATCACTCATTTTTTTACCAGTTTGAATACAAAGTAAGACTTCATGGTTATAGGCATCTTCTCTTTTTAGATAATGAGCATCATTTGTTGCAACAAGTGGTATATCTAATTTTCTACTTAGTTCAATCAGTTTTTGATTTGCTAATACTTGTTCTTTAATTCCATTATTTTGGATTTCTAAGTAGTAATCCTCTCCAAAAAGATTTTTATACCATAGTGCAGTTTCTTCTGCTTTTGGCATATCTCCATTTAAAATAGCTTGATTAACAGCCCCAGCTAAACAAGCACTCAAACAAATTAGCCCTTCATGATACTGTTCTAATATCTCTTTATCAATACGTGGTTTATAGTAGTAACCATCTACAAATCCTAGGGAAACTAATTTACTTAAATTCTTATATCCTTGCTCATTTTTTGCAAGTAAAATTAAATGATTATATTTATTATCAATATTTGGTTCTTTATCAAAACGACTTCTTAAAGCAACATAAACCTCACATCCAATGATTGGTTTAATTCCTTCTTTTTTACAAGCTTTATAAAAGTCAATTACTCCATACATAACACCGTGATCAGTAAGAGCAATGGCGTCCATACCAAGCTCTTTTGCTCTTTTCGGAATATCTTTAATTCGATTTGCTCCATCTAATAAACTAAACTCACTATGCACATGTAAGTGTACAAAATTAGACATCCTTTTCCTCCTATACTCACACCTAAAAAAAGTGTAAATCCTTATTATTTTGCTACATTATATTACATTTTAGAAGAAAATGAAAGAGAACATCTCTCTTTTTGAAAAAAAGTATACTATCATGGAAGATAGTATTCTTTTAGAAAATATTAATTTCCTTTTGAGGTATGTTTTTTCATGTACCTAACTAATTTAATTTTTGCATATAACCTTGGGTATTCACTCCTTATTACTTTAACATAATCAGATACTGTTCTACGAGCAATTTTAAATTCTTCTGCTGCTTGATTTAATGTATTACCTTCTGCTAAATAGTCTCCAACTTGTAAAACCTTGTTGACATATCTATCATACCGGTACATTATGATACCTCCCTATATAGATTAACAAGCTTAATTATATCATATTTTCTTTAAAATAGATATATTTTGTTATCATTTTTTCTCCTGTTCTAAGAAATTTTCTCTTTGTACAGGATAAGTTGGTATTTCTTTTCTTTTATGACAGGATGCTTGATATTTTCTTTTTATTATTTCGGTTGCCCCTTTTTCTGTTTTACCAGTTTCAATATATTCTGCAATCTGTTTATAGGTTATCCCCATTTTTTCTTCATCAGTAAGTCCTCCTAATCCATCATTTGGTGCTTTATGAAGAATTTTATCAGGGACACCTAAATATTCTCCTAATTTTAATACTTCTTCTACTGTAAAATTAGCAATTGGATTAAAATCAGATGCACTATCTCCCCATTTTGTAGTATATCCTACCATTCTTTCACAAAGATTTCCTGTTCCAATCACTAAGTAATTCATTGTCTGCGCAATGGCATAAAGTGTAGTCATACGAAGTCTTGGTTTTATATTAATTCCTGCTTCTTTTGTAATTTGATTTGCTATTTTATGTTTTTGTAGTTCTTGATTAAGTTTAGATTCTAATTGAACATATTGCTCTGTTAAATCAATACAAAGTACTGGTACTTCAAAGGTATTTGCTATTAATCTTGCATCTTGTATATCTTCATGCATGGAAGAGCATGGCATTGCAATTGTAATAACCTTATCTTTCCCTAATGCTTTTTGAGCCAAAGCAATGACAACAGCACTATCTTTTCCTCCGCTATTTCCTACTACAACCCCTTCTGCTCCTGCCTTTTCTACATATTCTTTTATCCATAAACTTACATTTTGTAATTCTTGTCTTAATCTTTTCTCTTCTAGCATTGTTCTACCTCCTCATATAAGTGATTCTTTTGAATATATTCATATACTTCATCTGGTGTTAAGTATCGAATGCTTTTTCCTCTTTTTATTTTATCCCTTACAAATGTAGAGCTCATATTACTTTTTACATGATTTTTTACTTTTATAAAAGCTGATTGATGATCAGATAAAAATGGACTTTGCAAAATGATTTCTTCCATTTTATCTTTGTCTCTTTCTAGTACTAATATTTTAAAGTCGGAAACTAATTCTTCTGCTTTTTCCCATGTATCTAATTGTTTCAAATTGTCACTTCCAATGGTAAACCATATGGTATGATTGGGATATTGCTTTTGCAATATTCTTAAAGTTTCTATGGTATATAAAGGGGTCATGTTTTTTATCTCTATATCTGATACTAAAAAGTTTGGATTTTTATCACATACCAGTTTTAGCATTTCATAACGCTCCTTATTTCCAATCAGCCCTTGTTTATTATATTTGCTATTAACTGGTACAAAAATTACTTTTTTAACCATTTCATATTCACTTACAATTTGCTCTGCTAAAGAAAAATGTGAATTTAACGGTGGATTAAAGGATCCTCCAAATACTACTATGATTTCTTCCATTTTATCACTTCCTGTTATTATTCTATTGATAATAGGATAAATTGTCAATTGCTTTTGGGCTACCTTTTATTTTAAACCTAAATAAGCTGAACCTGAAGAGAAGCTATCTTGGTTTTACTGCACCATAGACTTTGTTACTGGTTGCCTTAAGTGATGTTCTTTTTGGGTCGTGCAAATGATCCGACTAATCTTCCAAAGCAAAGAGCTAGGCCTAAGTAGATCTAGCTCTTTTATTTTTAATTCTTTTTTATCTTTTCTTTTTTATTTCTTCTGTTTATTTTTTATTCATTCTTATTTTTTAATCTACTAATGGCTAAACCATCTCCTACTTCTAGAATTTGTGTCTCTAGGTCTGGATTTTCGGTTGTTTCTTTAATATATTCTCTTAGATTTCTAACAGCTGTTCTTTGTTTATGAAGGTTATAGTCACTTAAAACATATCCTTTATATAAAATGTTATCTGCTAGAATAATTCCATCTGGTTTTAGCATCCTCATTGCTTCTTTTAAGAAAAATGGATATTTTCCCTTAGCAGCATCAATAAATACAATATCATAAGTTTCCTGAAAAGTAGGTAAAAGTTCAACAGCGTCTCCCTCATAAATATTAATTTTCTCTTCTACTTCTACTTTCTTGATATTTTCCTTTGCTTGCGTTACTCTTTGCTCATCTCTTTCAATTGTATCAATCACTCCATTTTCAGCTAAATATTCTGAAAAACACATAGCAGAATATCCAACTGCCGTTCCAATTTCTAAAATTCTAGTAGGTCTTTTTTCTTGCAAAATTTTGGCAACTACTTCTAAAGTGTCATCCATAATAATCGGAATATGCTCCTTTAATGCTTTTTCCTTTATTTTTTGTAATTCTTGTTTATCCATGTTTTGCTCCTTTTACTTAAAAATGCGACAAAACTTTGTTGTTGTCGCATTTTCTTTTTATCCTTCTCTTCTTGCCATTCTCTCTCTTGTTTTGGTATCTAAAATTTTCTTTCTTAAACGAATATTTTTAGGGGTCACTTCTACAAGTTCATCATCAGCAATAAATTCGATTGCTTTTTCTAATGAGAATTCAATTGGTGGTACTAAACGAAGTGCATCATCTGATCCAGATGCTCTGGTATTGGTTAAGTGTTTTTCTTTACATACATTAATTGAAATGTCTTCATTTCTTGAATTTAGTCCAACAATCATTCCTTCATATACTTCTACACCTGCACCGATAAATAAGTCTCCTCTTTCTTGTGCATTATATAGTCCATATGTTACAGATATTCCTGGTTCAAATGCAACAATAGTTCCTCTTGTTCTTGATTGAATATCTCCTTTATATGGTTCATAACCATCAAATATGCTATTCATGGTTCCTGTTCCTTTAGTATCTGTCATAAATTCTGTACGATATCCGATAATTCCTCTTGCTGGAATTTTGAATTCAATTTTAGTGTGTCCTTCTTCTGCTGGCTCCATATTAACCATTTCGCCTTTTCTTTTTCCTAGTTTTTCAATGACGTTTCCAATTGCATCATCTGGTACATTCACAAATAGTCTTTCAATTGGTTCACATTTTACTCCATCAATTTCTTTGAAGATAACTTTTGGACGAGATACTAATAACTCAAATCCTTCTCTTCTCATTGTTTCAATTAATACTGATAAGTGTAATTCTCCACGTCCAGATACTTCAAATGCCTCTGCTCTTTCTGTTTCTTTTACTCTTAAACTAACATTTCTTTCAAGTTCTTTCATTAATCTATCTCTTAAATGTCTTGATGTTACAAATTGTCCTTCTTTACCTGCTAGTGGTCCATCGTTTACACTAAATGTCATAGATACGGTTGGTTCATCAATATCTACAAATGGAATTTTTTCTGGATTAGTTGGATCACAGATGGTGTCTCCTATGTTGATGTCTGAAATACCAGATAAAGATACAATGTCTCCAGCTCCTACTTCCTCTACTTCAACTTTTTTAAGCCCCATATAGGTAAATAGTTTTGCTATTTTTCCACTTACTTGTTTATCTTCCTTTTGGCATACTGTTACTTGCATACCTGTTTTGATACTTCCTCTTTCTACTCTTCCTACTGCAATTCTTCCTAAATAGTCATCATAGTCGATATTTGATACAAGCATTTGCATTGTTCCTTCTTGATCACATTGTGGTGGATTGATGTTGTCAATAATTGTTTCAAAGATACAGGTAATGTTATCTGTTTCATCTTCTAAGTGCATTTTGGCGATTCCATTTTTAGCAGATGCATATACTACTGGAAATTCTAGTTGGTCATCATTTGCACCAAGTTCAATAAATAGATCTAATACTTGATCAACTACTTTTAGTGGATTTGCTCCAGGTCTGTCTATTTTGTTAATTACAACGATTGGTTTTAGGTTAAGTGCCAACGCTTTTTTTAGTACTTCTCTTGTTTGTGGCATTGCTCCTTCAAAAGCATCAACTAACAAAAGTACTCCATCTACCATTTTTAGTACACGTTCTACTTCTCCACCAAAGTCTGCATGTCCTGGAGTATCTACAATGTTAATTTTTACTCCATTGTACATAACAGATGTGTTTTTAGAAAGGATGGTGATTCCTCTTTCTTTTTCAATATCATTAGAGTCCATAACTCTTTCTTGAACTTGTTCATTTTCACGAAATACATGGCTTTGTCTTAATAATGCGTCAACTAATGTTGTTTTTCCATGGTCAACGTGTGCAATGATTGCTACATTTCTGATATTTTTGTTGTTCATTTATAATTACCCCTTAATCTTATTTAAATTTCTTCTTTATATTCGTTTGATGTTCCTTCTAATTCTTTAATCGAAAGCTCTAATTTTTGGCTTTCATAGTCAATATCTAATATTTTTGCATTGACATGTTGTCCTACTTTTAGTTCTTCTTCTGGTTTTGCAATTCTCTTTTCACAGATTTGTGAAATGTGTACTAAACCTTCGATTCCCTTTTCTAGCTCTACAAATGCTCCAAATGGCATTAGTTTTACTACTTTTACTTTCACAATATCGTTTACATTGTATTTTCCTTTTGCTTCTTCCCATGGATTTGGTCCCTTATCTCCATAAGAAAGTAATAATCTTTTATTTTCTTTGTCTACTGATTTTACAGTTACTTTTATGGATTCTCCTACTTTTAGAATATCATTTGGATTTGCATTTTTTCCCCATGCCATTTCAGAGATATGTAATAGTCCTTGTACAAAACCAATTTTTACAAATGCTCCATAAGTACTAATACTGGTTACTTCTCCTATGTATTCTTTTCCTACTTCTACTTCTTCCCAGAACTTTTTTAGTTCCTTTTCTTTTTCTTCCTCTAAAATTTCTTTAATTGAGCCTATTATTTTTTTGTTTCTTGGATCATATTCAATAATTTTAAATTTTACAGTTTTGCCCTTAAAGTCTTCTACTTTTTCATCTCTTGTTATTCCAGATAGAGAAAGTGGAATAAAGATACGAATTCCTTGGTAAGAAGTGATAAGTCCTTTTTCATTTACTTCTGTGATTTCTTGCTCAAAAATTTCATTATTTTTTACTTTCTTTTCAAATTCTTGGTGACTATTTCTTGCTTTTGCTCTTTTATAGGAAAGTAGAACATTCCCTAGTCCATCATTTAGTTTTAATACATCACAAGTAATGGTATCTCCTACTTTTAATTCATCTTTTGGATCGTCTAATAGATTGTATGAATACTCTTGTCTTGGTACAATACCGTCTGCTTTATATCCTAAGTCTACAAAGATTTCTCCTTTTGATGTAATTTCTATAATTTTTCCTGTTACTGTTTTTTCTAATTTTGTTTCTTTGATTGAAGCATTATATAGCTCTTCAAAAGACATCTCTTCCTTTTCTTCCATACTAATTTCTTTCCTCCTATTTATTAAAGGTTCCCCCTCATTTTTTTCCTTTGCATATTTTTCTTTTATTTACTTTTTTTAACAATTCATTTTCAATTGAGAAGACGCTTTTCAAATTAGCTTAAAAGTATTTGAAAAACGCCCTTAAAAACTTGCACTTTATTATATCTTAAATCTTCTCATTTGTCAACATAATGATACTTTCCATGATTTGTTTACTTGCATTTTCTAATTGTTCTTTTTCTGGTGTTTTTACTTTTCCAAAGTCTAATGGTTTTCCAAAGTTTAGAATTACTTTTGTAAATGGTTTAAAGTTTCCTTGAATTCCACATGGGATTACTGGTACTCCTGTTCGAAGTGCCATAAATGCTGCACCATTTTTTAATTTTCCTGATTTTGCAATTCCTTTTCTTGTTCCTTCTGGGAATAGGCCTAATAATTCTCCATTATTTAAAACTTTAAGAGCTCTTTTCATACCTTCTAGATCCTGAGTTCCTCTTTTGATTGGAATAACATCAAATACATGTGCAATCCAGTTTAAGAATCTGTGATGGAATAGATCTTCTTTGGCCATAAAGTATACTTTTCTTTTGGTGTTTACAACTAGTCCAACTGCATCCCAATAGTTGATGTGGTTTGCACAAATAATATATGCACCTTCTTCTGGTATAGGTTCTCCTTTTATTTCTAGTTTGAATAAGAAATGGTATACTCCTGCTAATAGTTTTTTGATCCATTTTCTTTCAAATTGTTTCCATTTTGTTTCTGGTCTTATAGCATATGCTCTTTGTTCTTGTTTTTTTAATTTTGCTTCTTTTCTTAGTTCTTTTTTTGTTTTTTCTTCTTTTTTTTGTTCTTTGCTTTTAACTTCTCTATTTTGTGGTAAGTTTTTTTTAACTTCTTCTGGCATTCTCGCTAAGATGATGTCTTCTACTGCTTTTATATTTTCTTCTACACTTAAGTTAGTGGTATCTAAATAAATGGCATCTTCTGCTTGTTTTAATGCACCAATTTCTTTTTTCTTATCATTTTCATCTCTTGCTACAATATTTTGAAGCACTTCTTCATAAGTCATTTCAATGCCTTTTTCTTGGTTTTGTTTAAATCTTCTTTTAGCTCTTACTTCTACATCTGCATCCATATATATTTTTATATCAGCATTTGGAAATACATAGGTTCCAATATCCCTTCCTTCCATGATAATGTTCTTTCCTTCTGCTAATTTTCTTTGTAATTCTACCATTTTGAAGCGTACTTCTTTAATACTTGAAACTGGTGATACAAAGTTACTTACTTCTTTGGAACGAATTTTTTCTGTTACATCTTCTCCATTTAAAAATACAAGTTCTTTTTCTCCTTGTTTTTCAAATTTAATTTCTATCCTTTCTAATAACTCTTTTATTTTATCTAATTCCTCTAACCCAATTTTTTCCTTTAGCATAGCTGCTGCTACACAGCGATAAGTTGCTCCAGTATCAATATTATCAAATTTCCACTTTTTTGTTAAAGCTTCTGTAATCGTTCCTTTTCCTGTCCCTGCAGGTCCATCAATGGCAACAATAAATGACATCTTTTTATCCTCCCATTTTTCCTTTTCTTATTATATCTTAAATGCCGGAAAAATAACAAGTACTAATCAAGAAAAAAGCAAAAATTATGTTTATGGCTCAATATCATTTCACATAAAAAATCTATAAGATTTTGTTATTTAGTAAAAATTCATTTTTTCTTTATTTTTCGTGAACTTTATTTTTTCAAGGATAAGAAAATAGCGCCAAGCTAATGGTGCCACGTTAAGAGTCATGTTTCTCGCATTTCATGCCACAAAAAATCATTCCT
Source organism: Erysipelotrichaceae bacterium (assembly GCA_021769225.1). Taxonomy (GTDB): domain Bacteria; phylum Bacillota; class Clostridia; order TANB77; family CAG-508; genus JAETTH01. Next base: position 15,307 of record JAETTH010000013.1, read on the forward strand.
CTAGCATATCTTTAATTAGTTAGTCTTTTATTTAATTGTTTTCTCTTTTCTATTTGATTTTCCTTTTTTCCCTTTGTTTTTTATTTTATATTTTTAATTTAATAATTATTTTATATTGTTCTTTTTCGTTATATTTAGTAAATCTTTCTCTATTTTTATCCTGTATCTAATCTGATTTTTTCCACGCAAAAAGGACAGACTATTTTTCTATATAGTCTATCCTCCTCTATTCTTTTTTCTTCTTTTTATGTTTTTCTGGTTATATTTTATCTTACTTTTTTATCTTTTGTCCAGATTTCTTTTTATGACTCTTTTTCTGTTTTTTCTTCTACATAAATTCCTTTTGCTACAATATCTAATCTTTGTACATTCATAGCAGTTAAGTTTTCAATTTCTTTAATGCTTTTTTGTTTAAACTCTTTCATCGCGTCAATAACATTAGCTCCATATACAATGATAACTTCTACATAAATGGATGGTCCCTCAGGAGTATTATCCACTCTTAATTTACTTACTTTATGAATTGCTTTTGTCTTATTTGCTATGTATTCCATGATTTGTCGAAATACATTATCGGATATAGTGAAGTTTCCCATATAACTAAATGTTGGACGAATAATGGATTTTTCTGATATATATGGTTTAGCACCTTTTCCTTTTGATTTAAAAATTTGTAATGGATCTAAAAGGTAGCCAGAAAAATCCTTTTTGATTTCAAATGTTGGTACGGGGATAACGTGTTTTCCTTGTGTTTCACGAATTCTTCTTGCTGTTTTCATTTCATCTTCTGTTGCTACATCATTGATATATACTGTTTTTTCAATAGGTGGAAGTCCTAAATTTTCTGCTATTTTTTGTACCATATTATCAGAAGTCCCTAGTATTAGAATTCCTTCTGGTTTGTATTTTTTTATTGCTTTTTTTATTTCTTGTCTTTCTTCTTCTGTTAAGAATAAGGCATGTTTTACCGTTTCAATTTTAGTTGGTGCTTTTTTTGCTGAGTTTCCTGCAATTACTTCATTATCTTTAATTAAAAGCCCATCATCTATGATGTAACTAATATTATTTTCTCCTGCTACCATCTGTGCTCGAAAGCTTTTCCCTGTTCCAGATGGTCCAACAAATGCCATTACTCTCATTTTATTCCCTAGAATCATAGTTTTCTCCTTGCCTAATTTTATTTTTCTATTACATATTATATCTCATGTAGGGAAATAATTCTAGATTTTAGTAAAAATTTATTTTCATGATATTAAATCTTGCTTTTAGTTGCAATTACTAGTTACCATTTTGTTTTTTATAATAGTAACTTTATAACTTAGGTAATATTTGAAATATTTTTGTCTCTTTTCTTTATAATATGGTTAAAGATAGGAGGTTTTTATATGCAGGATATCTTTATTAAACGATTAATTGAACTAATGGAAGAAGAGGATTTAAGTCAAGTAGCATTAGCAGAAAAGATTGGCACTACTAATGTTACGATTTCAAGATATATTGGTGGTCAAAGAAAACCTAGAACTGAGATTGTAGCTAAGATAGCATCTGTTTTTGGTACTTCTATTGATTACTTACTTGGTTTTTCGTCCGTCCGAAATTATACTAACAGAAAAGTTAATGAGAATTTATTATCTCTTCAAGAAGAATTTGAAAAATTAGATTTAGTAGATTCCAAAAAAGAATTATCTAATTCTCAAATTGAAATTATAAAGAAGTTAATTGAAGCTAACAAAGATTTCATTGTACAAGCTAAGGAAAGAAAAGAAGCTTAAAAAGAAAAGGAAACTCTGCTATAGAATTTCCTTTTCTTTTTATAATTTTTCTGGATTTTTTTCTTTTCTACTTTAGTGTAAATAATAGACATCACAAGCATTCATTCGTTTCATATATTCTACTTGACTTAAATTAGTTGCTTGTTTTAATACTTCTAATTCTTCATCGTTTTCTTGTCCTCCATTGATGAAAACAATGATTCCTTTGCTAATATCTTTTTCCTCAAATATTTCCTTAAACTTCTGAATTGAAACTTGTTTTGCATCTAGGATATAGGATTCATCAATTTTAGAGAATAGATAAATATCATCCATAAAGCGATTTTGCTCTGTATTGAATAGATAAATTGTTGGCAAATTATATTCTCCCTCTAGCTTTTGCACAATATCTGCCAAATCTGGATATACATAAGTTATATTTCTTCCTGTCATAAGAGGAGTTAATACAATTATCACTAAAATTGTTGCTGTACAGATAAATACTCTTAACTCATTTTTAGTAATAGATGCAATTACTGTTTTTAATAAATAGATACCTAATAAAAAGATTAATGGACAAATTGGCATAATGTATCTTATCTCTATATATGGTGAAACAATTGCAATAATGATAAAGTAGAAAATAGTTGGAATTGCAATTAGCCATACAAGAGAATTTTCTAATCTAAAAGTAATCTTTCTATCTTTCACAAGGCGATAAAGCATTACCCCTAAGAAGAATATTAGTAGAAAAACAAGTAATCCATTAAACACATCTAGTTGAACTAATCCAATATATCCTCCTAAACCTTTCCACATAACTTCTAATTGTTCTAGATTTGAAAAAGCACCTTGACCACGATATCCCATAAAGATGTGAACAAAAGAATATGGAAAGATTGCTAAAGATACAATAGCTGAAATTACCATACAAATAGTATAACGAATTGCATTTTTGTAGTTTTTTCTTACCAAATATCGAATCATAAAGATTGCATATAAGAAGAATAAGAAAACTAAATAATAGTAATGAGTAAGTGAGCCAAGAACGACAAAAATTCCAAGTACCACTAAACTCTTGATATCTAATTTTTCTTGATTCCATAATTTCATATGTAAATAGGAAACAACTAAGATATTTAGTGCATTTAATGCATACATACGCATTAGCATAACACTTTCAATACTAGATAAGATTAATCCACCTGCTAATGCAACTACTAATGCATAGTTTTCACTCTTAAATAATTTCTTTCCAATTTTATATACCATAATAGTTGATAAAGCTAAAATGATAATATTAAGAATAATACCTGGCCATTTTGAAAATTCTTCTAAATGAAAAGATTCTGCAATTCTTAAAAGAAAGTAGTAAAGTGGTGGGTGTACATCATTTTTTTGATTTTCATAAACTGGTTTAAAATCCCATGCTTCCTCTTTACTAATTGTTAAATAATCATTATAGTAATCTTTTGTATGCCATTTGTTATAAAAATCCTCATTTCCAGAAATGTCTAACTTGTCATAGTGAATTAATCCTAAAGAATATCCTTCATCTATATGGATATAACTTTTTTGCATACCAATTACAACATATACCACAACTTGTATTAAAATGATAAGTGCAAGTAATAATTTTGTTTTATGTTTTTTTAATTTTTCCATTTTATTTCCCCATTTCATTTTTGTTTTTACTTGTTGTATTTTATCACATATTTCTTTTAAATACCACTAATCTAAAGTAAAAAAGAAAGGTTTATTTCCTTTCTTTTTCCTATTTATGATATTGTTTCTTTCATTGTCTCTGCTTGTGCAACTTCATTAATCTTAATACTTCTAACATGATCAATTTTTTCCCATTTTGTCTCTCTCTTGAATAGACACTTAAAGTTAATTAGTAACCATGAACCCAAAAATAATGGATAACATAAAAGTCCTTTAATCATTGGTCTAATTGGTTTCTTATCTAACAACATAATTAAAACTGCAGTTCCAATTGGAAGTAAAAATGTTGGTACTAAATATCGAACATAATTTAAGATTAAATCTCCTGTTGAAATTCCATTTCCAAGGTACATAATAAAGTTAATTACAAGTAATACTAATGTTAAGATAAACATTGGAATACTTCCTAAAATATATAGAAGACCATCAAAGTTCATTAAACTTTTATGCTCTTTTACAGCTAAAGCTAATCCTTTTGTATATTTTTGAATACATTGAATATGTCCAACAGTCCATCTTGTTCTTTGTGACCAGCTTTGTTTAAATCCTACTGGTTGTTCATCATATACAATAGCATCTGTTGCCCATCCTAATTTTTTACCAGCAATAATTCTTTTTAATGAGAATTCAATATCTTCTGTTAAGGTTTCTGTTTCCCATCCATTTGGTTTTACAACATCGAATTTTACCATAAACCCTGTACCATTAATTAGTGGAGATAATCCTAAATTGTATCTAGCTAAATGATAAAAACGATTCATTGTCCAATAGAAGATTGCGTATCCTGCTGTAATCCAGCTATCTGTTGGGTTTTTGATATCTCTATATCCTTGAACAACATCTTCACCTTGATTTAATTTTTTATTCATATTTTTAATAAAGTTCACATCTACAATGTTATCTGCATCAAATATACAAAAGGCATCATAAGGAGCATCTTCTTCGATTTTTTGTTTTAAAAACCAGTTTAATGCATAACCTTTTGTCTTTTTACTTGGATCAAATCTTTCATATACAATTGCTCCTGCATTTCTTGCAACCTCTGCTGTGCAGTCTGTGCAATTATCTGCAATAACATAGATATCTAGTAAATCCTTTGGATAATCTTGTTTCTTTAAGCTTTCTACTAGATTTGCTACAACCGCTTCTTCATTGTGAGCAGGGATAATTGCCATAAATCGATTCTTTTTATTTTCAATTAAGGGTTTATCTTTTAATTTTACTAAAGAACAAATACTAACCATTAATTGGTATAACCAAAATATTGTAATAACCCAAACTAAAGCTTGTTGTAGTATATATAAATAATCCATTTTTTTCTCTCCTTAATTTTAATATACTTTGTACTATTTTATTTTCTCACATTTGATATTATACTCTATCTATTTATTTTTTGCAACTTTTTAATAAATTATTAAGGATTTTTTTTCTTACGGAAATCATAATTTGGTCCTAAAAATTCTTCTAGCATTGACTTTTTAAGAAAAGAAAGTTAAGATAGGCATAGGTGATGTTATGAGTTTAAAATTTGATTTAAAAAATATCATTTCTCATTTTGATATAGAAGGAGAGCTTCTCTTTGCTACTCCTTTTGGAGATGGACATATTAATGATACTTTTTTAGTTGAAATTAAAGATAAGAAAAATGAAGTAACTAAATATACACTTCAAAGAATTAATACTTATGTTTTTAAAGAGCCAGATAAAGTAATGGAGAATATCTTAGCCATTACCAGTCATATAAAAGATAAATTGTCAGAAGATGACTTCTTTACTACCTATACTGTTATGAAAAGTAAATCAGGTACTCCGTATTATATCGATGAGAATAATAATTTCTGGAGAATGCAAACTTTTATTGATCATGTTATTGTTTATGACCACTCTCAAGATGAAAAAGTTGTTTATAATGCTGCTAAAGGTTTTGGTAAGTTTGCTTATTATCTTTCTGATTTTGATTTGGCCAATCTTCATGATACAATTCCTAATTTTCATAATTTTAAGGTAAAATATCAAGATTTAGTAAATGCATTTGAACAAGATTCCAAATGTAGAGCAAAAGAAGTAAAAGAACAATTTTCTTTTTATCGTTCTTTTGAAACAGAATTTGGAATTTTAGAGCAATGCCATCTTCCCAAAAGAGTTACACATAATGATACTAAATTAAATAATATTCTTTTAGATGAAAAAACTAATTTACCTGTTGCTGTTATTGATTTAGATACTGTTATGCCAGGATTAATTGCAACTGATTTTGGAGATTCCATCCGTTCTATTAGTGGAAAAGAGGGCTGCAAATCTTTATCTCAAATTCAATTTAGTCCAACTTCTTTTGAACATTATGCTAAAGGTTATTTAGAACAAACAAGAGAAATTTTAACAAAAGAAGAAGTAGATGTACTTCCACTAGGCGTTAAATTAATTAGTTTATCTTTAGGTATGAGATTTTTAACAGATTATTTAAATGGTGATGTTTATTTTAAAACAGATTATCCACAGCATAATTTAGATAGAGCCTTGAGCCAAATAAAGTTAGCACAAGAATTTGATAAAAATCAATCTACTATGTCTAAAATTGTTCATCAATATATATAGAAAAGGAAGCAAAAATCGCTTCCTTTTCTTTTATTGTTCTTCATAATCATTTTTTCGATTTGCTAGTATTTTGATTCTAATCAGTTAACCCTATACAGTTATAAAAAGTTCCATTAGATTTTCAATTTTTATTTTTTAGCTTAAACTTAGCATTTTTTCTAACAACTCGCTCACATTTTGGGCTGCTAATTCTATAAACTTCTCAAAATCTATTTGATTTTCTTCATTTGGAGAATCTGAAATCGATCGAATTACTAAAAACGGAATCTGATCTAAAAAACAAACTTGGGCAATTGCTGCGCCTTCCATTTCCACGCAATCTGCCCCAAATTTTTCTTTGATTTTCTCCTTCATTTTTTTACTAGTACAAAAAATATCGCCAGAAGCAATAACTCCTTTTTTTATACTATATTTTCCTTGTATTTGCTCTTTTGCTCTTTGTGCTAAATTAATTAATTTTTTATTACTTTCGAATACTTTCCCTGTATCTGAAATATATCCTTTCTCATGCCCAAAAGCTGTCACATCAAAATCATGTTGGATCAATTCTTCACCAATTACAATATCTCCAATTTTTAATATTTCATTTAAACTTCCTGCAACACCAATATTAATAACAGCTGTGACAGGAAAATGATCAATTAAAATCTGGGCTGTTCTTGCTGCATTTACTTTTCCTACTCTTCCTTGTACTAAAACACACTCTTTTTCCCCTATTTTTCCAAGAAAAAAGGTTAGTTGATAAATTATTTTTTCTTCTTCTACTTTCATTTTACTTTTTATTGCTTCTAATTCTTTTAATTCTGCTGTTATGATTCCTATCATCTTTTTATCCTCTCTTTTTATTTTCTTTTTTGCTATTATACTATGGTTACTGTCAAATATCAACTTTCTCTCTTTTTTCTTTACATAAAAAATTGACTTATTTGTTCTTAAGTTATATAATATTAATACAATTTGTAGTTAAAATCCAATATTCTAAATAGAAAGGTGGATTGTGATGTATGGATTTAACAATCAAGTTAGAACGCACATCAGATGGTGTTAAGGAGCATTGGCGGACTTTCGTCGTTTTGGCAAATGATAAAACCCCTGTGCTCATAACACAAGAGAGGGGGATGGTTCGAATTCTTCCAGAAAACAATTTAATTATTGTTTCTGATGAAGGCAATAATTTTCAAACTACGATTGTCTTTTATTTCGATCCAATCCTGGAAAAACTCACACAGTTTGGTCCCTATGAGCTTATGCGATCTTTCCGGTTGAAAGATGGCACAAAAGTAACTGCTTTTCGGCATCATTCTTTGTGGTATACTTTTGATGATGTAACTCATCAGATGGTTGAAAATAAAGAGATTCAGAAAAAAGCAGATCGTTATCTCACTCTTAGAGGCTAAACAACAAAAGTCACATAGAAATCTTCTTTTCTATGTGACTTTTTATTTGTATTTTTCTATTTACTACTAATCTTAGTCTTCGTCTTTTGCTCCCGCATCATCTTTGTTCTCATCTAAGTCTTTTGCAGTTAAGTTTACTCTTCCTTGATCATCAATTTCATAAACTTTTACTTTTACTTTGTCTCCTTCTTTTAGTACATCCTCTACTTTATTAATTCTTTGTTTTGAAATCTTTGAAATATGAAGTAATCCTTCTTTTCCACAACCTACATCAACAAATGCTCCAAATGGCATGATTTTAGTTACAGTTCCTTCATAGATGCCACCAACTTCAATTTCTCTTACAATGTCTTCTATCATAGCTAATGCTTCTCTTGCTTTTCCTTCATCTGTTGAATAGATAAATACTTTTCCGTCTTCTTCGATATCAATTTTAACTCCTGTTGCATCAATAATTTTATTAATCATTTTTCCACCAGGTCCAATAACGTCTTTTATTTTATCTACTTTGATTGTTGTGTTAACAATTCTTGGTGCATATTTTGAAACTTCTTTTCTTGGCTCTGCAATTTGTGGTTTCATAATATTATCTAAAATATAGTCTCTTGCTACTTTTGTTCTTTCAAATGCTTCTTTGATAATGTCATAAGTTAATCCATCTATTTTGATATCTACTTGGATTGCTGTGATACCATCTTTTGTTCCACCTACTTTAAAGTCCATATCTCCAAAGAAGTCTTCAATTCCTTGGATGTCAGTAAGCATTACATAACGAGATGGATCATTTTTGTCTGTTACTAGTCCTGTTGAGATACCAGCTACTGGTTTCTTAATTGGAACACCTGCATCCATTAAGGATAAGGTACTTCCACAAATACTAGCTTGTGATGTTGATCCATTTGAAGATAGTACTTCTGATACAACACGAATTGCATATGGGAATTCTTCTACTGATGGTAAAACTGGTACTAATGCTTTTTCTGCTAATGCACCATGTCCAATTTCTCTTCTTCCTGGTCCACGAGATGGTCTTGCTTCTCCAACACTATAGGATGGGAAGTTGTATTGGTGCATATATCTTTTTGATTCTTCTTCGTCTAGCCCATCTAATGTTTGTTCTTCTGAAATCATACCAAGTGTTGTAACACTCATAACTTGTGTTTGTCCTCTTGTAAATACTGCACTACCATGAACTCTAGGTAGAATTCCTACTTCGCAAGATAGTGGCCTAATTTCCTCTAGTTTTCTTCCATCTGGTCTTTTATGTTCTTCTAGAATCATTTCTCTTACACATTTTTTCTCTAAATCATGGATGCTTTCTGCAATATCAGCCTTCTTTTCTTCTGCTGCTTCTTCTCCATATTTTTCAGTGTAAAATGCAGTGATATCTTCTGTAATTTTATCAATGTTTTGATCTCTTACCTCTTTATCTGATGCTTGTACATCTTGATACATTCTATCTTTAAAGTTTGCTTCAATTTCATCATATACTTCCTTGTCTACTGCAAAAGATTGATATTCAAATTTTGGTTTTCCAATTTCAGCTTGGATGCTAGAGATGAAGTTGCATACTTTTTTGATTTCTACATGAGCTTGTTTAATTGCTTCTAACATAACATCATTTGGTATTTCATCAGCACCTGCTTCAATCATAGTGATTTTATCTAAAGTTCCTGCAACTGTTAAGTTTAGTCTTGAATGATCTCTTTGTTCTTGTGTTGGGTTGATAATAATCTGATTATCTACATAACCAACATTAACTGCTGCTGTTGGTCCTCCAAATGGGATATCTGAAATTGCTAAAGCACAAGCAGCACCAATCATAGCACATACTTCTGGGCTATTATCTTGCTCTACCGAAAGTACGGTTGTTACAACAACAACATCATTTCTGAAATCTTTTGGAAATAAAGGTCTTAGTGGTCTATCAATTGCTCTTGATGTTAAAATTGCTTTATCTGCTGGTTTTCCTTCTCTTTTTTGGAAGCTTCCTGGTATTTTACCAACTGCATATAACTTTTCTTCATAGTCTACAGACAATGGGAAAAAGTCAATCCCATCTCTTGGTTCTTTTGATGCTGTAACATTGGCCATAACAACTGTATCTCCATATCTTACAACAACATTGGCATTGGCAAGCTCTGCAAATTTTCCTGTTTCAATTGTTAGCTCTCTTCCAGCTAACTGCATAGAATATGTTTTAAACATAAAATCTCTCCTTTTTCTTTAAAATATCTATTTAAAACAATGCCAAATAGCGTAACCTCTATTTAGTATAACTAACTTTTTCCTCTTTATACTAAATACAAGCTACTTCTATTATTAGCATTGCTCTAAAACCTCTTTGAATATAGCAAATTAGGACGATTACTTCAAAAAGCAAACGCCCTAAGCTACAAAATTATTTTCTTAATCCTAATTTTTCAACGATATCTCTGTATCTTTGAACATCTTTTTTAGCTAAGTAGTTAAGTAAATTTCTTCTTGATCCAACCATTTTTAGAAGACCTCTTCTTGAATGATTGTCTTTTGTGTGAACTTTTAGATGTTCTGTAAGTTCATTAATTCTTTCTGTTAAAAGAGCGATTTGAACTTCTGGTGAACCAGTATCTTTTTCATCTCTTTTATAAGTATTAATGATTTCTTGTTTTCTTTCCTTTGTCATCATTTTAGTTTTCCTCCTATTTTTAAATTTGCCTTAAACTGAGTATAAGTAGAGTTATTATTCTTAGACCAAGTATAAGGTAGCTTTGCTTAAAGCATAATTATTTTACTATATTTTTTATTAAATTGCAAGACTTTTCCATAAATTCCTTTTCTATTCTTAAATTGGTAATTGAAATAGAATGATAAGTCCACCTATTATGGCAAGAACAAATCCCACTATTTTTAGTCCACTTGACCCCTCATTTTGATCACCAAAACTAAACCATCTTTTGGTCAGAATTCTGGCATCATAAATTAAGATCACGCCAATTAAGGCTAATAGAAAGGCAATTAAAATTATAATTAGTTTTCCAATATCCATTGTTTTACTTCCTATCTCTTTGTACTAAAAGAATTCTACACTGTATTGACATTTGAATTCTTCTTTTGGTTTTAATAACAAGTTTCCATTTTTCTCTTTAAATACCCCTGTGCTATTTATCATGTCTGCTGTTGTTTGCCATGGTTCAATACATAAAAATGGTGCTCCTGGTTTTGACCATATTGCTAAATAGGGAAAACCACTAAAGTCAAATGTTAATACTTTTTTATTTTCTTTTTTATTGATTAAACTGATTTTAGAGGATGTTAGATTTTTCATGATAATAGCATCGTCTTTAAATGTATCTTTTTGTAATGGTAATATTTTATTTTTGTATAATCTGTTTTTTCCGTATTGTACTCCAATTAGTCCATCTACTAGATATAAAAAGTGAATTTTCTTTTCTTCTTGTTCAAATTCTAAATAATAGTCTCCATTATTAATATCGATATTAAATGCTGGGTGCCCCCCGATTCCAAATGGCATATCGGTATCTCCCTCATTAATGACTTTATATTGTGTAATTAATTTGGATGGCTCTATCATATAGGTGACATATAGAGAAAATTCAAAAGGAAATTTCTCATAAGTATGTTTATTACTTCTTAATACATAGGAGTGAAAGTTATCTAATTTAGTAATTGGTTCAAACTCCATATCTCTAGCAAATCCATGTTGAGGCATTTCATAGACTTTTCCATTAATCATGGTTTGATTTTTCTTTAGTTTTCCCACAATTGGAAATAAAATGGGTGCATGTCTTTTCCAATATACTCTACCTTTCTCATCACAGACATCTTGTCCTTGATGAATCATTTCTTTCTCGTTGAACTTAGCATTAATTACTTCTGCACCTAATGTTGTTGTTTCAATTCTTAGCATTTTCCTTACCTCTTTTTTTGTTATACTAGACATTTCTATTGTATTCTATCAGATTTTTCTAGATTAATCAACATAATATGTGTTTTTTCTTTTTCTATTTATGTGTTTTTTCTTTTTCTATTTTATTTTCATCTTTTTCTATATAAAAGACGCCTAGAAATGGCGTCATATTCTTTATCTATTGGGACTTTTATTTTAGTAAAAGAGATAGTAAAATTGTCTTACAATTCCATCTACGAAAAATTGTGACATTTTTAAAATTTCCCTTTGAACATTATCATAAGCTTGGATATCTGCACGATAATCTTGTCTTAAACGTGCATTAACTTCCTCTGTCGTTAATTTTAGATGATCATAAAGCATTTTTCGAATTTCTTCTTTTGGATAGAAAGGATTAATACTACTAAATGCTTCTGCCATTTCATCTACATTTCTATACCATTTTGCATTTAACTCTGTAGCTAGTCTTTGATTTTTATTTTTTAATGCTACAATTAAATCTTTTCCAATTACTAAATGTTCTGTTAATAGTCTTTGGATGGTATTGGCTACATCATTTCCATAGTATTTTCTAAAAACATTGGCAATATCTTTAGGATTTTCTAATAAACGTGCTTGTGTTGCCTCTAAATCTTTTAGATTTTCTGCAATACTAATTAGAAGCATTCTAGTCCACATGATATGTTGCTCCCATACTAAGTTCATTGTTTTTAATAATTCGACTTGAGCTCTACTTATACAATAATTATTAGGATAGATATAGATTTTTTGTCCTACTCGTAAGTTATAGGGATCTAAAGCTAGATTTGTATTAATTAATTCTTGCACTGTTGTACCATATTGATTTGCCAAGTTATATAATGTATCTCCCGGTTTAATGATGTGTACAATAGGGTTTAAATCATTCATAATTTCACCTCTTTATTTATAATAATATTAAAAACAGATGAAATTGTTACAACTTTCTTTTATTTTTATAGACTATTTTCGATATTTTCTTTAAACTTTTCTTCTACTATCTTCTTTAATTTTTCATTTTGAGGCTCTTCTAGTTTTGGATCTTTTGCTAGTATCTTCATAGCTGTGCTTTGTACTGATTTTAAACTTTGCATATCTTCAAATAGATTGGCAATTTTAAATTCTGGAAGTCCATGTTGCTTGGTTCCAAAAAATTCTCCTGTTCCCCTTAATTCTAAATCTTTTTCTGAGATAATAAATCCATCATTGGTATCTACCATAACTTGCATTCGTTGTCTTAAGACATCATTGTTTCCTTGGTATTTTAAAATACAATAGGATTGGTACTCTCCTCTTCCTACTCTTCCTCTTAATTGATGTAGCTGTGCTAATCCAAATCTTTCTGCATTTTCTACTACCATAATACTTGCATTTGGTACATTAACACCTACTTCAATAACAGTTGTTGAAATTAAGATATTGATTTTTCCGTTTTTAAAATCTTCCATAATGGCGTCTTTTTCTTTTGCCTTTAATTTACCATGGATATATTCTACTCTATATTCTGGAAAAATTTCTTCTTTATAGGTTTGTGCTAATTCTAAAACCGATTTCGCATTAATTTCTTCATTATCTTCTACTAAGGGACAGACGATATATGCTTGTCTTCCTTGTTCAATTTGTTTTTTGATAAACCCATTTACTCTTTGTGTCATGTTTTTAGTTACAGCAAAAGTTTCAATTTTTTTACGATTTGGTGGTAATTCGTCAATAACGGAAATGTCTAGATCTCCATACAATATTAATGCTAGTGTTCTCGGGATTGGTGTTGCTGTCATAACTAAGGTATCTGGATTGTTTCCTTTTGAGGCAACTTTACTTCTTTGTTTTACACCAAAACGGTGCTGCTCGTCTGTTACAACAAGTCCTAGGTTTTGGAATATGACATTATCTTCTAAAATGGCATGTGTTCCAATTAGAATATCAATTTGTCCGCTTTGTAATTTTTCTAAAATTTCCTCTTTCTTCTTTTTTGTCACACTGCTGATTAATAGCTCACATCGAATTCCAAAAGGCTCTAATAAATCTTTAAAGCTTTCCAAATGCTGACTTGCTAAAATTGCAGTTGGGGCCATAATCGCTACTTGATACCCACATTTTACTGCTTTATATGCTGCAATCATTGCTACAACAGTCTTTCCTGATCCAACATCTCCTTGCAATAATCGATTCATTGGCTTTGGATTTTCCATGTCCCCATCAATTTCTTCTAATACACGTAGCTGTGCTTTTGTTAATTGAAATGGTAACGAATTGATAACATCACTCATTTTTACATCTTTGCTAAACTCAATTCCCGTGCTGTCTCTTTCGTAACTATTTTTTAAAGACATTAAAGCAATTTGAACTCCTAATAGTTCTTCAAATACTAATCTTTTTCTTGCTTGATTGAATTCTTCAAAGTTATCTGGAAAATGGATTTTATGAATAGCTTGATTGTATGGCATTAGATGATATTCTTGTACTAAATATTCAGGCAATGTTTCTTCTAAATTGTCTTTTGTTAGTTTTAGTCCATTTTCCATAATCTGCCTAATCGTGTTTTGTGATAGATTATATGTCAAAGGATAAATTGGAATAATTTTACCAGTATTTTTATTCCTTTCTTGTTTATCAAATACTGGTGAGTTCATTTCCACTCTTCCTGATTTAATGGATACTTTTCCAAAAAACTTATATGCCTCTCCTACTTTAAAGATGTTTTTTAAATAGCTTTGATTAAACCAAGTAATGATACAAGAGCCTGTTTCATCTCGAACTACTAACTTATATATTTTCATGTTTCTTTTATGTGTTGCCACTTCTGTCATTTTTGCAACTGGAATTGCTTCAATTAGTGCTTCTTGTCCATCGGTTAAACCTGTTATTTTTTGAGGCTTACTTCTATCTTCATGTTCTCTTGGAAAATATGTAATTAAATCTCCTAAAGAATAAATGCCTAATCGATTTAATAATGTAGCACGATTTGGTCCCACTCCTTTTACATATTTAACATCTTGTTTTAAATCTACCATAAATTTTCTCCTAAGATTTTTTACATTTTTCTTTATTTTATCATATTTTTTTCATTTATCAACATGTTATTTTTTCTTTCTTTTCCACTTTCTTTTTATATATTCTTTTACTTTTTCAAGTTATGAATTCTATTTCTTTTCTCTTTTTCATAAGGATGGTTATGAGAGGTGATTTTTTGAAAGATTTTAAATTAGCTGTTGTTGGTGCTACTCGGTTTAGTCGGTAGATGTGTTTTAAAAGTGTTAGAAGAAAGAAATCTTCCTATTTCTGAATATACCTTTTTTGCTTCTTCTAAATCGGCTGGTTCTTTTATTTCTTTTCTAGAAAAAGAATATGAGGTATTAGAATTAAAAGAAGATTCTTTTGATCGAGGATTTGATTTTGCTATTTTTTCTGCAGGTGCTTCTACTTCTAAAAAATTTGCTCCTATAGCCGCTTCTAAAGGCTGTATTGTTGTAGATAATAGCAGTGCTTTTCGTATGGATGATAATGTTCCTTTAGTAGTTCCTGAGGTTAACAAAGAAGAGATTAAAAATCATCATAACATTATTGCTAATCCCAACTGCTCTACTATTCAAGCGATGCTTCCTTTAAAAGTATTAGATGATGCTTATCATATTAAAAGAATTATCTATTCTACCTATCAAGCTGTTTCTGGTGCTGGTCGAAATGGATTAGATGATTTAGAAAATATATCTAATACTCTTCCTTTAAAAAAATTTCCTTATCCAATTTACAACAATTGTCTACCACATATTGATGTATTTTTAGATAATGGTTATACCAAAGAAGAGGAAAAAATGATAAATGAAACCAGAAAAATATTAAAAAGACCTGATCTAAAGATTACTGCTACCACAGTAAGAGTACCTGTTTCTAACTCACACAGTGAATCGATTAACTTAGAATTTGAAAAAGGATTTGATTTAAAAGATATAAAAAATTTATTAGAAAAAGGTAAAAATATTATTGTGCAAGATGATATCTCTAATTTAATCTATCCCATGCCAATTCATGCTTCTGGTCATGATGAAGTTTTTGTTGGAAGAATTCGAAGAGATTTTAGTATTCCAAATGGCTTAAATTTATGGGTAGTAGCAGACAATATTCGAAAAGGTGCTGCAACTAATGCTGTACAAATTGTAGAGGAATTAGTAAAGGATATAGAAGAATAAATTATAGTAAAAAAAGTGGCAAAGCTTTGCCACTTTTTTATGTGTCTTTCCTTTCTTATACTTGCATTTTATTATTTGTTTCTTATCAATATTTTTTCTTTTTACTTTATATCTTACCTTGCTTTTTAAACCAATCAATTGTATCTTTTAAAGTCTCTTTTATTGGCCTTATAGTATAGCCTAGTTCTTTCATTGCTTTATGACTACTAAAGTTACAATTTGTTCCTAAAGTATATACTGCATAAGAGGTAAAAAGTGGTTTTTGTTTTACCATTTTATAGTATAACTCTGATAAAAATCCAGTTGCATAAGCAAACCATCTTGCAATTTTAAATTTTGGTGCTTTGACTCCTGTAATCTCTTCAATTAATTTCATGAGTTCTTTTACTGTTACTTTATGTCCTGCTAGAATATAGCAATTTTTTGTTTTCCCTTTTTCTGCAGCTAACACAATTCCATTTGCTACATCTCTTACGTCTACAAAGTTATATCCACCTTCTAGATAAGCTCCCATTTTTCCTTTTGCACAATCAATTATAAGTTGTCCTAAATTAGATGGTAAATATTCATATGGTCCAATTACGCCAGATGGATGGACAACAATAACTTCTAGATTCTCATCACCTGCTGCTAGTACTTCTTTTGTTGCTTCTGCCTTTGTTTTGGCATAAACACCTTTTACTTTCTCTTTTCCAAACTCTGTTGTTTCAGAAATAGTCTGCCCATTTGGAAGTTCTTCAATGGCATGAACAGAACTAGTATAAACTAATCTTTTTACCTTCTGCTCTTTACATGCTTGTATTACATTTTTGGTTCCTTCCACATTTACTTGATAAGTTCTCTTTTTATTTCCACTTCCTATTTCAATAATTCCTGCTAGATGGAAAACAATTTGGACCCCTTCAAAAGCCTTGTTTAAACTTTCCAGATTAGTCACATCACCATATACAATTTCTACTCCTAATCCTTCTAGAACATTTTGTTCTTCTTTTTTTAATACAAGGGCTTTTACTTCATATCCCTTTTCTAGTAATTTTCTAACCAAGACATTTCCAATATGTCCTGTTGCTCCTGTCACAATACATTTCATAAAAATCATCTCTTTTCTTATGAACTTATCCTTACTTAAGATTATACCATAAAACACCAAATTTTATAAGCCTTTCACAAATAATTCACATTATACAAGCCTATTTCCCCTATCTATTTCATATATTAATAAGGAAATTATTTTTTATTTTTATTTTCCATATTTGTTTCATTCTTAACTTATGTTACAATATTTTATAATGGTTCCATTAAACCAAAATTTTTATAAAAATATATCAATTAATGGAGAAAGGAGAATGTATAAAATCTTAAATTTTTTTAAGTTTTTTATACAGCTAAAAGTATGAAAAAGATTTTATTTAAAGGTTCGGGAACAGCCATTGCTACTCCTTTTACTAAAGATAATTTAGTAAATTTCGATGAGCTTCGAAAATTTTTAGAGTTTCAAATTGCAGAAGGAACAGATGCTATTATTGTTTGTGGTACAACTGGTGAATCTGCTACTATGACAGAACAAGAAAGAAAAGATGTTATTAAATTTACAGTTCAAGTAGTAAATAAAAGAATTCCTGTTATTGCAGGAACTGGATCAAATTGTACTAAATCTGCTATTGAAATGTCAGAATATGCAAAACAAGTCGGTGCAGATGGTCTTTTAATTGTTACTCCATATTACAATAAAGCTACACAACAAGGATTAATTAGCCACTATCAAGCTATTGCTTCTAAAGTAGATCTACCAATCATTTTATACAATGTACCTAGTCGTACTGGTGTCAATATAGAGCCTGAAACTTGTTTGGAACTTTCTAAAATTCCTAATATTGTTGGAATTAAAGAAGCTAGTGGTAATTTATCACAAGTTGCTAAAATTGCCTCTTTATGCAAAGATGATTTAACTATTTACTCTGGTAATGATGATCAAGTCCTTCCTATTTTATCTCTTGGTGGTCTTGGAGTTGTTTCTGTTCTTTCTAATATTGCTCCAAAAGAAGTACATAGTATGGTATGGTCTTTCTTACAAGGGAATTTAAAACCTGCTATTAGCTCACAACTAGAAATGCTTCCTGTTATCCAATCTCTATTTTGTGAGGTAAATCCAATTCCAATAAAAGCTGCTTTAAATATGATTGGTTTTGACTTTGGAATTCCTAGACTTCCTTTAACAGAATTATCACATAAAAACACAGCTCTTGTGGAAGAAAAAGTAAAAGTATTTAAGAGATAGCCAAAAGAAAAAATCTTAAAAATATCTACAAAAGTTATTAAAATTTTCTTAAACCATGGTCATATCCTTAAAAATATGCTATAATTAGTTTACTTTTGAAACAAAAGATTATGATATAAAAGGTGGAGAAAAAGGAAACATGATTCAATTAGATGATGTCGAAACCCTAGAAAAAGAATTCGACTCGATTATTCAAGATATTGAAGCTAACAAAACAGTACAACAAATGCATGAATATAGACAACATTGTAGTACAGATTGTTATGCACATTGTAGACACGTTGCATTTTATAGTTATGTTATTTGCAAAAAATATGGATTAGATTATAGAGCTGCTGCAAGAGCTGGTATGATACATGATTTATTCTTATATGACTGGAGAAAAAAACAAGATGATAGAGTAGGTCTTCATGCTTTTACCCATCCTAAAATAGCTTTTAGAAATGCAATTCAGTTATTTGACTTAACTGAAAAAGAAAAAGATATTATTGTAAAACATATGTGGCCATTAACTTTAGTACCACCTAAGTACAGGGAAAGTTATATTATTTCTTTTGTTGACAAATATTGTGCAATTCAAGAATCCTATGAGAGTTTTAAATCAAATTTCAAAAACTATAAATTATATCGCTATGCCCATGTTTTTGTTAGTATACTATTATTAAAATTATTTTAAAAGAGACTTTTTAAAAAAAGTCTCTTTTTTCTTTTTATTAAAAAATATTTCTTAAATTAAACTTCTCTTTTTCTTTAATATGATCTAATATAAAGATACAGCGATCTAACTGCTCTACTCCATTTTGATATTCTTCTACATCCATATTACTTTTTAGTGCTGTCATTGCTTCATTTACTTTTTCTAATTCATCATGTTCAATATAGTAAGCTAGTTTCCCATACATTCCTTCCCATTGCTTTGAAATCTCTTTGATTCTTTCATGTGCTTGGTTTGTTTCGTTTTCGTCTACTAGATTTTCTCTAATTTCAGTTAGTCTAGATGATATTGTATTAACACATTCTTGTGTATAAGCTTGTGTCTTATAGTTACTAATTAATATGATAATTAAAATAATGATTACAATAATGACTTCTTTCTTCATTTCTATTCCTTTCTTTTATTTTTTCTTTTTATCTAAACTTTTTTCCTGACAATAGAAATTACCCTTTCCATCAATTGTTGCAATTAATGCTTGTGTTGGTTCTATTTTAAATTTTCTTACTTGATTTCTAAGCCATTGATAATTTTTCCCTATTTTTTCTAAATTTTTATACATAATCTTTCCATCTACGATTAGATCATAGGCAATACCTTCATATTCTGGCTGTAAATTAAAGTCTTCTGGTGTTGTTGTTCTTTTTTCCGGCTTTAATATTGTTGTTACTTGTCCACTAGTTTCTAAAATAGCATATTCTACATCTCCAATATTAAAAATGTTATTTCCTCTTAATCGTTCTTCTAATTCATTAATGGTAAAACGTTCTTTTTTTAATACTTGCTCATCAATCCTTCCTCGGTAAATTAAAATTGCTGGCTTTCCACAAATAATTCCTCTTACCTTCAAGCTTTTTAAATTTAGAACTGATATAAATAGATGCATAACTAAAAGCCCTAAAATTGGAATAATTCCATTTGTAATAGGAACTCCTGTATCTGTCATTGGGATTGATGCTAAGTCTGCAATCATAATTGAAATAGCAAGCTCAAATGGTTGCAGTTGACCAATCTCTCTTTTTCCCATCAATCTCATAACAATCAAAACAATTATGTATAGAACAATTGCGCGAATAAATGTAATTAACATTATTTTCCTTCCTTTTCTTTTTTGTTTTACTTTTTCTTATTGTTTTCCTTGTTATTTTGCTCTTTTCAAAAAATATTATTCACTTTTTGAATAATAAAAAATGTTTTGTAAATAATAAAAATATAAAACCATGAAATTACAAAAAAATGAATTAGTTTATTTCAAAATAGGAGGGTTTTTATTATGTCAGATAATCATGCTGATGAAAATGCACGCGGTTCTCAAGGAACATTAGGAATGATAGGTCAGATTATCGGAAGATTAGTTACTGCTGCTATCGTTCTTGCTATTACTGCTTTCTTTACTCCTGGTTTTTCAATTAATAATTTTTGGTCTTTAGCCTTAGCTGCTGTTGTTTTAACAGCTATTGATTATTTAATTGTTAAATTTACTGGACTTCATGCAAGTAGTTTTGGTAAAGGATTCGTAGGTTTTGCCTTAGCTGCCGTTGTTTTATATGTTACTCAGTATTTTGTTGCTGGATATACAATTTCTTGGATTGCAGCTATTATAGGTGCTTTAATCTATGGTGTTGTTGATTACTTTATCCCTGGAGAACAGTAAGCAAAAAAAGAAAAGATGATTTGGAAAAAATTCTAAATCATCTTTTTACTTATTTTGTTGATCTTTTTTTCAAAAGTTAGTATAATATTTTTATGATTTGTTTTACATAATTTTATAGGAGGTTTGCTAATATGGCTGATTTTAATTATCGGCAAAAGGAACTGTTATTAAAAGCTGTTAAAGAGAGAATTCTTCCTGACTACTTTATGCTAAATACACCTTGGTTTTATAACTCTTTTCCAACTTTTCGGTTTGCTCACTTAAAATTTTTTGCACTTTATCCCCAAAACCGTACATTTTATTCAACAGCATCTTCTTTATATCAAAAAATCAAAAGAGATGTTCAACTTCACAAAACCCCAGAGCAAATTTGTGAGTATCTTTCCAAAGAATACTCCACCTTATCTGTCTATTTTGTAAGATCTGATAATGGAAGCTCTATTTTGTTTATTTTAGTTCCTAAGTATTAAACAAACTATAAAAAGCACTTCTTCTTGAAGTGCTTTTTTTCTATTTTTTATTCCAATCTTTTTTATTAACTTGCCTTTGTCTTGCAATTGCTAAACTATCATCTTCTACATCATCTGTAATGGTTGATCCTGCTGCTACAAATACGTTATTTCCTAATGTAACTGGTGCAACTAAATTGGTGTTTGATCCAATAAAAGAGTGATCTCCAATTATTGTTTTACTCTTATTAAATCCATCATAATTACAGGTAATCGTACCACAACCAATGTTACATTTTTCTCCTATCTTGCAATCTCCCATATAGGATAGATGAGGAACTTTACTTCCATATCCAATGTCTGCTTTTTTGATCTCTACAAAACTTCCTACTTTTACTTTATCCGCTAAGACGCATCCTTCACGGATATATGCATTTGGTCCTATATCACAATCTTCTCCAATGACAACCCCTGATTTAATGGTTGTATTTGGTCTAATTACTGTATCTACTCCAATTTTAACATTATCGTAAATATATGTAGTATTCATATCTTCAATGGTAACACCATTTCTCATATGGAAAGTATTGATACGAATTCGAAGTAATCTTGTTAGCATTTCTAGGCTTACTTTATCAGTAACACTAAAAATTTCTGTATTATCTTCTGCAATATTGGCTGTTACTTTTAGTCCTTTATCTGCCATGATTTTAATAATATCTGTAATGTTATATTTCCCATCTTTTCCTTGTTTGATTTCTCCAATACTTTGTAATAAAGCTTTGATATCAAAACAGTAAATACCTGCATTTACTTCATTAATTAAGTTTTGCTCATCTGTTAAGTAAATTTCCTCAATAATTTCTTTTACAACTCCATTTTCATCTCTTAAGATTCTTCCATATCCTAATGGATTTTTCATCATAGCAGTTAAAATACATGCTGCAGATTTTGAGTCTTTTGCTTTTTTTATAATTCTTTGAAGTGTTTCTTCACGAATTAGTGGAATATTTCCATTTAAAATTAATACATATCCACTTTTTCCTTCCAATAATTTTCTGGCACTACTAATAGCATGACCAGTTCCTAAGCTATCTTCTTGTTCAATGTACTTTACCTCCTCTTTTAGCACTTCTTCTATTTGAACTTTGTTTTCTCCTACAATTGCTGTAATATCATGGATTCCCGCCTTTCTTACAGCTTCTTCGACTCTTTTAACAACTTCTTTTCCATAAATTTGATTAACCAACTTTGATTTTTTAGATTTCATCCTGCTATCTTTACCAGCTGCCATGATTAAAGCCATCATATTTTCCATAACTTTTCCCAACCTTTCCCAAAATTTTTTTGTGCTATTTGTTTAATTTCCAAAAATCATTATATAGCTTTTTAGCAGTTTCTGGACTATCTGCTCCCTCTTTATTTTTAATTGGTGCAAATTCTTCTTCCCTTTTACTTCTTAAAATAGTAATATCATCAAAAAATTCAAAACTATCAAAGATAAAAGCTTCAAATTTATATGCATTTGGTTTGTCAGAAACAACAAGATTGAAATTCTCATCTAAGTAATTAGCTTTTTTAAAAGCACTATGATAAGCTAATTTTTCTTTTGAAATCTTTTCTAATGCTTTTCTGCTAAATAGATTACACATAATATGAGACTCTCCATATAGAAGTTCTCCATTTTCATCTGTTTGCTCTGCCATCTCTTCTGATAATTCGGTATATTCAATTACTTTTGGTAAACCATTTTTCTTACAAAACACACCTACTCTTTCATGTGGGTTTGCTTTTGTTACTGTTTTAGATGCAATTTCATGATTCTGAGAAATTGTTAGTCCAAGAAGTAATGGGTCAACCATCTGCAAAATTGCATTGTCTACTGAGCCGATAAAAATCCACTGAATATCTCTTTTGTTCATATCAGCTAATACTCCGCTTCTTAGCATACTTTCAAAAATTCCACCATTTCCATCGGCCGCTTCTTTTATTAAAAAATCTTCTCCTAACAGAAGTTTTCCTTGTTCACTGATTAATGGAAGTTCATTTTGTGTAAAGAACATGATATCTTTTTTGTTATATCCAAAATATTGGTTTTCTTCAAAAAATTCAATCGTATCTTGGTTATTCTCTCGACTTGTCATAATATACCAAGGAATACTAACATCATATTTTTGATTTGCTCTTTTTAGAGAATTTGCTAATATTTCAAATAAAGATTTAGGCTCTGGTAAAATGTCTAACATAAATTTTCCTTTTGGACCATGGCAACCAAGTCTTGTTCCTTGACCGCCTGCCATTGTAGCAAATGCATATTTACCACTTTTAATCTTTTGTTCTCCAATTGCTACATATTTTTCTAATTGTTCTTTTGATAAACGTTGTTTATCGACATAAGAAATTGGAGTAATCTTTCCATCTGTATTATAATCTACATTTTTATTTTCATATAGCTTTTTCATTTGTTCTAAATCAATGTCTTTTAATTGATTTAAAAGCCCTTCTCTTTTTTCTTCTTGCATATGACTTAGAGCTTGAATAATATGTTCTTGATGATATTCTTTTAGTAAAGAAATTACTTTTGTTTCTTCCATTTATATCCTTCCTTTATGTACATTTTTAGTATATATTATTCACTAATATATTTTTCAGTGTTATTTTATCATAAGGTAATAAATTTAGCAAATCTCAAAAAAGGAGCATAGATTTTACTCTATGCTCCTTTTTTTAAGCTCGTTTTTGATATTTTAAAACAGTTTTTTGGCCATCTACAAAAGTGATTTTGAAGACTCCCTTAGAAATCAACAACTGCCAAATGAGTTCTCCGTCAATTTCATCATCTTCAAAGTTCATGCCCTTGATACAGACAGCATTTGTAATGTCCGGTTCTTCTTTGCCTACGTCCAATTGACCTTGAATTTCTTCTCGATAGATTTCTTCTAGGGTTGTTTCAAATTCATATTTCCCTAAAATTCCTCCAAAAACAATACCAGGTTCTTCCTCCAAAAAGCTAGATGGATTTTTCAGATAGTATTTCCGTGCTTTTTTCTGAAAAATTACTCGTGCAATTTTTTTTGCTTTCATATTGCTGATTCTCCTTTTGATACTTACCTGTCTTTCACTTATCTTTCACTCAAAAACGAATACTTGCTCCTTTCTGTAATTACATTAAGGTATATTATCTATATATAATATTTTGTATTATATCACAAAGAAAAAATAAAGTAAAGAAATACCTCTATTTACTTTCTTTACTTTATTTAATCAATTTTCTTATTTCTTCTATTTCTATTTTGGAAGTCTTGTCCAATGTTCTGGAATTTGAGCATATCCATTTAATCCAGTACAATTAGCATAGCAACCTTCTCCTCCTGTTGTTTCTGTAATTCCTGCTCTTCCTTCTTCCCATAATTTAATTGGATCTCCTGTTAAACTGGTACAATTCATAAATGTCCCCAAAAATGTTGTTACATTTGGACAATTTGCAAATAAATTAGATGGTATACTTGTTAATGAACTACAGTTTGCAAATGCCCCAGAAAAATCTAGTACCTCTGGACAATTTGCAAATAAATCTGCTGGAATACTCCTTAGTGAACTACAATCTGCAAATGCCGTAGAAAAATCTAGTACCTCTGGACAATTTGCAAATAAATCTGCTGGAATACTTGTTAATGATGTACATAGTGCAAATGTACTATCAAAAGATGTTATATTAACAAAACTATTTTTGCTTGGGGTTGCTACCTTTTTTAAATTAGTACAGCCTTCTAAGCATATTCTTTCTAATCCATTTTCTCCCCATTGTGCTATTTCTATGATTTTATCTTTTGTTACATTTTCATAAAAAGAATCTATTTCTGAACAATTTCCTGTTATTTCTACTGTATATTCTTTATTTTTTTCTGCATAGGTATGGGAAATTCCACCTGATGCTCCTCCTGCTATATTAATTTCTTCTATATGAATACTAGCTAATCTTGTTTCTTTACTTGTTTCTTCTTGAATTCCTGTTGTTCCATCTCCCCAGTTAATGCTAGACGCATCACAATATGTTTCAGTTACTGGTAATACAACAACTCCATTGTCTCCTGAATTTACTATTATTTTTAATGCACTTTTATCACTTAATTGCTCTTCTAGATAATTATCTACTTCATTAAACATTAGCTGTTCATTTAATGCTGCAGCTTGGGTTTGTTCTTTTGCCTGTTTTGCTCTCTCAATAATTCCATTTGGTCCTAATACCATGGATAACGTGATTCCCGCTAAGATTAATAATACTATGATGGTTATTACTAGAGCAATTAATGTAATACCCCTTTTTTCTTTTACCTTTCTTAAGATTTCTTTGTTCACTTTTCTTTTCCTCCTTTGTTTTCATCTTAAAATTAGTATATCGTTTCTTCTTACTTTTGTAAATATAAATTTTCTTTTTTTATTTTCT
>JAETTH010000099.1 GCA_021769225.1 Erysipelotrichaceae bacterium
TTTTCTGAGATTTTGGTAAGTTATCCATTACTCTTTCAGCTTTTAAAAGCTTCTCATTTTCTTCTTTTGACTCTTTCTTTGTTCTTTGAACTTCAGCAAAAGAGTTGTTTATTCTTTCTTGAATGATAAATTCAATCAGTTCTTGTTCTGACATATGACACCCCACTTATATCTAATTTTATTATTCTGATTACTAAAAATATACTTTTACTACAGAACTCCATAAACTGTTTTCTCTTATAATTTTTCATCACTTTCCCTTATTCATTTATCAACTCCTTTTATTTATTATACTCCCTATATAAAGAGTATGTCAATGGTATGTACTCAATAAAAAGAGAGTATGTCCGTTTAGGTATTAACTATATAATGAGTATAGAGGTGGCACAATGAAGAAGAAAGAATTTGTTGAGGTAAGCAATTATCCTGTTTATTATATTGATTTAGCTACAATGATGAAGAAGAGGGACATATCTAAAAATCATCTTTGTAGGTTAACGGGTCTTGCTTATAGTGCTTTACAGAGGTATTATAAATCGGAGTTGAAAAGGGTAGACTTGGATGTGATTTCCAGAATATGTGCAGCTCTTGATTGTGAAATTTCTGATGTACTCAAAAAGAATTAAAAATCTCTTTAACCTTTTAACAGGCTAAAGAGATTTTTGTTTTATAACTTATTGTTTTCAATAAATTCAAGTGTCAGTTTGTACTCATCACGAAAATTAAACTTTACATCAATTGTTTTATTTTCATAGATATAGATTTTATTGACTAATTCAATGAGTATTTTACTATCTAAGGTTTTTATGTTTTGGTATTTACAAAAGGTTTCAAGAAAATTATTGCTATCTTTTAAGTTGGATTCCAATACTTTCTTTTCCTGCCATAACTGGTTAATGGTCTGTTTGAAATTTTCAATTTTATCTTCTGTTTTACTTCTAAGTCTATTGTGCTGTTCCCTTGTTATATCTCCATTTTTCCAATCAATATATAAATTATCTTGAACATTTTGTTGTTTCTGTAACGACGTTTGGGTAGCTTTTAAAAGGTCTTCTATTCGCTTAGAAGAATGATTGACCTTTTCGGTTTGATTGATCCTATCTACTTGTTTGCTCATATTGACTGCAAGAGCGATTTGTAATTGAATGACCTTGAGTACAGCTTCCTGTAGTTGGTCTTCCCGGAACGTGTGCTTCGTGCAGGCAGTCTTAGAACGCTTCGTATAGGTAGAGCAATAGTAATAGCTGTTGTTCTTCGCCTTCTTAGCTACCATGGCCTTCCCACAGTCTCCACACACGAGAAATCCACTAAATAGATAACTGTGCTTTTTAGTAGGGGCAGTCCGTCTGTCCCTTTCTAGCAATCTTTTAGCAAGTTCATATGTATGTTTGTCTATTATGGCTTCGTGAGTATTTTCCACAATTTCATTTACATCATCATCTTCTAAAGCAACAGTTCTTTTTCTTTCTTGTGTAAAAACAGTCTTACTATGGTGTTGGTCCATATTACCAATATAGTATTCTCTTGTTAATATATTTCTAACAGTTCCTTCACACCATAAACCACAATTATCTACGCTTGTATTTTTAAAGTTAGAGCCTTGTTGCTTTTTGTATTCAGTGGGGTTTACTATTCCTAATTCGTTTAGCCGCTCCACAATTCTACGAATACTCATGCTCTCATAAACAAACCAATTATAGATATCTTTTATAACGTCTGATACATTGTCATCTACTAATAGTTGATTTTTATTTTCTGTATCTTTTTTATACCCATAAGGAGCGAAAGAACCAACATATAGACCACATTTTCTTCGTGTAGCAAGTTTATCTTTGATTTTTAATGAATTCTCTAATGGCATATTAGCATTACTCATTGCTTGGAATTTTACATCCATAGAGAATACCCTGTCTGGTTCTTTATAGGTATCTAATTGGGGAAGAGAACAACTGATAATTCTAATTTTTCGTTCTCTAAAGTAATATTCCAAGTAATGTTTTTGGTCGGCGTCATTACGGAACATACGGGATAAGTCACAGACAATAAGTGCATTGATACGACCATTCTCTATATCCATAATGGTTCTTTGAAACTCACTACGACTGTCATACATACCGCTGGTTCCATCATCCTTATATGTATCTACGATAGTAATATCTTCGCCATTCAAAATAAGACCATCTAGGTAATTGTCAAGTGTCATATCTTGACTTTGAATAGAACGGCTGTCTCCTTTGAGTAAATCTTCTTTGGATAATCTTTCATATTTACCAAAGAACCACTTCTTTTTTTCGTTTTCTTGTGCCTTTTCTTTTCTAATTCTTGCCATAACTGTTACCCTGTTAT
>JAETTH010000100.1 GCA_021769225.1 Erysipelotrichaceae bacterium
ATCCTTCAATTTACTTCTTAATTCACTCTTGAATTCGAAATAATTCGAAAATATATCTACATTTGAAACGATATCTTTTAACTCCTCGTTATTCCAATGGTCTATACTCCTAGATGCATCATAATGAGTATTTTCCACATACTCTAAACGATTACTGACCTTCTGCAATTCCTCTGTACCGGGATAAAATATCAACTTATGAAGTTGGAATAGCCCTTTACAAGAAGAAAATACATTCCTCCATTTTTCATAAATGTGATATATCATATTCAATGTAGCATCTACATCTTCATAAGATTCTTCTGGAAATCCATAAATAAAAGAAAAACGAGGAATAATACCATATTCTTGTAACCAGTCGCATATTGTATCAAGTTTTGAAAGGTTCAAGTTTTTACTGATTTTTTTTTGCATTCTTGTCGAGCCAGTTTCAATTCCAAAGTAAATTCTTCTGCATCCTGCTTTAGACATAATCTTTAACATATCTTCATCTACAGAATCTAACCTTGCGCTACATCCCCACTCAATATCCAATCCGCTCTGTAGCAAGAGATTACAAAAAGCATATACATTTTTTTTGTCTAATACAAATATGTCATGTTCTAGACCATAATTTGTTATCCCATATTCATGATAATAATATAGTATTTCTTGATATAATCTGTTTGCACTTTTTATTCTAAATGAACGCTCCCACATCATTTTTGCAGAACAAAAAGAACATCCAAATGGGCATCCACGCCCTGCATCAATACTAATCCTGTCTCCAATAGATACACAATTTAGTAAAGAAATATCGATCAAAGGAAGTACATCTAAATTCTCAATAAGAGGATGTGATTTATATATAATCTGATCTTCTAATCTGTAACATATGCCCTCCGCCTCACTAAAGTCATTATTTACTATCCCTAATAATATTTTTTCAATTGTTTCCTCTCCATCCCCAACTCCTATTGCGTCAATACACTTAAATGCGTTAAGTGTATTTTTTGCTGTGAGACTAGCTTATGGGCCTCCAAGGAGTATTTTAATTGACGGATATTTATTTTTTATTTTTCTAGCCATCATGATGGCAAAAGCATGCGTATTTGCCATTGTATAAAAACTTATTACTTGTGGCTCTCTTTCAATTAGATATTTACAACATCTTTCAATATTTTCATCAAGGTTAGTCTTACTATACAAAATTTTCTCTTCTTCATATAGCCTATGAAAATCAACAACTTCAGCACTAATATTTTTATTGTTTTTTAAAACAGTTGCTAATGACAATATCCCTAATGGCATTGAATTAAATGTCAAGTCTAAAAAATCAAATATATTCACAAATTGTACTTTTATCATTCTGGTTCTCCATTTGTATTTATATTTACTTGAAATGTTATTATTTTTAGCATGTATTACATGATTTTATTAAAATAAAGCCTACTTTATGATGTCGATAAAAATCAAAAATAGGCTTTACTTCATGTAAAAGAATAAAAAACTTCTTCTTTTTCCTGTATATGCACTTTTTGATACTAAGCTAGTTATACATTTTTATTTACATTTACATTAAATCCCATAACAGGTTTCAAATCTTCATTTAATCCTAAATCGTCATTTACTTTTACAATTTCTGCAATGCTTTTTCCTGCATAATCAAGTCCATCATTCATCAGGATTAAAACTCTGTCTTTTCCTCCCATGTATAAGCCACCCTTTTGTCCATTACCTATCATTTGTGTCGCTGTTGCTGCCATATTTTATCCTCCGTTCTATTTTTGTATGATCTCCACTTTAAACTCCCACATCTCTGTAATTCGTATTTTATTATATTTTTCTATTTTTGTCAATAAGATACTTGGTTAGCTTTAATTAACTTATTTATTTTCAAACAAAGATCCATCCTACATTTCTTTTTATATTATATTGTACAAAAATCAAATACTTCACGGCAGTCGTCAACTATCCGCACATTTGCAGCTACCTAGCTCATTGCTCGCTAGAATAAGTTGCAACTTTCAAAGATAATTTACATAAAAAATATAGTCGTTTCTCTTCATAAAGTAATCTCCTGTGCTTCGGAGGCATCCAGGATGCCTCTGTCTCCTTGTTGTAACAGATATTGTAATATATAGAACATGAAAGTGTCAATGAAAGTATATTCTATTTTTAATTCCTTTCGTCCTAATAGTGCGAATGCTCCCTTTTGCCAATAGAAAGAGCCAAACCTCTGTTAACTTCCAGAAAATTTGCGACTAAACGTTATTAAGCACCTCATTCCGAGGTGCTTTTCTTACAGGTAGTCTGTGATGTCTGGATTCAAGATGAGTTCAATGCATTCCTCCAG
>JAETTH010000014.1 GCA_021769225.1 Erysipelotrichaceae bacterium
TTTTATTTATTTTATATAATTGTATTTTTAAATAAAAATATTTTACTTTTATATTTTTATTTAATTACTATTTTTATTTTAAATAATATAAAATTTATTTTTTCGCATCTTATTGTATTATTTAATTTTAAAAATTAGTTAGTTTTTTATTCTTGCCACTTTTTCATTATGTATACTTTTTCTTTTGTTTTCTTCTTTTTTACTTTTCTTTAGTTCCGCATACTTCAAAGAATTTTTTTCTTATCTTTTTAACTACTTTTTTTCTTTATAATTATTCAGAGTTTTATTTGCTATTTTTCATTTTGTCAATTTTAGTTTGTTTTTATTTTATATTAAAAGAACATTTTGAAAAATGTATAAAAAATATTTTGAATTTTTAAAATATTTTTTATAATAATTCAGAAAATTTAAAATAGTCGAAAGATAAAATAAAAAATATAGAGAAAAATAGAAATAGTAAATAATTATATAGATATTTTTTATTTGATTTTATAATTATATTTTTAATAAAAATTTTTTACTTTTATCTTTTATCAAATTATCATTTTTATGTATTCTATATTATTTTCAATGTAATTAAAAACGTTTTTATTTTTAAATTACTACCTAAATTAAATTGTTTATATTTTTTATTATATTATTTTGTTTTAAATTAGATTAATTCTATAAATTCTTTTTATTACTTTTCTTGCATTATGTGTACTGTTTTCTTTGTTTTTTCTCTTTTCAACTTTCATTTTGTTTTTACTTTATGTTGAAAAATATTTTATATAATAATTTAAAAAATAAAAAAGTAAATATAAAAAATAAATAAATATTTTTTACATTCTATTTTCTATTTAATTTTTATATTTTTATTTTAGTTTAATTTTGTATAACCCTGCTTAAATTATTTTATATCTATTTATTTTCATAAAATAATATTTTTCTCATATATTTATTACTGGAGGATTATTTTATGAATCTTTATGAATTATCAGGTGCAGAATTAATGGCACTAGCAAATTCTATTTCTCTTTGCATTGCTCAAGATTTAAATTCTGAGCAAATAAGTATTATCAGTAGTTTTTTTACTATATTAGGAGACAATTTAGCTTTACTTGCACTTACTCAATTTCAAAACAATTCTACTCCAGAAACTGATTCTAATTGTGATAAATAGAAAAAATATATAAAAAAATAATATTATTAAAAATTTAATAATATTATTTTTTATTTTATTTAATTATAATTCTCGTCTTCCTTCTAAAGCTTTTGCAAGAGTTACTTCATCTGTATACTCTAAATCTCCTCCTACTGGAATTCCATGTGCTATTCTAGTAACTTTAATTCCTAATGGCTTAATAAGTTTCGATAAATACATTGCAGTAGCTTCTCCTTCTACTCGTGGATTTGTAGCTAAAACAACTTCTTTTACTGAACCATCCATTAATCTAGATAATAGCTCTTTTATTTTTATATCATCTGGACCTACTCCATTCATTGGTGAGATAGAGCCATGCAATACGTGATATACCCCTTTATATTCATGTGTTCTTTCCATTGCAATAATATCTCTTACATCTTCAACTACACAAATAATGCTTGGATCTCTTTTGGGATTTGAACAAATAATACAAGGATCTGTGTCAGAAATATTATAACATTTTGAACAGTATTTTAAGTTCTTTTTTGCATTTACAATTGAAGAAATAAATTCATTTGTTTCTTCTTCAGTTGCATCTAAAATATGAAAAGCAAGTCTTGCTGCTGTTTTATGTCCAATACTTGGTAATTTCTCAAATGCTTCTATTAATTTTTCTATTGATGGTGAATAATATGCCATATTTTTTCCTCTTCTACATCAATCCTGGGATGTTGTATTTTCCTAATTGTTGTGCTTGTGCATTATCTACTTTTCTTAATGCTTCATTAACACATGTTAAAATTAAATCTTGTAACATTTCTACATCATCTGGATCAACAACATCTTTTTTTATTGTGATTTCTTTTACTTCTTTGTTTCCTGTTACTTTTACAGAGATTGCTCCTCCACCTGCAGTTGCTTCAAATTCTCTAGAAGCTAATTCTTCTTGTGATTTTGTCATATCTTCCTGCATTTTTTTAGCTTCTTTCATTAGTTGATTAATATTCATTCCTCCAAATCCTCCCATACCACCTGGGAATCCACCTCTTTTTGACATTTTCTTTCCTCCTTTTTATTCATCTACAATATCAATTGGTATGTCTAATCCTTTTACCAATCCTTCTAGCCCAACATCTTCTGTTTCTACTTTTTCTATTTGTCTTGCATCAATATATTTTACTTTCATTTCTTTTCCAGCTTCAATAGATACAAGTCGATTTAATTCAGAAATATTTTCTGTTTTTTCTAGGATTGTTTTTCCAAAAGGTGTTAATCCATTTGGAAATTCTATTCCTAAAATTAAATCATTTACTTCTTTAGCTGTAGTATTCATTAAATTTGTATATAACATTATTTTTCCGTTTTGTTTTAGTTCATTGATTACTTTTGGCCAATATTCAGCTGCTTTTGTTTTAGAAACAGTAGGCTTTGAAATTTTTGCTTTTTCTGGTTCCTTTTTTATTTCTATTACATTAGTTGTTACTCTTGGATTTATTGCCTCAGTTATTTTATTTTCTTCTAACCTAATAGTTCCTTTTTTTATCGTATTTTCTAGAGCTTCAACTCTTTTTTCTAGTCCTTCTATTGTTTTATCTTGTTGAGGATTACATAGTTTCATAATTCCCACTTGTAACATAATTGTTTTTTGTGAAGACCATTTGATATCATTTTCTAGTTCAGATAATTGATAAATCATATTTAATAATCTTTCTTTTGAAATATCTTTTGCTATTAAATTCATTTTATCAATTTCTTCTTTATTATATAACTCTATTTCACCTGTTGTCTTTAATATTAAAATATCTTTTATATATTTAATAATTTCCCATAATAAATTATTAATATCTTTTCCTTCATTTAATACTTGATTCAATGATTTTAGGGCTTCTTCTATATTATACTCAATAATATTTTGTATAATTTGATGAATAAAAGTCGTTTTAGGAATTCCTACTAAATCTTTTACTTTATTTTCATCTATTTTCCCTTCTCCTTCTTGTAAGCATCTTTCTAAAATACTAAGTGCATCTCTCATTGCTCCTTCTGCTAAAATAGCAATTGTATTTAATGCTTCTTGAGTTATTTCAATCTGACTTTTTTCACAAATAATTTTTAAACGTTTTATAATATTCTCATTTGAAATTCTTTTAAAATCAAATCTTTGACATCTCGATAAAATAGTAGATGGTAATTTTTGAGGTTCTGTTGTTGCTAATATAAATTTTACATGTTCTGGTGGTTCTTCTAATGTCTTCAATAGTGCATTAAAAGCTCCTATTGATAGCATATGTACCTCATCAATAATATAGATTCTATATTTAGCTGTAGTTGGTAAAAAATTTACTTCTTCACGGATACTTCTAATATCTTCTACACTGTTGTTAGACGCTGCATCCATTTCTACAATATCAGTAAGTGACCCTGCCAGTGCTGCTTTACATATTTCACACTCATTACATGGCTCTCCATCTTTTGGATTTAGACAATTGACTGCTCTTGCTAATATTTTTGCTGCAGATGTCTTTCCGGTTCCTCTACTTCCATTAAAAAGATATGCATGCCCAACTCTTCCTGCTATTAATTGATTTTTTAAAGTCTTTGTAATATGTTCTTGTCCTACAATCTCATTAAAGGTAATTGGTCTAAATTTTCGATATAATGCAGTATAACTCATTTTCTCTTAAGTCACCTCTTTTACCTAATTTTTCATTTAAAAAATGGTTTAAATCTTTAGAATATTCCTCTATGGAAAGTATTTCCACATAAAAGACACTACTTATCGCTGCTTTCTTCCGAACCTGACGAAATTCATAGCTTTTTATTGGATCTACTCTCCATACAAGAGTATTCTAATTTTTTAAGCCATTTAAATTATATACTTTTTTTCTTATTTTATCAATGATTTAATCCAAATTTGTTACACTCTTTTAAAAATAATATCATCCATATTTGTTTTTTCTATACTAGTAGTTCCCTCTGTTAAAATATCTCCATATGGTAATTCTAATATAATATTTGCTTTAAAAGCTTTGTCTTCTAATTTTATTGTTAAGTCAAAACTAATTTTTCCTTTTAATTGCTCATTTGTTAAATCTAATTTTTGAATTAGAGTTCCATCATGGATAATTTGTTCTTCTTCATTTGAAATATATTCTCCAATGTGTTCATTAGCAACTCTTAATTGAATTGTTCCACCTTGATTAGAGATTTCTAAATTTTTTAAATTTGTTTTTCCTGCTCCTCGATATTCTAATTTATCTTCAATTAGAAACTCTTCTGTATTTAAAAAAGTCCTTCCTTCTGTGCTATTAGGCATATACTCTTTAAAAGATCCTACTTGCGGATTTTCTATCATTTGAAAATTATCTAAAATTACTTTTTCTATTTTGGCTTCTTTTTTATAGTTTTCATTTTTTTGTATAATAAAATATAGATCATTGTTTTGCATAATTTGAAAATTCCACTTGTTTTCTTCATCTGCATTTTGCATTCCTTCTGCTGTACTTACAATCATAATTTTAGAAAGGGTAAATGGCATATTTTTCTCCCCTTCTACTTCATATTTTAGCATGATTAGTCCAACAACAGAAACTAACATAATAGCCATACAGATAATTACACTAATATGTACTACTTTCTTTTTCTTTTCCTCTTCCAAAAAAACTCCCCCTATTTTTGTTGTTTTTTATTTTTTCTTAAGCTCTTAAAAAAGTCTTTTAATAATTTTTCACATTCTTCTTTTAAAACTTCATTTTCAGTTTCTATTTTATGATTAAATTCATAATCTTTTGCTAAATTTAAAACAGAACCGCAAGCACCAGTTTTCTGATCCATTGTACCAATATATAACTTTCTAATCCTTGCTTGAATTAGTGCTCCCATACACATAGGGCATGGTTCTAAAGTAACATACATATCACAATCATTTAGTCTCCATGCATTTAGTTTTTTACTTGCTTTTTGAATTGCTAAAATTTCTGCATGATTTGTTGTATCCTTCTTCAATTCTTTTAAATTATGAGCCCTTGCTATTATTTTATTATCTTTTACGATTACAGCACCAACAGGAATTTCTTCTTTTTCATATGCCTTCTTAGCTTCCTTTAGGGCTTCTTTCATAAATCTTTCTTTATTTTCCATGCTTCCTCTAATTTATTTTATTTTTTACTCTTTTATTTTATAATACTTTTTCATATTTGTAAATAGCCACGCTGTATACTTATGTAAACAAGTATAATATAATCCTTACGTCTTTAGTTAATATACAGTTTTATTATAAATGGAGGGACATTATTATGACCAGAAACCTGACAACAGTGTTTTTGACATTTACAAAGGACAACTAATAGAATTAATCCAGTTTTATTTGAATAATCCAGATAGACCTTGTTCTTTACTCCATGAAAATATCAAAATTTTGGCTTATGATACTAATTATAAACCATAGTGTGATATTGAAAAGATGGCTGTATTTAATACAGTAGGTAAAGGGATTCCTTGCCATTTCTTTGAAGATATAACTATCGGTAAAGAATTAGCAAATAAAATCCCTAAACTTGATACTACTTGGCTCATTGATTATATGGATCCAGTATGTAGAACCTGTAAGTTTATAAATTTGTGTCCAACATGTTTTGCTCAAATTACAAATCAACAAGATGTTTCTACAAACGTAATATAAATATATGTAAATCTGTAAAATTAAAACTCTATGCAAATGCTATCTTTCAACTAAAGTGAATTGAAAAATTTAGTATTTCGAGCCTTAATTTAAGTGAGATTGGATAAAAAGAGTTATATGTAAAAATATGTAAGATAAGCCAGTATATTGATTTTGACCCACTCTAGAATTCCCTTTCATATAAAATTTACAGAAAGGAGAAAACTTAAATGAAGGAGTTCAAGATTGATTCTAGTTTCCTTCCGAACATCTAGGTTCCTAATGTTAAGTTTACTGCATATAGTCAAAGTATGGCCTTATTGGAACTCACCACTAACTGTGGTTATGTCAGAAAGTGCTTAAAGTAGTACAAACTAAAAAAGAGTCTAGTAACTCTAATAGAACTACTAGGCTCTTTTCTATATGTTATAGATTTACCTGATTTTCACCTAAATTTCGCCTAAAAGAATTTTAAAAACTCTCAAATACTGGTGTACCTAGGCGGACTCGAACCACCATCGGTCGCTTAGGAGGCGACTGCTCTATCCTGCTGAGCTATAGATACATATGTTATTAGATCTTATATAGTATAACTTATTTTTTTATTAAAAACAAGCTATATTCTATAAATACCATTTATTTTTTATTTGTATACGAAAGAGCAGCCATTTGACTGCTCTTTCGTATGAGGTTACTTATCCCGGTTCGGCCGGTATGTCCCAAGTGCGGTTCCCATTACTCCAGTTTGTGTGTTTGCAAAACTGTGGTCACCATTTTCGGTGTTTTTGATGTTGTACTGTTTTGCAGTACCATCTTCGTTCTTATTGATCCATGTCTTCGTTTTCTCGCCATATTTGCCCTCATACCGATCCTTGTCAGACATAGTACACACTCCTCATTTTTTACTAAGTTCTTTCAAACTTGCATACATATTTTACTATATTAAAATCTTTATGTCAACCAATCTCAATTCTATTTTTTATTTATTTTATAGTAATTTTTTAGCCACTCAATTCTTTCCTGATGTAATTTCTCTGCAATTTCTTTTCCTTTTATTTTAGGATATTTTTTTATAATATTTTTTCCTGATATTTCTTCTAACATTTCCTTACCAATTTTATCAAATGTAGTCTGGACGCTTCCTAGATTTCCCCTTGATTTATCTGCTATGACAACTAAACTTAATCCTTCTAATCCCAATCTTGTTTTATCTACTTCTTCAATAAATTTAGCTTGTTTACTTGGTGTCATTTTTTCAAAAATTCCACCTTTCATATGATATTTACAAGCTTCTTTTCCACTTTTTATCCAATTTTTAGGAATTCCAATTCGTTCTGACAAATTTTCTACTAATTTTCCACCAGTTTTATCATGATCATAGTGATGAGGATACTGTTCTTTTGGAGTAACCCCTTTTCCTAAATCATGTACTAGTCCACAAAATCTTATTTCAGTATCTGTTGTTAGTTTCGAAATATCATCTAAAACAATCATGCTATGATTATAACTATCACCTTCCGGATGATATTTTTCTGGTTGTAGACTTCCAATTAAATCATAGATTTCTTTAAAGTGTACGTCTAACACTTCCGCTTCTTTTAATACCTGAAAGAATAAGGAAGGATTAGAACTTTCTAACGCTTTATTTAATTCACTAAAAATTCTCTCTTTTGAAAGAGTTTTTAATTCTTCTTTTTCTAATTTGATTTGCTTAATTGTTTCCTTATCGACTTGAAAGTTTAGACTTGCAGAAAATCTAGCAACTCGATAAACCCTTAATGGATCTTCTCTAAAACTTTTGCTTGTTGCTTTTAGGATTTTATTTTCTATGTCTTGTATTCCATGGTAAGGATCTATTATTTTGTTTGTTAATACATCAATTGCAATGGAGTTAATTGTCAAATCTCTTCTAGCTAAATCTTGCTCTATATTAATTTCTTTTGCCGTTTCAATTTGAAATTCTTTGTGTCCTTTCCCAATTTTACTTTCTTTTCGTGCTAAAGCAAATTCTTTATTTTCTAAATCAAATACTTCAAAACTCTTTCCTCGAATTTTTGCTTCTGGAAATAATGTTTGAAATTCTCTAGAAGAAAGTCCAGTAACACAAAAATCTTCATCTGTACTCTCTTTTTCTAGGAATTTATCTCTTACTGCACCACCTACTAGATATAGGTTACCTCCAGCATTTTTTATTTTCTTTGCAATTGTTATTATTTTTTCATCCATTTTTCTCACCAGTTTTAGTTTACTACGAATTATAAATTTTATCAATTATTCTCTATACTTCTTCTATTTTTTGTATTACAATGTTAAGATAGAAATACGAGGAGGAAAATATGCAAAGGATTTTGAGTTATTTAAGAAAAGCGATTGATGAATATGAAATGATAGAAGATGGAGATAAAATAGCTGTTGCTTTATCTGGTGGAAAAGATTCTATTACTTTACTTATGGCACTTAAAAATCTTCAAATTTTTTATCCCAAAAAATTCGATATTATTGCCGTTAGTGTAAATCCTGGATTTGAATTTTTTAATTCAGATTTTTTAAGGAAAACTTGTGATAACCTTAAAGTTTCTTATGTTGAAGAAATTAGTCATATTAAAGAAATTGTTTTTGATATTCGAAAAGAAAAAAATCCATGTTCTTTGTGTGCAAATTTAAGAAGGGGTATTTTAAATTCAGTAGCCATTCGTGAAGGCTGTAATAAAATTGCTCTTGGACATAATGAAGATGATGTACTAGAAACATTTCTTCTTAATTTATTTTATAACGGAAATGTTTCCTGTTTCGCTCCTGTTAGTTATATGGATCGCTCTAAAATTACTTTAATTCGACCTTTAATTTATGCTCCTGAAAAGGAGATTAAAAGGTTTATCAAAAAAAATCAAATTGAAGTTATGCCTAAAAACTGTCCTATGGATGGAGTATCAAAACGAGAAGATATGAAAAGGATGATTTATGACTTAGAAAGACAAATACCAAATGTTCGCTCAAACCTTTATGGTGCTGTCGCAAGAAGTCACATCAAAGGCTGGAAAAGCTGTCGTCCTGATTAAGTTTTCCTATTGGTATATTTTTGTTTTGCCTGTAAATACTATTCTTTAAGGTATGGTATTTATGGTTTTTAGTTCATTAATTTTTACCACAAGTATTGCTATACTTTTAAGTATAGGAGGCATGAATTATGGATATGGATGAAAAAGAAAAAGGCAAACAAAAAGTCCTTGCAATGAATGAAATTTTAGGAGATACTTATCGTAGTTATAGAAAAGCAAAAGGACTTACACAAGAAAAATCTGCTGAACTTGCTAAAGTAACGACAGAATATCTATGTAAGTTTGAAAATGGCATTTATAATGCCAGAGCAAATACAATAGTTGACTTATGTAATTCAGTAGATATTACACCAACTCAGTTATTTTCACATTATTTTTCTCATACCAATCAGGGTATGGTAGATTTAATTAGTGAAGCTTGCTATAAGTTATCACAAAAAGATCAAAAGCTAGTTCTAGATTTTATTGAAAGATTAACTAGTAAAGAGTAAGTTTAATTAAAAAAGTAAGAGAACAGGTTATTCCTTAGCCTGTTCTCTTTATTTTTTTATTGTGCTAGCTTTTTCATGGCATTTGCTAATATATCTAGCTTTTCTTTTGAATCTTGCAAAGAGGTACCTTTTACTCCCATATAGAACTTGATTTTTGGTTCTGTTCCAGATGGTCTTACACAGCACCAACCATCATTTTCTAATAGGTAATATAATACATTAGATTTTGGTAGTCCTGTTTCAGATTCTTCTTTCGTAATGAGATCTTTTACCTTACCTGATAAATAATCTCTACTTTGAATTACTTTATTTCCTCCAAGTTCTTCCATCTTTGTATTTCGTAATTTTTCCATCATTTTTTTTATTTTTTCAGCACCATCTTGTCCTTTCATCGTGATAGAAATTTGACCTTCTCGGTAATATCCATATTTTTCATAGATGCGAATCATTTGATCCCATAAAGTTAATCCTTGTTTTTTGTAAAATGCTGCTGCTTCACAAAGTATCATAACTGCTGTAACAGCATCTTTGTCTCTAGCATGTGTTCCTACCAGACATCCATAGCTTTCTTCATAACCAAATAGATATTCATATTGGTGTGTCTCTTCAAATTGTTTGATTTGTTCTCCAATGTATTTAAAGCCTGTTAAAACTTCTATTAGTTTAACATGATAATAATCCGTTATGGCATTTGCTAGATTTGATGATACTATTGTTTTTATTAATGCACCATTTACAGGAAGTGTTCCTTTTGCTTTTCTTTGGTCTAAAATGTATTCTGCAATTAAAAGCCCTGACATATTTCCTGTAAAAGCCATATATTCTCCAGTTTTCGAGTCTTTTGCATAAACACCTAGTCGATCTGCATCTGGATCTGTAGCAAGTACAATTTCTGCATCTATTTTATTGGCTAGTTCTAATGCTAATTTAAATGCATTTTTATCTTCTGGATTTGGATAACTTACAGTCGGAAAATCTCCATTTGGTTCTTCTTGTTCTTTTACAATATATACATTTTCAAATCCAAGTTCTTTTAGTACTCTTTGTACTGGTTTGTTTCCAGTTCCATGAAGTGGTGTATATACAATCTTTAAATCCTTTTCTTCTTTAATTACTTCTGGATTTAATACTTGTGTTTTTATAATTGAAATATATTTATCATCTATTTCTTTTCCAATTACGTGATAAAGTCCTTTTGAAATGGCTTCTTGTCTTTCTATCATTTTTACATCTTGATAATCTGTTACTAAGTTAACTTGTTCGATGATTTGTTTATCTTTTGGACTTGTAATTTGCGCTCCATCTTCCCAATAAACTTTATATCCATTATATTCTGGTGGATTATGACTTGCTGTAATCATAACTCCAGCAATTGCCTTTAATTCTCTTACTGCAAAAGATAGTTCCGGAACTGGTCTTAAACTTTCAAAGATATATGTTTTAATTCCATTTGCATTTAAGCATAATGCTGTGTATTGGCTAAATTCTTTTGACATATGTCTAGAGTCGTAACTGATAACAACTCCTTTATTTTGTCCTTTTTCTTGAATAATAAAATTGGCAAGTCCTTGTGTTGCCTTTGTTACTGTGTATTTATTCATTCGGTTTGTTCCGCTTCCAATAATTCCTCTAAGTCCGGCTGTTCCAAATTCTAAGTCTTGATAAAAGCGATCACGAATTTCTTCTTCATTATCTCTAATTGCTTGTAATTCTTCTTTTGTTTCCTCATCAAAATATGGATTGTTAATCCATTCTTGATATTTTTCTTGATATCCCATATTCTTTCCTTCCTTATTTTTATTTAATTTTATGAAATTCTTGATAAAGTTTTCTAGCTGTTTCTGGACTGTCAACACCTTCTGCATTTTTTACTGGTGCAAATTCTTCTTCTCTTCTTACTCTCATAATTGCCATATTATCTAATCTTTCAAAACTATCAAAGATAAAGGCTTCAAATTTATATGCATTTGGCTTTTCTGGTACTATAATTTCTCCTTTTTCATTTAAATAGGTAGCTTTTTTATGTGCTTGATGATAAGGAAGTTTGTTTTCTCCAATTTGTGTAATTGCTTTAATATTGAACAAATTACATAAAATATGAGATTCTCCATATAAAAGTTCTCCTTGCTCATCTCTTGCATTTGCCATTTCCTCTGTAATTTCTGTATATTCAATAACACTTGGTCTTCCATTTTTCTTACAGAAAACGCCTACTCTTTCTTGTGGATTTGCTTTTACTACACTCTTTCCTGCTGCTAATGCATGATTTTTTTCAGCAAGTCCCATTAAAATTGGATCAACCATTTTTACTAAAACATTATCAACGCCGCCAATAAATACCCATTCAATTCCTTTTTCTAGCATGTCTTTTACAACGCCATCTTTATGCATTGCTTCGAAAATTCCTCCATGGCCATCTGCAGCTTGTTTCACAAGACCTTCTTCTGTTAATAGGATTTTACCTTCTTCTGAAAGCATTGGTAATTCTCCTTGTATAAAGAACTTAATCTCTTCTTTTGGATATCCAAAATAGTTATTTTTTTCGAAGAATTTAACTGTATCATAATTATTTTCAATACTTGTCATTAAATACCAAGGAATTCTTGCTTGATATTTTGCTTTTGCTTCTTTTAAAGTGTCACAAAGAATTTCAAAAATAGATTTATGAGAACTAAGACCTAAATCAAAAGTTCCTTTTGGTCCTTTATGCCCAAGTCTAGTACCTTGTCCTCCTGCCATTGTTACAACTGCTAACTTCCCTTGTTTTATTTTCTCTTCTCCTATTTTTAAATAGTCTTCTTTTTCATTGAATGGAAGTTTATCTTTTTCTACATAAGCAATTGGCTCTATTTTGCAATCTTTAAATTCTGGTTTTATTTTTGTGCTTTGATATAATTTTTCCATTTGTTCAAAATCAATTGCTAAAATCTGATTTAGTAATTTTTCTTGTTTTTCTTTATCTAGATTATTATATACAGTTAAAAGATGTTCTTGATGATATTTTGTTAATAGTTCATTTACCCTTTTCAATTTTTCTTCCATTTTTCTTTTTCCACCTTTCTTTTTTGGTTCTGTCTTTCTATTTTTTGTATTTTTTACTATATTATACTATAAATTCTTTTTCGTCAATTTGTTTTCTTGTTTCTGTCTTTTAAATCTTTTTTATCTTTTTGTTTTAATTTTTTCTTATAATAAGAAAAAATAAAGAAAAAGAACAAGCAAGATTGCTTATTCCTTATATCTTTTATCTTAATCATTAACTGCTTTTTTTGTATATCCTTCAAATACTTCTTCAATTTGTTTTTCTCCTGAAGTATTTAATATTAAATCATGTTTATCTAAAATTTCTGTCATTTTACTATTAAATTCCGTTACTTCATAACAATTTAAAACTTTTATTTTACAATTTTTCTTTATTAATACCTTTTTATTTTTTCTGATCCAATTATTAATATTTTTATTTATTATCTCAATATATTCATTTCTTCCATTTATAAATAGTAAAATTTCTTTATTCTTCTCTATTTCATCTTTCATAAATTCAACAAAGTCTTTATATTTTAATATTTTATTTTGCTTAAAATTAATTTCTAATAATTTTTTTTCATCTTTTAAATTCAATTTTGATATTAATGTTTTTATATTTTCTTCTATGTCTTTTTCTAGGATGGTTTTAATTTTTTCATTATTTTCTATAACCTTATTTAAATAAGGTAAAATCATTGTGGCTAAG
Organism: Erysipelotrichaceae bacterium; assembly: GCA_021769225.1. Lineage (GTDB taxonomy): Bacteria > Bacillota > Clostridia > TANB77 > CAG-508 > JAETTH01. The sequence goes on from JAETTH010000014.1 coordinate 13,070, forward strand.
TGCCAATCACTTACATAAAAGCTACATACTCTCTTTACTAAACTTTCTTTTTCTTCCACGTTTTAACCTCCTAAATTAATTTCTTGTACTGGTAAATTTTACCATTTTATTTCAATTGTGTCAACTTTATTACAAAAAAATCGTGTCTCTTTTTTCGACAAATGTATATTTTTTAAATTTTGGTTAATAATTTTATTAAAGTGATTTATTTACAATTTAGTTTTATTTTTTCTTAGGAGGTTTTTAATGAAAACTTTATTAAAAATTATATGCAATTCCAAGGTAAAATATGCCTTAGTTTTACTCTTTCTGCTAACACTTTATATATACATCTCTGCTTATTCTTATGTTAGCGCTGTCTCTGCTGATATAGAACAAAGTGTATTTCGTTTACATGTTATTGCTAATAGTGATTCTAAAGAAGATCAATCTTTAAAATATATGGTAAGAGACTCGTTATTAAATTATATGAATACTCTTTGCACAGATACTACTTCTAAGGAAGAAGTAATCCAAATTGCAGAAAGTCATAAAGAGGAATTTTATCAAATTGCAAAAAAGACGATTGAAGATCAAGGATATGATTATGATGTAGATATAAAAATAGGAAACTTTGCTTTTCCAACAAAAACTTATGGAGATATTTCTCTTCCTGCAGGTAATTATGACGCTTTAAGAGTTGAAATTGGAGAAGCTCAAGGACAAAATTGGTGGTGTGTTATGTTCCCTCCTCTTTGTTTTGTTGATGTAAGTTCTGGCATTGTTCCTGAAGAATCAAAAGAAGTAATGAAAGAAAATCTGTCAGATGAAGAGTTTAGTCTTATATCGGAAGAAAATGATAGTCAAATCACCTTTAAGTTTAAATTAATCGAGTTTTTCCAAAATAATAACATATTTACCGCCAAAAAGTAGTTGTAAAACTTTTGGTTTTATGATATAGTTTTAACGTAAAAAATAGAATGTATGATAAATACATTCTATTTTATTTTAACGAGATTATATAAAGTGTGGGGGTAATTTATTTTGGATAAATTAGTAATTACAGGAGGAACAAGGCTAGTAGGTGAAGTAACAATTAGTGGAGCTAAAAATGCAGCAATTGCAATTCTTCCTGCAACTCTTTTAATTAATGGTGTTTGTACACTTGAAAATGTTCCTAATATTAGCGATGTAAAAATTTATTGTGAAATTTTGCAGACATTAGGAGCTAAAATTACATGGCTTTCTGAGAATGAGCTTACAGTTGATACTAGAGATATTAATTGTATGCAAGCACCGTTAGATATGACAAGTAAATTCAGAGCTTCTTATTATTTATTAGGTGCTCTTCTTGGAAGATGTAAGGAAGCTGTTGTAGGAATTCCTGGTGGATGTAATTTAGGTGCTCGTCCTATTGATCAACATATTAAGGCATTTGAAGCTTTAGGTGCAACAGTTGATGTTTCTCAAGGTAAAATTACGGCAAAATGTGAAAAACTAAAAGCAAATTCTATTTATATGGATATTGTTTCTGTTGGTGCAACCATTAATGCGATACTTGCTAGTGTTCTAGCAGAAGGAACTACTATTATTGATAATGCTGCAAAAGAACCTCATATTGTTGACGTAGCCAATTTCTTAAATACAATGGGTGCAGATATTCGTGGTGCTGGTACAGATGTTATAAAAGTAAATGGTGTCGAGTCTTTACATGGTAATACCACTTATTCTGTTGTTCCTGACCAAATAGAAGCAGGTACTTTTATGCTTGCTGCTGTTGCTTCTAAAGGTGATTTAATTATTCGCAATTGTATTACTAAACACTTAGAATCGATTACAGCCAAAATTATTGAAATTGGTGGAAATGTAGATGCTAATGGTGATAAACTAAGAGTATGGTGTGATCAAAGACCTTCTAAAGCTAATATTAAAACATTGCCTTATCCAGGTTTTCCAACTGATTTACAACCACAAATGGGTGTAGTACTTTCCATTGCTAATGGTACAAGTATTATTAATGAAAGTATCTGGGAATCTAGATTTCAATATACCGGTGAATTAAATAAAATGGGAGCTAAAATTACACCCAACGGAAAAACAGCAGTATTTGAAGGTGTTGAGAAACTAACTGGTGCACCTATTTATGCAACTGATTTAAGAGCTGGAGCTGCTCTTATTATTGCAGGTATTATAGCAGAAGGTACAACCGAAGTATATAACTTAGAACATATTGATCGTGGCTATGAGAACATCGAAGAAAAATTTAGAAAAATTGGAGCAAATATTCAAAGAATCAAAGAAAATTAGAGGAAGAAATACATATGTTAAAATTTTGTAGTCTATATAGTGGTAGCACAGGAAATAGTTTATATGTAGAAAATGAAAATACAAGAATATTGGTTGATGCAGGAGAAAGCGCAAAAAAAATAGAAGTTGCGCTTTCTTCTATTGATGTTTCGATTCAGTCACTTGACGCTATTTTAGTTACACATGAACATAGCGATCATGTAAAGGGGCTAGGTACCTTATCTAAAAAATATCAAATTCCTGTCTATTCTACCTCTGAAACTTTTGATGCTATGTCTCTTCAAACAGAAAAGATTCAACATTGTAATATAAAAAAATTTAAGATAGGTGATAATTTTGAAATTGGAGATTTAGAAATTCATCCATTTTCTATTCCTCATGATGCTGCTAACCCTTGTGGCTTTAATATTATATCTCATGGAAAAAAGATTAGTATTGCTACTGATTTAGGACATATGGATTTTTCTATCTTAAAAAATTTAGAAGAAAGTGTATTTCTTTTATTGGAAGCTAATTATGATCCAGAAGTATTAAAATGTTCTAAGTACCCTTATCTTTTAAAAGAAAGAATCGCTGGACCTAATGGTCATTTGTCAAATCCAATGGCTGGAAAAACTATTTCTTATTTATTACAAAGTGGACTTAAAAATGTTATGTTGGGTCATTTAAGTAAAGAAAATAATTTTCCAGAACTTGCTTATAAAACAGTTTTAGAACAATTAATGGAAAATCATTTTGATGAAAATTCTCTAAAGTTATCGGTAGCAAGTAGATCTACTCCTAGTGAATTATTAGAGGTTGTTTAATATTTATTTATGAGGTTATATCTAGTATGTTAAATATTTCGGTTGTTTGTGTAGGAAAAATTAAAGAAGTTTTTATGAAAGAGGCAATTTTAGAATATTCTAAGAGACTTTCAAAATATTGTCGATTAAAAATTATTGAACTCCCTGATGAAAAAGTTCCGGATAAATTAAATTTAAAAATAGAAGAACAAATAAAAGAAATTGAGTGTAAAAATATTATTGCTAATATTCCTAAAGATTCTTATGTGATTTCTTTGGATTTAAAAGGAAAACAATATTCCTCTATCCAATTTTCAGAGAAATTATCTGATATATCTCTTCGCTTTAACAGTAATGTTACTTTTATTATAGGTGGAAGTCTTGGTCTTACAGATGAAGTATTAAAAAAGTCTGATGAATTAATTTGTTTTTCTAAAATGACATTTCCACATCAATTAATTCGTATATTTTTGTTAGAGCAAATATTTAGGAGTTTCAAAATTTCTAGGGGCGAAACTTATCATAGATAAAGGGGATGAAATAATATTTGCTCTAACACCAAATAAGATTATGAGGGCTGTGAGGGATCTTTTATATGGGCTTTTTTATTGGGAGCTATATATAAAAGTTAAGATTTCCCTCACAAAATTAAAAACATTTTAATTTTATTTTTTATGGGATTTTTTAATTTAAAAAGTTTTAGAATAAAACAAATAAACAGATTAAAAATCTGAATTAATAAATTTCCTACTATTTTTATTATTATTTTTATTATTTGGAAATTTTTAATAAGAAAACTTTAGATAAAACTTTGATTACTAAAAATCGAATCATAAAAAATATAGAAATAAAAAATACAATTTTCAAAAACATTTTCTTTTTCCTTTTTTCAAATTGTATTATTATCATACACGAAATCCCATTATTTGTCAACAAAAACTTTACGACAAAATTCCCCAAATAATGACAGAGCTAATCATTCCAACTAAATCTGCTATTAATGCTGCAACTAATACAAATCGTATTTTCTTTACTCCCACTGCACTTGTATAAATAGCAATTGTGTATAAAGTTGTTTCTGTAGATCCCATAATAGTAGAGGCAATTAATCCTATTATACTATCTACTCCATATCGTTGCATAATATCTGTTGCCACTGCCATTGAAGCACTTCCTGAAATAGGTCTTAGCATAGCTAATGGCATAATTTCACTCGGAATTTTTAAGAAATTAAGAACTGGAGAGATAAATCCTATTATTAAATCTAGAATTCCAGAACTTCTTAACGCCCCAATTGCAATAAATAGTCCAAGTAAAGTAGGAAACATTTTTATTACAATTTCAATTCCATCTTTTGCCCCTTTTAGAAAAATATCAAATACTTTTTTTTTCTCAATTATTCCATATGAAATAATAATTAAAATAACAGTTGGTATTGCTGCTGCAGATAAGTAATTTATCATTTTTATTTTCTCCTATTAATATTTTTTCATCAAAATTTTAGTAACTGTAATTCCTGCAATGGCTGCTAAAATACTTACTATCCATACTGGAAAAATAATTCCAGTAGAATTGTTAGATCCGCAATGAATTTCGAATTGCAATTACTGTAGTTGGAATAATTTGCAAAGATGCTGTATTTAATACAATAAACATGGCCATTGAATTTGATACTGTATCTTTTTTCGTATTCTCTTTTTGCATTGAATTCATTGCTTTTAATCCTAAAGGAGTTGCTGCATTTCCTAATCCTAAAATATTTGCAATCATATTCATCGAAATTTCTTTTTCTGTTTGACTATTTCTTTTTATTTCTGGGAATAGAAATCTCATGATAGGTTTTAATGCATTTGTTAATTTTTCAATAATTGATGTTTGAGATGCAATTTCCATAATTCCATTCCATAAGCATAGTGTACCAAAAAAAGTAATTGATAGCTCAACTGCAGCTTTTGCAGAATCAAATATAGAGTTATTAATTTGTTCTACATTTCCCGAGAAAATTGCATAAACAAAAGAAATAATAATAAAAATTGGCCAAATTACATTTAACATTTTCTTTTCCTTTTCTTACTATTTTATTTTATACTATTCTTATTTTTAATAAATTAGACCAATTAGGTAGAAAAAGGTAAAAACTATTTTTATATTATTATTGACCTTTTATAGCAAAATGTGTTATTATGTAGGTATAGACTTTGTCGAAAAATGTAACTTTTAGGAGGTTGAGTTATGAAATCAACAGGGATTGTAAGAAGGGTTGATGAACTAGGTAGAGTTGTTATACCAATTGAACTAAGGAATAAATTTGGAATTTTCGAAAAAGATCCTATAGAAATATATGTAGAAGGCTCTTCCATCATATTAAAAAAATATGAGCCAAACTGTATTTTTTGTGGTAGTTCAAAAAACTTAATTCCATACAAGGATAAACTTATTTGTGCAAAATGTTCAAAACAAATTGCAAAACTTGATGAAGAAATCGAGTAATTTTTTTATTTCTATTTTGTCGAAAAATGTAGAAAAAAGACTAATAAATTTTATATTAGTCTTTTTTATTTTATATTATATGAATTTTTGATAGATTTCATTTTTACTTACATTTCTATCTTTCGCTATTTTTTTAATAATATCCTTTTTTTTCAATCCTTGTTGCTCATAGTATTGGTAATGTTCTTTTAATGATAATTTGGTAAGAAAATCATTTAACTTTTCTTCTTGTTTTTTCCCTTCAATCAAAATAATAAATTCGCCCTTTGGATTTTCTAATTTTTCTTGTAATTCTTGTGGCGTTCCACGGTAAAAGGTTTCATGGATTTTTGTTAATTCTTTTGCTATAACTAAATTCCTTTCTGGAATGATTTGTTCTAAATCTTCTAAGGTATTATTTATTTTATGAGGTGCTTCATATAAAATAACAGTCTGAGATTTTTCCTTAATTTCTTCTAATTCCTGTTTTCTTATCTTTTTATTTAAAGATAAAAATCCCATAAATTCAAATCTTTTTGCATTTAATCCAGAGGCAATTAAAGCATTAATTGCTGCACAAGCACCTGGAATTGGTATTACCTCAATATTTTCTTTAATACAAGCCTTTACTACTTCTTCTCCTGGATCAGAAATAACGGGAGTTCCTGCATCTGATACTAATGCTATATTTTCTCCTTCTTTTAATTTTTCTATTAATATATCTGTTTTTACTTCTTCATTGTGCCTGTGATAACTAATTAATGGTTTGCTAATTTCAAGATGATTTAATAATCCTAAAGTATGCCTTGTATCTTCTGCGGCTATTAAATCAACCTCTTTTAAAATTTGAATTGCCCTTAACGTTATATCTTCCAAATTTCCAATTGGTGTTGCTACTAAATATAATTTTCCACTCATTTTTTCTTTTCCTCTTTATGATATATTTTTAAAATCTCTTCTGTATAGTTTCCATCATTTTGATATACAATTAATGGTTTTTGTACTTTTATAAATGATTTTGCATTTTTAATTCCTTTAACTAATACTAAATTAGGATCTTTCTCTGCTTTAGGTTGTACAAAACGAATTTCTTTTGGTTCTATTTTATAATTTCTTAATAAGATTAAAATATCAACTAATCGTTCTGGTCTATGTATCATGTATAAAGTTCCTTTATCTTTTAAAATCTGATAAGAAATCTGTATAAAGTCTTCTAAATTTGCTTCTATTTCATGCCTTGCAATTAATTTAGTATAATTTTTATTTTGAATTCCTGTTTTATCTTTTTTATAAGGTGGATTTGTCACTACAACATCAAAACTATTTTTCTTTACGTAATTTTTAATAATTATATCTTTAATATTGGAACAAATCATTTCAAATCTATCTTCTAAATGATTTAATTGAATATTTCGCTTAGCTAGATTTGCAACATCTTCTTGAATTTCCACACCTATTATTTTTTTTAGATTAGTCTTTCCACATAATAATACATCTAAAATTCCTGTTCCAGCTCCTAAATCTATAACATAGCTTTCATCTTTTATCTCTTTTGCAAAATCAGATAATAAAATACTATCCATTCCAAAGCAAAATCCCTCTTTATTTTGAATCATCTTTAAACCTTTATATTCTAAATCATTAATTTCTTCATTTTCTTTTAATTCTATTTTCATTTTCCTTCCTAACTTTTATTTATATTATATTATCCAAATTTTATTTTTTACATATTATATATTAAAACCTATTTCTTGTAAATAAGGAGGATTCTTCTATGACTCATTTACCTTATGAAAATAATACTTCTTCTCAGTCTAATTACGAAACTCGTGGTGAAGAAAAAAAGAAAAAATTTAATTTTGTAGAAAAAAAAGAGAACTTTATATGTTCTCTTCGGAGAAGTTGAGCATTTTCTAAATGATTTTAGAAAAGTAGCAAAAACATTAAAAATTTACAATATTTTAAAATGGCATTAGTTTGATTTTGTAAATATTTCATTTAAACTCATTTCATTATCCTTAAAACTAATATCACTTTTTCCTTCAACTAAGATTTTTACCTGATTAACTTCTGTTAGTTGCGTTAGTGTATTTACAATTGATTGAATTGTCATTTTTTCTTCTTCTACTCCATTTTGATGATTTTCAATAAATTCTTTTGAAAAATCTAATATTGCTGTTCCTTTTTCAATTTTTACACTGTTTAGTTTTGTATCTTTTGGAATTATATTTTCTAAATTATCTGTTTTGGGGCCACCAATTAGCATATTAATTAAAATCTCATATGGATTTTCTAGTAAAATTTTAGCATCAATTACTCTTGTTTCTGTTGCTAATTTTTGTTGCTCTTTTTCCTTAAAATATAAGGTTACAATTGTTTGTCTTAATCCCTCATCTGTAATTTCTTCTTGTGGTGTTATTTCTGTTACTTCTTCTGTTTCTATGTTTACCAAGACTAAATATATAATAACAGAAACAATAATAATACCCAATAAAATAATTAGTAAAATATTTCTTTTCTTATGATTCATTTTTAATCCTCCTTTTATTTAACATTGCTTTGGGTTTGTTTTATTTAATCATATTAAAGACAAGTTTATTTTAGAACAAATTTTAAAGAGCTCTGGTAATTTTTTTATTTTTTTGTTATACTAGCAAAAAATTCTATTATTAAGAAGGTGATATTATGAAAAGAATTAAAGATCCTGTTAGTGGATTTACTCATTTAATCGGCGCTATTGCTTCTTCTGTTGGGCTTGTTTTTCTTATTATTCATGCTACTGTTTATGGTGAAGGAGCTTGGGATATTGTTTCTTTTGTTATTTTTGGAGTTGGTCTTATTCTTCTTTACTCTGCTAGCTCTATTTATCATTTATGTAATGTATCAGAAAAAGCAAGTAGGGTTCTTAGAAAATTGGACCATATTATGATTTATATTTTAATAGCAGCTACTTATACCCCTATCTGTTTAGGTCCTTTAAGAGGCCCTTGGGGTTGGAGTATTTTTGGAGTTGTTTGGGGTCTTGCTATTTTCGGTTTATTTTTAACTATATTTTGGCTTAATGCTCCTAGATGGCTTACTACTGGAATTTATTTAGCAATGGGTTGGACTGTAATTATTGCAATTTACCCTATGATTACGCTCTTCGCTTCTTTAAATGCTTTACCTTCTTTATGGTGGCTATTAGCCGGTGGTATTTTCTATACAATTGGTGCTATTTTTTATGGATTAAAATGGCCTAAATTAAAAAATCCATATTTTAGTTTTCATGAGATTTTTCATATTTTAATTATGTTGGGAAGTTTTTGTCATTATTGGTTTATTCTTCAATATGTTTTATATATTTAAAAAATAAAAGCAAAGAAAATTTTTTCTCTTTGCTTTTTTCTGTATTTTTATTTAAAAACATTTTCTGCCCAAAATCCCCTATTCTCTTTTCTAGCTTCTTTTTGTATTGCCTTAAACTCATCTACATATTTAACATTAGGTGGATAAGTAGCTAATTTTGCATATCCTTCTTCTAACAATTTTTTATTTAACATTGTTCCATCTTCTAAATAAACATATGCTAATAATCGATTGTATTTATCTGTTTTTTCTACATCAAATTCTAATGTTACCATTTTTCCTTCAATTAACTCTTTTGTATAATTGAAAGCTTTTACTCCATACTCTGAATTTTTGCTTTGATCTGGACTTACACTTTCAGGAGTATCCATACCAATTAGCCTTACCTTTTGAGTTTTTCCATCTATCATGATTTTAAAAGTATCTCCATCCACAACTTCGGTTACTTGATATGTCCCATTATGCACATCTTGTTCTTCTGCTGTACTTGCTACTACTTGTGTTGGCTCGATTCCTAAGATTTCAAATAATTCTTCTTTATTAATCACTCCACATACAAGTGCAACTACTAAAATAATAGTTGTGACTAACACAGAAATAATTTTTCCCTTTTGTTTTTTTGTTATTCTTCTTTTCATTTCTTCTCCTTTTCTATGATTTTTATCTTATCTTATTTTCTTTTATTTTTCAAGTCAATTTTTCGTCTTTTTCGTAGAGAAATGGAATATCCTAACATTGACAAATCTTGCTTTTTTTTATACAATAAATGATGAATTTTTGTCTTTTACTTTTTAGTAAAAGAAAGGAGAAAATATATATGAATAACTTATTACATGTTGGTCTAGATGTCGGATCAACAACCGTAAAAATTATTGTTATGAATGAAAATTTAGAAACAATTTATAGAGATTATCAGAGGCATTTTTCTGATACGAAAAATACTGTTTGTAATGTATTAGAAAATTTAGCTAGTATGTATCCAGATTCAACCTTTACAATTGCTCTTACTGGTTCAGGTGCTATGTCTGCAGCTAAATTTTTAGATTTACCTTTTATTCAAGAAGTTGTATCTTGTAAAAGAGCTGTAGAAAAATATATTCCTCAAACTGATGTTGTTATTGAGCTTGGTGGTGAGGATGCTAAGATTATTTATTTTGATAAATTTATAGAGCAACGTATGAATGGTACATGTGCAGGCGGAACTGGTGCTTTTATTGATCAAATGGCTTCTTTATTAAATACAGATACCCATGGTTTAAATGAACTTGCTAAAAATTACAAGACAATTTATCCAATTGCTTCTCGTTGTGGTGTTTTTGCTAAAACAGATATTCAACCTTTATTAAATGAAGGTGCTGCAAAAGAAGATATTGCTGTTTCAATTTTTCAGGCTGTTGTTAATCAAACAATTAGTGGATTGGCTTGTGGTAGACCAATTCGTGGTAACGTTGCATTTTTAGGAGGTCCTTTAAATTATTTATCTGAACTACGAAATCGTTTCATTGAAACATTAAATTTAAAAGAAAATGAAATTATTATTCCAGAAGAAGCTCACTTATTAGTCGCAAAAGGTGCTGCATTAGATTCTCTTTCTGCTCATCCTATTAGTGTTGAAAAACTAAAAGCAAAAATTGAAGTATTAAGAATTTCTCAAGATACTACCACTCATCCTTTAAAACCTTTATTCTCAATTGATGAAGAGTATAAAGAATTTAAGAAAAGACATGATAAAGATAAAGTAAAAAGAAAAGATTTAAAGGAAGCTAAAGGTGATGTTTTTATTGGTATTGATGCCGGTTCAACCACAACAAAATTAGTTTTAATTGATCGTGACTCCAATTTACTTTATTCTTTATATGGAAGTAATGAAGGAAATCCTCTTCAAAGTGTTATTGGTATGTTAAAAACATTATATAACAATTTACCAGAAGGAGTTACCATCCGTTATAGTGGTGTTACAGGATATGGTGAAAAATTAATTCAGACTGCTTTAAATGTAGATTTAAATGAAATTGAAACAATTGCACATTATACTGCAGCTAAAGAATTTATGCCTAATGTTACTAGTATCGTTGATATTGGTGGCCAGGATATGAAATATATAAAAATGAAAAATGGCGTTATTGATAATATCATGCTAAATGAAGCTTGTTCTTCTGGATGTGGTTCTTTTATTGAAACATTTGCTAAAAGTTTAAATCTACAAATTTCTGAATTTGTAGAAGAAGCATTACAAGCCAGACGACCTGTTGATTTAGGATCTAGATGTACTGTATTTATGAACTCAAAAATTAAACAAGCTCAAAAAGAAGGATATTCTGTTGGTGACATTTCTTCAGGACTTTCTTATTCTGTTATAAAAAATGCTATTCAAAAAGTTATGAAAGTAAGAGATGTTAAAACCTTGGGTGATCACATTGTTGTACAGGGTGGTACTTTCTATAATGATGCTGTTCTTCGTGCTTTTGAATTAATTGTTGGCAAAGATGTTGTTCGTCCTGACATAGCAGGTTTAATGGGGGCATACGGTGCAGCTTTACTTGCTAAAGAGCAATATGAAGTAAATAAAGATATGGAATATTCGTCTACCATTTTAAAAGCGGATGAATTAGATAAATTAGAGATTTCTACAACTCATACTAGATGTAATCGTTGTGAAAATCATTGTTTGTTAACAATTAGTAAATTTAGTAATGGGAATCGTCATATTTCGGGTAATCGTTGTGAAAGGGGAGCAGGTATTGTTTCTGAAAATTCTAAATTACCTAATTTAGTAAAATATAAATATGATAGAATTTTTGATTATACTCCACTTGATGAGAAAGATGCTCCAAGGGGAACAATTGGAATTCCTAGAGTATTAAATATGTATGAGGATTATCCTTTCTGGTTTACTTTCCTTACTAATTTGGGTTTTCGTGTAATTTTATCTGAAAAAAGTACTCGTAAGACTTACGAAAAAGGAATTGAATCAATGCCATCTGAATCAGTTTGCTTTCCTGCAAAACTATCTCATGGACACATTATTAGTTTAATTGAACAAGGAATTACTACTATATTTTATCCTTGTATGCCATATTCAAGAAAAGAATATGAAAAAGCAGATAATCATTATAACTGTCCTATTGTTATTTCTTATTCTGAAGTTTTAAAAAATAATGTTGAAGAATTAAAAGATAAAAATATTAAATTTCTAAATCCATTTTTACCTTTTGATATTAAACATTTAGCAGAAGCGATAATGGACTTACCTGAATTTAAAGAATACAACTTTACGAAAAAGGAATTATTACAAGCTGCTAAAAATGCAGAAACAGAATATCAAAAATGTAAAGATGACATACATAAAAAAGGAAAAGAAACAGTTGAATATATTGAAAAAAACAATCTAAAAGGTATTGTACTTGCAGGAAGACCATATCATTTAGATCCAGAAGTAAATCATGGAATTGATACAATGATTACTTCCCTTGGACTTTGTGTTCTTACCGAAGACTGTATTGCAGATCAAGCAGAAGCTAAACGTCCTTTGCGTGTTGTTGATCAATGGGTATATCATGCTAGACTTTATGCAGCAGCTGAGTTTGTTGGACACCATGATAATTTAGAATTAGTTCAATTAAATTCATTTGGTTGTGGTGTTGATGCTGTAACAACTGATCAAGTTGAAGAAATTTTATCTAGTTATGATAAAATGTATACTTTAATTAAAATTGATGAAATTAATAATTTAGGTGCTGTTCGTATTCGTATTCGTTCATTACTTGCTAGTATGAATAAACGTCTGGCACAAAAAAAGGAAAATCCTAATATTTTAGGGGATTATGAAGCTAACAAAAAAATCTTTACTAAGGATATGCGCTCAGATTATACTATATTAATCCCTCAAATGGCTCCTATTCATTTTGAATTAATTGAATCTGCTGTACAGGCTTCTGGTTATCATGTAGAATTATTAAGAGAATGTACTGATCATACAGTAGAGACAGGATTAAAGTATGTTAACAATGATGCTTGTTATCCTTCTATATTAGTAACTGGTCAAATGATTGAGGCTCTCCAATCAGGAAAATATGATTTAAACAAAACAGCTTTAATAATGTCCCAAACAGGTGGAGGATGTAGAGCAACTAATTATATTGGATTTATTCGTAAAGCACTAAAGGATGCTGGTTTTGCCAATATTCCTGTTATTTCTTTTAATGTCGTTGGTATGGAAAAAATGCCTGGATTTAAAATTACAGTTCCTTTAGTAGAACGTTTATTAAAAGTTGTAGTATATGCAGATTTACTTCAAAAATTATTAACTAAAAATAGAGCATATGAAGTACATAAAGGTGAAACTAAAGCTTTATTTGATTCTTGGATGAGAAAGTGTAAACAGTTAGTAGCAAAATCATCTATGAAAGAATTTAAACAAAGTATTTATCAAATAGTTGATGAATTTGAAAAAATAGAATTAGATACTTCTGTTGAAAAACCAAAAGTTGGTATTGTTGGTGAAGTATTAATTAAATATCATCCTTTCGGAAATAATTTTGTTGCTGATAAATTAGAAGAAGAAGGTGCTGAAGTAATTCTTCCTGACTTTATGGGATTTGTCAAATTTATTGCTACACACAAAATTACTTTTAATACATTAATAAAGACAGATAAAACAAAAGCTAAAATTTTTAAAGCTGCAATTAATTTAATTGATATTTTAGAAAAAGATGTTAGAATTGCTCTTTCAAATTCTAAAAAAGGCTATTTATTACCTTGTGATATCTGGCATCTAGAAGAAAAAGTAAAAGATGTTTTATCTATTGGAAATCAAACTGGTGAAGGTTGGTTCTTAACAGCTGAAATGATCGAGTATATTGAAAATGGAATCCCAAATATTGTTTGTGTCCAACCATTTGCTTGTCTTCCAAATCATGTTGTAGGAAAAGGTGTTATAAAAACAATTAGAAATATTTATCCAGAGGCAAATATTTCTCCTGTTGATTATGATCCTGGAGCAAGTGAAGCAAATCAAACAAATAGAATTAAACTTCTTATGACAGTTGCTAAAGATAATTTAATGCAAAAAGAAAAAGAGAAAAAAGCAATAGAAAAGGAAAATATTTTACAAGAAAAAGAAAAAATAAAAAATGCAGATTAATTCTGCATTTTTTACTTTTAATATTTTATTTTGAAATAATTATTAATTAATTAATTTTTTAATTTTAAAAAAAATTAATTAATTAATTATTTATTTTTTATATTATATATGTTTATTTTTTATGATGGTGTTTTTTATATTTTTATATTTTTTATTTTATTTAAAAATAATTATTTATTTTTTTAATTTTTTATTATAATTTTTTATTCTTTTTATATTTTATGAAAAAATTTTTTAAATCAATTTATTATTTTCTTTTTTGTTTTTATATAAGTTTATTTTTCTGTGTTTTCTTTTTTCTTGGTTGTTCTTTTGTCAATTCTTTTACTGTTATTCTTTTTCATTGCTATTTTGTCGATCTACTTTCTACTTTATGTATACTCTTTTCTTTGTTTTCTATGATCTTTGCTTTCTCTTTAATCCGATACTTTTCTTTATCTCTTTTGCTTTTTTAATTTCTTTTTTATTATTCATCTTTTATTCTAATTTTAGGTTATGCTTTGATTTAAAAATTTTTTTATTTTATATTGATTTTATTTTTTTATACCTTTTACTTTTTGCATTTTATAAATTTTTTAGATTTCTTATTTTAGAATAATTATTAATTAATTTTCTAGTTTCAAAAAAATTAATTCAATAATTATTTATTTTTTATATTATATATTTATTTTTTTACAATTTTATTTTTATATTTTTTATTTTATTTAAAAATAATTATTTATTTTTTTTAAATTTTTATTACAATTTTTTATTCTTTTTATATTTTATGAAAAAATTTTTTAAATCATTTTATTGTTTTCTTTTTGTTTTTATATAAGTTTATTTTTTTGTATCATCTTCTTTTTCTCTACTGGTTGGTTTTTTGTCAATTCTTTTGCTCTTATTCTTTTTTATTGCCCTTTTATCTATCTGCTTTTTGCTTTATGTATACTTTTTTCTTTGTTTTCTATGATCTTCCTCTTTTCTTTAATCCGATACTTTTTTCTATCTCTTTCTGCTTTTTTAATTTCCTTTTTATTATTCATTTTTATTCCAATTTTAAGTTATGCTGTGATTTGAAAATTTTTTTATTTTATATTGTTTTTACTGCTCAATATTCTTTTATTTTTTCTATTTGCTTTTTTTTTATTAAAAATATTTTTAAACTTTTTATGATTATTTTATTTCTTTTTTATTATTCATCTTTTATTCTAATTTTAGGTTATGCTTTGATTTAAAAATTTTTTCATTTTATATTGATTTTATTTTTTTATACCTTTTACTTTTTGCATTTTACAAATTTTTTAGATTTCTTATTTTTATGTTTTATTTTAGAATAATTATTAATTAATTATTTATTTTTTATATTATATATTTATTTTTTTACAATTTTATTTTTATATTTTTTATTTTATTTAGAAATAATTATTTAATTAATTTTATATTATTTATATTTATTAATTTATATATTAATTTATTAAATATTTTTTTATTTCATTTATTTTATTTTTTGTTTGAATATATCCTTGGTAAAATAATAAATCTATTTATCAGAAATTTTATTTCTGAAATTTATTGAAGAGAAAATATATATATTTCGGGTATTTAGATCTACACTTGGAATTAAAATTGGTATTTTTATATCTTCTATATTTTGTATATTTCTTAAATTACATGCCTCATTAATAATTTTTTCTATTTGTACTCCACTATTTAATCCATTAATAATAATTTTTTTTCTGTTATTAATCCCCAAATTGTTTTTAAAATATTTTTAAAATCTACATATTTAATTTTTTTACTATACTTTTTAAATAATTTATACATATCTTCTGCACAATAACCAACTGCATATAATGTAGCTACAATACTTCCTGAAGATGTCCCTGAAACATAATCAAATCTTATATTTTCCTCCTCTAATGCTTTTATTGCACCTATGTGTGCTGCTCCTTTTATTCCTCCACCGGCTAAACATAATCCAATCTTCATAAACATTTCATTTCTTTTTTTTTATATTAAATATATATTTTTTATTTTTAATTCTATGAATATATACTTTGGTGTAATATTTTTATTCACTTCTAGTCAATAGTAAAAGTTTTGTCTTAATTATATAATTTTACTACTAGGAAAAATAGGTGATAATATGAAAAACGATATTGAGATAGGAAATAGAATAAGAACGATCCGTGAAGGATTAGGTTTAAATAGAGCAAAATTTTCTGAATTAATTGATATTTCAGAATCTTTTCTTACTAAAGTTGAATTAGGTGAGAAATCAATTAGTATTAATACTTTAATGACGATATCAAAATGTACTGGATTTTCTACAGATTATATTTTGTTTGGAGATCCCTCTAATAATGTTATGCAAAAGAAAATTTCACGTTTATTAATTAATGAATCGGAAAATATTTTGATATTAATTTATAATATTGTTAAAAATATTACTTCATTTTATAAGAAAGAAAAATAGAAAACAATAAAAAAAGAAACCAATTAA
Source organism: Erysipelotrichaceae bacterium (assembly GCA_021769225.1). Classification (GTDB taxonomy): domain Bacteria; phylum Bacillota; class Clostridia; order TANB77; family CAG-508; genus JAETTH01. The sequence goes on from JAETTH010000014.1 coordinate 29,586, forward strand.
AGGTTTCTTTTTTGGCGGAGATTGAGGGATTCGAACCCTCGCGGCCCTTAACGAACCCTAACAGTTTAGCAAACTGTCCCCTTCAACCTACTTGGGTAAATCTCCTTTTAATAAAAGTCGTTACAACATATTTAATAGTGGCGGAGAGGGTGGGATTCGAACCCACGGTAGGCTACAAACCTACGCCAATTTTCAAGACTGGTGCCATAAACCAACTCGACCACCTCTCCAAGTGTAACGACAATTATTAGTTTAACATGGATATATTCAATTGTCAAGGGATCTTAATCATTTTTCTGCATTTTCCTTCGAATTAATATTAATGGGGTTAATTGTCTATCTTGTCCCGCAGGATTATCTTTTATCATTTCTTTTAATTCTATTTCTGATAGTGTAATATCACTTGATTTTCCTAATATTTCTCGTCCTAAATCATTTGCATCTACAATCATACAACTAATTCCTAGCTTTTCTTTTATTTCATCGCATACTCCATCTGGATTTTCTGGTATTTTAATACCAATATCACTATATTCTCTCCAAACTTTTCCATAAAATCCATCTAATCCACTTACTTCGATACCTACAATTTTGTAAAAAACACCTCTTTTCCCAAATAATTTTGTAATTGCACTCATAATACTTGCATAAATTACTTTTACTAATCCTACTGTATCTATTGCATATTGCATTTTTATTGTTTCGCTTACTCCTACACCAGTTGTAGGATGTGATGCAAATTTTGATAATAGTTTTGCCCAAAATCCAATTTTTATTTCTTCCCTTTTTATAATTCTATTTTGGCATAATGCAATGATCTTTTCGCTACAAGAAATAATGTCCCCTTCTTCATAAATTGGTAATACATATTTTTTAAATATTTCTATATATGATTCTCCTTGATTAATAAATTTTGTTTTAATACAATGTCTTAAGTATATATCTTCTCCTACTTTAATTTCTACTTTTTTTCCTTCATTTGCTATAAATTCCATTTTATCCTCCTATTTAGTTTGGAAAAATTTTATAGAATTTATATTAAAAAAAACTTAAAATTTTACAATTTTAAGTTTTTTTATTTTTATTCTCTAATTCGATATGTTTTTTCTGCTTTTTTCGCAATGTCAATTGCTTGCTGCTCTTCTTCTGAAATGGTATAAGTTGATTTTCCCTTTGCGACTGGTTTTGCATAAATGTTTGACATTTCTCTTGAATAAATTCCATTTAATACAATTCCATCATTATTTTCATCTAATAAAGCTAATGCAAAGCTTAAATCACTTCCAGTATCTTTAAAAGCACTATAACGTATAATTCCAACTTTTTGAATACAACTTGCCATATTTTCATCTAATTCGTGACAATATGCCATTAACTCTTGGTTTTTATTTTGCACTTCTTCTACTTTTGAAATGTATTCTCTTAACATTTCATCTATGTTATTTCCATTTCCAATCTTTCTGACAAATTTTAAATATTCTTTTTGTATTTTCCTTTGTTTACATAGGTTAATAATATATAAAATAAATAATAATATTGTTAGTCCTGCTATAATCATTAAAAATAGATCTGATCTTAAAAAATTTAGTATTACTTCCATTTTTCTTTTCCTCTTCTTTCTATTTAATTAAATCTAGAATTCTTTCTAAGTCCTCATTTGAGGTATATTCAATTACTATTTTTCCTTTTCTTTTTCCAACATCTAATTTTACTTTTGTTCCAAAAAAACCTTGAAAAGTATCTTCTATATCACGGTAAATAGCTTCATATTTCTCATCTTTCTTTTTAGCTTTTTTCTTTAATTGTGTTCTTTGTTCTATTTCTCTAACTGTTGCTCCAGTATCTGCCATACGTTTAGCCATATCGTATTGTTTTTCTGGATCTGTAATTGCAAGTAAAGCTTTACAATGTCCTTCTGTTAATTTTCCTTCTATGGCAAGATCTATGACTCTTTGGTCTAAGTTTAGAATACGAACTGTATTTGCAATACTACTTCTACTTATTCCTAAGGTATCTGATAATTGTTGTTGTGTTAATCCATATTCATCCATTAACGTTCTATAACCATGTGCTTTTTCAATTGGATTTAAATCTTCTCTTTGAATATTTTCTATTAATGCAATTTCTTTGTTTTTTCTATCATCATATTCTCTTACAATAGCAGGCATTTCTGTTAATCCCGCTTTTTTAGCAGCTCTCCATCTTCTTTCTCCTGCTATAATTTGATAGTAGTCATCTTTTTTGCACACAATAATTGGTTGAATTACTCCATATTTTTTAATAGATTCAGCTAAATCTTCTAATGCTTCTTCATCAAATTTCTTTCTTGGTTGATTACGATTGGGTTCTATTTGAATGATTTTAATATTTTGTACAGCTTCTCCGTCTTTTTTTTCTTCAATTTCTTCAATTTCATTTATACTAAATAAAGCATCTAATCCCTTACCTAATCCTGTTTTCTTAGCCATTTTTAATCATCCTTTCTTTTATTCTTCTTTCATGTGTTTTGCTTTCTTTTCTGCATCATTTATTTTTATAAATTCTTTTGCTAATTTTTCATAACATTTAGCACCTTTTGATCTAGGATCATATAGAGAAATTGGCATTCCATAACTAGGTGCCTCACTTAGTTTTACATTTCTTGGTATTACAGTTTTGTATACTTTATCTTCAAAATATCTTTTTACTTCTTTTACAACTTGATTTGATAGGTTTGTCCTCATATCATACATTGTTAATACTGCGCCCTCTATTACCAAACTTTTGTTTAAGTGTTTTTTTACTAAATTAATTGTATTAATTAATTGGCCAAGTCCTTCTAATGCATAGTATTCACATTGTACAGGGATTAATACACTATCAGATGCTGTAAATGCATTTAGGGTAATTAGTCCTAGTGAAGGAGGACAGTCTATAATGATATATTCAAAATCATCTTTTACTTCATCTAATTTTTCTTTTAGTCTTTGTTCTCTAGACATCATAGAAACAAGCTCTACTTCAGCTCCAGCTAAATTAATATTGGATGGGCATATTTTTAGATTGTTAACTTTTGTATCTTGTAGAGTTTCTTTTACTCCAACATCACTAACTAATATGTCATAAACTGAATTTTCAACTTCTTTTTCTACTCCTAATCCACTTGTTGCATTTCCTTGTGGATCAGCATCAATTAATAATACTTTTTTTCCTTTTTTTGCTAAGATTGTACTTAAATTAATTGCGGTTGTAGTCTTTCCAACTCCACCCTTTTGATTTGCAATCGATACGATTTTTCCCAATTTTATGCCTCCATCTCAAAAAAATTTGACATATTAATGATATAAAAATATCATTAATATGTCAATGAATTTTTGCAATTTTATTACTTTTTTTATTATTATTTTTCTTTTTATTTTTTATTCGTTGTCTGTGGAACATTCGATTATTCCGTGGAACATTTTTCCAATTGTTTACTCCCATCTATATTTCAGGATTACTTACATGATCGGATTTTTAGAAGGTGTTCCTGCTTTTCTTGGATATTGATTTGGTGTTTGTTTTATTTTTTGAATTATTACATTTTTTCGAATAATATCACTATTAGGAAGTTTTATTTCTTCAATTTTCTCTATCTTTCCCCCAAGTATTTCTAATGCCTTTTCTGCTTCTTTTAATTCTTGATCCATTGTACTTGATTTCATACAAATACAATAGCCTCCTACTTTTGTAAAAGGTAACATATATTCTAATAATACATTTAGGCTTGCTACAGCTCTTGATACTGTTATGTCAAATTTTTCTCTAAAAGCTTTTTCTTTTGCCTTTTCTTCTGCTCTTCCATGAATTGCTTGTATTTTTTCTAACTGTAGTCCCTTTATTACTTCGTTTAAAAAGTTTATTCTTTTATTTAAAGAATCCATTAAAACAAAGTTTGTTTTATCTTTTACAATTTTTAAAGGAATTCCAGGAAATCCTGCACCAGTTCCTATATCAAGAATAGTCATATTTTCTTTTATTAAATTATAAACTGTTAGAGAATCAATAAAGTGTTTTAAGATAATATCTTGATCATCTGTAATTGCTGTTAAATTAACTCTTTCGTTCCATTCGATTAATAATCTCTTATATGTATAAAAATCTTGTAATTGTTTTTCTGTTAGTATAATTTGCATTTTCTTTGCCTTATTATCTAATTCTTTCATAAATTCTTTTTGTTCCATGTATTACTCTCCTCTTTTGGAATCTTGATCTGTTTTTCTTTTTTCTTTTTCTAAATAAACTAATAAAACTGAAATATCAGCTGGTGAAACTCCTGATATTCTAGAAGCTTGTCCTACTGAATTTGGTTTATATTTGTTTAATTTTTGTCTTGCTTCTAGGCGAATTCCTCCAATTTGATTGTAGTCTATATCTTCTGGTAGAAACTTTCTTTCTAGTTTTTTAAATTTTTCTACTTGAGTAAGTTGCATTTTTATATAACCTTCGTATTTAATTTGAATCTCAGCTTCTTCTTTTTCATCATTTTCTAATTTTGGCCTATTTTCATCAATTTCAGCTAATAGATCATAACTTAATTCTGTTCTTCTTAGTAACTCTGAGAGTTTGATACCTGTTGTTAATTCTGATGAATTGTTCTTTTTTAGAAAATTATTTACCTTTTCAGAAGGTTTAACTGTAGTATTATGAATTCTTTCCACTTCTTTTTCAATATTTTCTTTTTTCTTTAAAAATTTTTGATATCTTTTTTCTGAAATTAATCCTACTTCATATCCTATTTGTGTTAATCTCAAATCTGCATTGTCTTGTCTTAGTAATAATCTATATTCTGCTCTTGAAGTCATCATACGATACGGTTCATTGGTACTTTTTGTTACAATATCATCAATTAATACTCCAATATAAGCATCTGATCGGTCTAAAATAACTGGAGATTTTCCTTTTATTTCTTGTGCTGCATTGATTCCTGCAATTAGACCTTGGCACGCTGCTTCTTCGTATCCAGATGTTCCATTAATTTGTCCCGCAAAGAACATTCCTTTAATTTTTTTGCTTTCTAATGTTATTTTTAATTGTGATGGATCAATGCAGTCATATTCAATTGCATATGCTGGTCTTGTAAATTCTGCTTTTTCTAAACCTGGAATTGTGCGATACATAGCAATTTGTACATCTTCTGGTAAAGAAGAACTCATTCCTTGAATATACATTTCATCTGTATCTATTCCTATTGGTTCAACAAAAATTTGATGTCTTTCTTTATCTGCAAAACGAACCACTTTGTCTTCAATAGAAGGGCAATATCTAGGTCCTGTTCCCTCTATTTTACCAGCATATAAAGGAGAACGATGTAAGTTTTTTCTGATTATTTCGTGTGTCTTTTCATTTGTATAAGTTAAATAGCATGGTTCTTGGTTTATCTGTCTTGGTTTATCTTCAAAAGAAAATGGAACTATATCTTCTTCTCCTTCTTGAATTTCCATCTTTGAAAAATCAATACTATTTTTATTAATTCTCGCTGGTGTTCCTGTTTTAAATCGAAGTAATTCAAAGCCTAAATTTTTTAAAATACTAGATAAAGCATTTGCAGCAGCTACTCCATCAGGTCCACTCTCTTTGGCATATTCTCCAATAAAAATTTTTCCTTTTAAATAAGTTCCTGTTGCTAAAATAACTGCTTTTACTTTATAGATTGCTCCTACATCTGTTTCAACAGCTACTACTTTTCCATCTTCTACTTTTATATCCACAATTTCTGCTTGTTTTACAAATAAGTTTTCTTGTTTTTCTAAAGTATGTTTCATTTCCATTTGATATCTTTTTCGATCAGCTTGTGCTCTTAGTGAGTGAACGGCTGGCCCTTTTGATGTATTTAACATCTTAATTTGAATATAGGTTTTATCTATATTCTTTCCCATTTCTCCTCCCAGACAATCTATCTCTCTTACTAAGTGTCCCTTTGAGCTTCCTCCAATATGAGGATTACAAGGCATGTTTGCAATTGCTTCTAAGCTAATTGAAAAAATTAAAGTTTTCATCCCTAATCTTGCTGCAGCAAGTCCTGCTTCACATCCTGCATGTCCCGCTCCAATTACTGCTACATCATATTCTCCTGCATCATATTTCATTATTTTTCCTCCAATTAATTCGTTTTTTATGGAACAAGAATGTTCGTTTTCTCACTCTTTTTGTCAACATTTTTCTTGTTTCTCTTGAAATTAGATCTGTTTTTCTTCTTTTCTGTTTTATTTTTGTCTTATTGACTTTGTTATTCCATTTTGTTTGTTGTTTTGTTAATTAAGTTGTTGACTTTATTTATCTCTTTCTATTTTTAGTTTTAACCCATTTTTATGTTTTAGATATAAAGTTATATTGTTTTAATATTAAAATGTCTTATTTTTAATTTTAAAAGCTTATTTTTGTTTCTTATTTTTACTTACCTAAACAAAATTTAGAAAAAATTTCATTAATAATTTCTTCTGATACATTCTCTCCTGTGATCTCTCCTAGATCTTCTAAAATATTTTTCATATAAATAGCAATGATATCTAATGGCATATTTTGTTTAATTGTCTCTTCTGCTTTATCGGTACTTTCTATTGCTTGATCAATTAAACTTTTATGTCTTATGTTTGTAATTAAAGTATCATTTTCTAAATTAATTTGATTTAATCCAAACATTTTAGAAATTTCATGATATAAATTGACAATTCCTTCTTTTTCTAATGCTGATATCTCAATTATTGTTTTATTTGTTTCTTTTATTTTTTGGTTATTTTTTAAAATATTATGATTTAAATCTGTCTTATTTAAAACAATAATTGCATTTTTATTTTTTATTAATTCTAATATTTCTAAATCCTCTTGTGTTAATTCTTTTGTTGAATCAAAAATTGAAATAATTAAATCTGCTTCTTCTGCTATTTTTTTTGATTTTTGGATTCCAATCTTTTCTACTTCGTCTTTTGCTTGACGGATTCCTGCTGTATCAATAAGTTTAATTGGTATTCCATCAATAGATATAAATTCTTCAATAGAATCTCTTGTTGTACCTTCAAATTCTGTTACAATTGCCCTATCTTCTTTTAAGATTGCATTTAAAAGTGAAGATTTTCCTGCATTTGGTCTACCAATAATAGCTGTTTTAATTCCTTCTTTTATGATTTTCCCATTTTTAAAACTTAATGATAATTCTGTTAATTGTTCTTTTACAAATGCCAATGTATCTAAAGCTTTTGTATCTGTTAACTCTTCTATATCATATTCTGGATAATCAATAGAGGCTTCTATATCTGCCATAACATCTAATATTCTTCTTCTTATTTTTTCTATTTTTTGTGATAAAAAGCCTTCTAGGCCATGAATTCCAGCTTTTGCTTCTTTTTCTGTTTTAGAGTTTATTAAATCAATGACAGATTCTGCTTGTGATAAATCGATTCTCCCATTTAGGAAAGCTCTTTTGGTAAATTCTCCTGGTTCTGCTAATTTTGCTCCATTTTTTAAAATTAACTCTAAAATTTTCTTCATTACAACCATTCCACCATGTGAGTTAATTTCACACATATCCTCTGTTGTATAGCTTTTAGGTGCTTTAAAATAAGATACTAATACTTCATCTATCACTTGATTTTCTTCATCTACAATCGTTCCATATTTTATGGTATATCCTTTTATTTCTTCTATCTTTTGTTTCTTCTTTGGCATAAAAATTCGATCTAATACTTGAAAAGTATCTTTTCCACTTAGTCGAATAATTCCAATACCTCCAATTCCTGTAGCTGTTGAAATTGCTGCAATTGCATCCATATTTTTCTTCTCCTTTTATTAAAAAAACCAAGGTACAAATCTAGTATTCTTCTAAGAATATTCTTAAAACACTACTAAAATCCGAACTTTGGCTTCCGATTTTTATTTATTTATTGCAATAACAACTTTTCTGTATGGTTCTTCGCCAATACTATATGTTTTTACTTTGTTGTTATTTTGTAATTTACTATGTATAATCTTTCTTTCATAAGCAGACATAGGTTCTAAAGTAATAGATTTTCCTGTTTTTAATACAGTTTTCGAAATTTTTTCTGCTAAATCTTCTAATGTTTTTTCTCTTTTTGAACGATATTTTTCAATATCTAAAATTACTTTGATTTTCTCACTAATTCCTTGATTTGCAATAGAAGAAAGAATGGTTTGAAAAGCATTTAAAGTATCTCCTCGATAGCCAATTAGAAATGCAATATTATCTCCATTTATATCTACTCTAATATGATTTTCTTCAATAGAAATTTTGCAATCTACATCTGTAACTTTTAGGCTTTCTATAAATTCTTTCAAAAATTTTTCTGTATTTTGTTTTGCTTCTTCTAGTAATTCTAAACTAATTTCTCTATCTTTTTCTTTTACTATTTCTTTATCTTTTTTAGGATAATTTTTTTCTTTTTTTTCATCTTTTATATTTTCTTTTACAGTTATTTCTACCTTTACAACTCTAGGCGCTAAAATACTAAAAAAGCTTCTCTTATCTTCATTTTCTAATATTTTAATATCTACCATATTTTTAGAAACGTGTAATTCTTTTAAACCTTTTTCTATGGCTTCTGTTGATGTCTTTCCTTCAGAAATAATGCTTTTAGACATTTTCTTTTTCCTCCTTAGATTCCATAATTTTATTTAGTACAAGTCTCTCTATAATCATCAAAATATTATTCATTAGCCAGTATAAAGCTAGTCCTAGAGGTGCAATAATTGCAATTGATATTGACATAATTGGCATCATTAGAGACATACTCTTATTCATTTGTGCCATTGGATCAATCTCTTCTTCTTTATTTTCTCCTATTATAATTTCATCTTTCTTTTTCTTCTTTGTTTGCATTGCTGTTGTGATACGGATAGAGATAAATGAAGAGATAACATATAAAACTGGTATAATATATACTCTTGGATCATTTAAACTTTGTGTTGGAACTTTACTTAAATCAATTCCTAAAAAATCCATATTGATATATACATTAGGATCTTCTTGTCCTTTTTTCTGAATAATTTCAATTTCTGGATAGACTGTTTTATTTCCTCCGTTTTCTTCTTGAATTTGTTGTGTATATGTATTAATTAATTCTGGATCTACTTTTTTCATATAAGTAAGAGGACTTTGTACCAGATAGAAAATAGCAAGTAATAAAACAAGTTGAAGAATAGAGCTTAAACAACCACTAAATGGGCTCATCTTTTCTCTTTTATATAAATCAATTGTTTCTTGATTTAATTTTTCTGGATTATTTCTATATTTTTTTTGAATTTCTTGCATTTCAGTTTGTATTTTTGCTGATTTTTTTAATGATTTTTGTTGTTTAATTGAAATTGGTAATAATACTAATTTTATAACAATTGTAAATAATATAATTGCTAATCCATAATTATTAACAAAATTATAAATAAAATTTAACAAATAACCAAAAATACTTGCAATAGCACCCATATATCTCTCCTTAAAATTTATTTTAGAGGATCATATCCTCCTTTTGAAAAAGGATTACATCTTAAAATTCTTTTGCTTGCTAATATTGTTCCCTTTACTGCTCCATATTTTTCTATTGCTTGTTTTGTATATTCTGAACAAGTAGGATAATATTTGCAATGAATACCTAAAAATGAAAAAATTGGTGAAATAGTTTTTTGATATATTTTGATTAAAAATAGTAAAATATATTTCATTTTATTCCTCATTTATAAATATTTTCGCTTCTTTAAAAATCTTATTCATATCCCTTTTTATGTTTTCAAATGTTGCATATTGTATTTCTTTATTTTTCTTCCATAAAAAAATAATGTCGTAGCCTTTTATTAGTTTCTCTTTTTGTAAACGATAGTTTTCTCTAATTAATCTCTTGATACGATTTCTTTTTACAGCTTTTCCAACTTTTGTGCTTACTGCAATTCCAATAAAGTTTTTATCTTTATTATTTTTTTTGATATAGATATCAAGATTTTTTCCGCTATAATATTTTCCCCTTGTTAAAACATTTTTAAATTCATAATTTTTTTTTAATGTATTTAATTTTCTCATGTTTCCCCCATTTGTTTTTGGGTAAATTACTAAATATTACAAAAAAGGCCACTTCTGCGGCCTTATTTTATATTTTAAGCACTAATCTTTTTTCTTCCCTTTGCTCTTCTTGCTTTTAATACAAGTCTACCTGCTCTTGTTTTCATTCTTTTCATGAATCCATGTTCTTTTTGTCTTTGTCTATTTTTTGGTTGGTATGTTCTTTTCATTTTGCACCTCCTACATCTATTAAAACCAATTCTCTTGGCTATTTTTGCATCATAAGTGTACATATTATACAATAAGGAGGTAAGAATTGTCAAGTTTTTCTAAATATTTTCGCTATTTTTTAATATTTCGTAAATTTACAAAGTAATTTCCAAATGTAATATATAAATATTGATTTAACCTTTACATAAATTTAAATTTGTAAGATTAAATTCTAGATAGTATAATAGAATATAGATGTTTCTAGGGTTAGATGGAGATATGTTATGAAAAATAGTCATTTAACTTTGGAAGATAGACAGAAAATTCAAGAAGGTCTTGAAAATGAATTATCTAGGACACAAATAGCTAAAAATATTAATAAAGATATTTCAAC
>JAETTH010000101.1 GCA_021769225.1 Erysipelotrichaceae bacterium
TTAATATCTGATCCGTTCTTCTTATATTCTAAATTATGAATAAAAAAATCCTCATACTTAGTTTGAATTGTATTTTTAGAAACTAAAGTTTGATCATTTCCTATAAAAGCCACTGAATAACCTAATTCTTTAAACAAATATGCATTTCCGAGAACTAGTTGGAATTCTGCGTCCATACGGCTAAATTTAAAATCACCAATATATAAAATATAATTCTTCATCGTTTTTTATAGGCTCCTTTATATTTATGCTTATAATAATAGCTAATGACCTTAGCACCAATCGAGTAATAGTTTAATTTTGTTAATAACCATCTAAAATCATGAGAAACTAAATTAAAAGATTTCAATTTCTCTATCATTTCATTAGATTTTCTTCGATATTCCACCGTTTCGTTGTTGCAAATATCGTTAGAAATATTTTCAATTAAAGCAACATTATCAACTAATTCAATCCGATAATTATCATAACGTAACCCCTGGGTATCGTATGAAACCATCCCATTTGTAATATTTAGTTTTAAGATGAATGATTCTCTATTCTCTTTAGACTGTTTTATTACTAATTTTTTATTAATAGGTGATTGGCAATCATCAAAATACAAATTACCTAAACTATATGCTAATATAGATGATTTATATTTTTCTATTCCTTGCATAACATGTGTATGATGTCCATAAAGAATATAATTATATTTATCCGCCAAAGAATGAGCAAATTCAATTTGTTTAGTATTCGGATAATATGTATATTCTTCTCCCCAATGAAATGCTACAATTGGAATAGCGGAAACACTTTTCGCATATGAGAGTGTTTTTACTACATTTTTGTATGTTAACGCATTAACTCCAGATTTATTTTGTTCTTGAATATAACCAAATCCATTTGTACTATAACAACAGAATCCATTAAAAATTAATTTTTCGCCATTAATTGTTTTTTCATACAATCTGTTATTTACACCAAAATACGGTATTCCAGCACTATCAAGAGTATCTATAGTATCCTGCATCCCTTTCAAGCCAAAATCACAAATATGGTTATTTGCAAGAGATACAGCATCAATATTTAAGTATTTTAATTACTCAATCATTTTTTCATCGCTTTTTATATGTATTCCTTTGGGCACATAACTACGATCAATATTTGTAATCGGTACTTCAAGATTTGCAATCACTAAATCGAATGACATTAAATATTCTTTCAATGATTTCAATCCTTGTTTCCAATTACGCCCAAGTAGACCATTATCAAATGCAGCAAAATCCCCCAATAAGACAACTTTAGTCTCCATATATACCTCCTATCTCGGCAAGCTAATCCACTCACCAAGTTTCAAATCCCATTTTTCATCTGTGAATGGCCCAATTCCCGAAGAAGGATAAAGTGTCATCTCACCAAAATAAATTTTGCCATTTTGATTATAAAAATCCACCCTTACAAAAGGTATTTCTTCAGCTAATTTTTCAGCTAAAGTAATCATCTTGTTAAGATTAGTTGGAAGATTTATTATCTTGTTATAGTTTGGTGGACATATTTTTTCCCCAAAAGGCAATATATTTCCATTAATATCATAATAATTTGCACCATGTTTAGTTTCTCTATCGAAATCAATTTTAAATAATTTACATTCACCATTAAAGCAAAAAAACTTATAGTCTTTTAAGTCGTTATCTTCTAAAAATTCTTCTGCAATAATTCGAGAATTGACTCCTTTATAAGCCCACTCACGGCTATTTAAATAAAAATCGTGTTTCATTGATTTTTCTAGCTTATAAAAACATTCTTTAAAGTTATAATTATTTTTATTTTTACAAATATAAACTCCTCCTGAGTCATGAGTTGCTTTCATAACAAAACTATTTGGTAATGCATTAATATTAATACTTTTTATATCCTTCCAAACACCAACAGTTGGAATAATATATTCTTCACCTATTTTTTGTGACACATACTTTTTTACTTCATATTTATCAACAATTACATGATATATTTCTTTTCTATCATATAGTTTAAGCCATTGAATTTTTTCATTAAATGTCATTGGTTTTTTTAGATTTAATCGTTTTTGCATGCGTAAATAAAATATACATTTTAAATAAAGTTTATCTGGTATTGGTTTTAATATTTTACTTACAACTCTATTTATATTCGAATGCATATTTAACTCCTTTTTCTGAGTAATTTCTGGTATATTATTGCCCTTAAACCATTTGGCATTATCGACATTCCAACATTAATAGAAGCAAATAATAAGAATTCAAAATAATTGTAAAATCC
>JAETTH010000015.1 GCA_021769225.1 Erysipelotrichaceae bacterium
TCCTAACGGAAAAATATTTCAACATTAATCTTCAAAAATGCATTTTTTGAGGCACATTTGTTGTGCCTTTTATTTTTTATCTTCATATTTTTGTTTTTGAGAAATTTCCTATAACAAAAAAAAGAATAGATAAATCTATTCTTTTTCGTTTATGTTCTATTTATTCTTCTATCTTTTTTAAACAAACTCTCATAATTTCTTCTAAATCTGTTGTATCAATAACTGATTTAATACAAGCTTCTAGCATTTCTTTTGGACGAATATTTTTTAAATCTAATAAATATCCATTTTTAAATGCTAATTGTCTAACAAATTCTCTAATTGTTCTTCCATTTCCTTCTCGAAAAGGATGCAAAACATTTAGTTCTGCCATATAATAGGATAATCTCTTAACAAACTGCTCTTGCTCTAGTCCTTGTAAATAATTCTCGTTTTTTAATTCTTCTAAAAGTCTATCTAATTCCTTATCAATATATTCCCATCTAGCAAAACTAAAGCTTCCTTTTGCTATATTTTCAGAACGAAAAAGTCCTGCAAATGGATAAATATCTTCAAATAAAAATTGATGAATTCCAACCAAATGCTTCATGTCAAATGAGCCAATCTGTTGATTTTGTCTTAATTCATACAATTTTGCAAGTACAATTTTTCTTTCTAATGTTTCTAACTTATGATTATCTTTTATTCCTAATTTGTTTACCAAAACATTACTATCTTGATAACAATAGATAGAGTTTCTGGCTTCATATAAATCATTCATCTTTTTTATTCCTTATACTACAGATTCTTTAATAATATTAATCATCTCGTTCATGGTAATTTCTTGGTTATAATATCTTTGTAATAAAGCAACATCTTCGTCTGTGACAATCATATTTTCAATTGCTAAATCTTGTTTTAAGTTAGCAATATCAAATTCAAATTTCTCATCTTTAGACATATAAATTCTCCTTTTTTATACTTTCAACCACTCTTTTATTATACCACAAAATCAGGAAAAATACCATAGTTTTGAGGAAATTAGCCCTGTTTTTCTAACACTTTTTTGAATACTTACTTACCACAATTTTTGATGCTAATAATTCCTCTAAATTATTCTTCTGAATTAGCTCTTCTTTTTTCTCTTTTGTTAAGTGTTTAATATGGTACTCTAACTTAGATGCTAGAGATCTAGTCTCTGTTTGCCATACACTTTCTAACTTTTTAGCAGTATGATAAAAAGTGTATTTTGCACAATTTTTCTCTTTTCCAAAGTGTTCTTGCATCCTTTGTTCTACATTTGTTGTTATACCAGTATAGATAGAATTATCTTGACATCTTAACATATATACATAATACATTACTTTTTTTACTTCTTCCTTCTTTACTAACTTAAATAAAAATTTAACAATAATAAATAAAGAAAACGTAAATCCACTTTTATCGATCTACGTCTATTTATCTATATCTTAAACTTATATATTAACATCACTTTCTTCTACAGCTGCTGCCACTTGTTCTGCCACCTCAGCTACCGGTTCATTAGTAGTAGGTACTACTGCTTTTGAACCAAAAGTAAATACTTTCTTAGCAGTTCTTGCTTTTTCTTCAAACTTTTTATTAAACTCTTCTTTTGCATCATTTAAAACATCTTGCATTGCACTAAACATTTCTTCTACATCTTGCTTAGTAAAATCATAAGAGTTACTTCTTGCCATTGGTTCTAAGATTTGAATATCATGAATTACATTATTTACTCTCTTTCCTGCATATTCCATAAATTTGTTTCTTTTTTCTTCATTTACTTCGTTTTCCATTTTTATTTTTCCCCCTGTAATTGACATATTTTTTGTTCTTTACTAAGATATCACAACTTTTTAGGAATTTCAAATAATTTTTTTGTAATTTTACTATTTTTTAATTTTCACTCTATATTTTAATACATAAAAAATTTTAAGAAATTGAAATATTTTTTAATCATGGTATTTTTTGTAGATTATAAATAGCTAAAATCTATTCCAATTATTCAATATATTTTTACTTATATTAATATTACCATAACCAATCCCAATTTTTCTATCAGCTTTTTTCTCTCCATGACAATCACTTCCACCTGATATTAACAAATTATGATAGTTACAATACTTTTCTAAAATAGAAATTTGCTCTTTTGTATGGCTCGAATGATAAACTTCTACTCCATCTATAATTCTATTGTCTTTTAATATATCTAAAAACTGTATTATATTCTCTAAACGATATCTAAATGGATGCGCTACAAATAGTTTTCCTCCAGCTCTTCTAACTTCTTTTGCAACTACATCTGCTGTTGGATAATGTATACTAAAATCCACAAATACTGGAAAGTTTTTATTAGTCACACAGGAATTAAAAAACACATCTATATGATTCCATTCTTCTTCTTTGAAAAACTTTTTATTTTCTTGATGTTTCTTTATTTCTGGATAAATAATATCTATTGGCCAACCTTTGCTTTCGTCATATTCTAAATCACCTATCTTAATATGGTTTTTCTTACAGCTATCTATCATAAATTCAAATTCAATATTTAAGTTTAGTTTTCTAATTTCATAGTTCTCATGTACCCAATTATTTAATTTCTTATAATCAAAATCATATGCCAACAAATGAAAAAATACACCATTATATACTGTACTAAATTCTACCCCTGTTATAATTTCTCCCTTAAATATTTGGTTATAAGAATCTTCTGTTATTTCTTTATATGCTTTAAGTGTGTCATGATCTGTTATTGATAACACTTCAATTTCTGATTTTTCTGCTTCTTCCAATAATTTCTTCAAGTCCCAAGATCCATCCGAATAATTGGTATGTGTATGTAAATCTATCATTTCGTCTCCTTTATTCAATCTCTACGTCTTCCTTTAATAAGCTTTTCTATAATTTACCCTAATTGTACATTATTTTGCAAATGTATTCAACAATCTCATAAAAAAATTCATTTTAAAAAGGAATAGATTAATTCTATTCCTTCTTTCTACTTCTATTCTACTTCATCATTACCATCTTCAAATTGTGAATTATATAGTTTAGCATAAAATCCATCTTTTTCTAGTAATTCTTCATGAGTTCCTTGTTCCACAATATCACCATGATCCATTACTAAAATCAAATCTGCATTTTTAATAGTTGAAAGTCTATGAGCAATAATAAAGCTAGTTCTGCCTTTCATTAAATTGTCCATTGCTGCTTGAATTTGAATTTCAGTTCTTGTATCTATAGAGCTTGTTGCCTCATCTAAAATTAAAATTTTCGGATCAGCTAAAATAACTCTTGCTATTGTTAATAATTGTTTTTGTCCTGCTGATATATTATTGGACTCTTCGTTAATTATCATATCATAAGCATTGGGTAGTGTTTTAATAAAATGATGTACATGCGCTGCTTTTGCTGCTTCAATTACTTCATTATCATTTGCTTCTGGTCTTCCATAACGGATGTTATCTTTTACAGTTCCTCCAAATAGCCAAGTATCTTGAAGAACCATACCAAACATCTTACGAAGTTCTCCACGATCAAAGTCTTTAATATTATGACCATCAATTAAAATAGCTCCGCTATTTACATCATAGAATCTCATTAATAGTTTAACCATTGTTGTTTTTCCAGCACCAGTTGGTCCTACAATTGCAATTTTTTGTCCATCTTTAATATCTGCTGAGAAATCGTTAATAATAATTTTATCATCACTATATCCAAAATGAACATGATCAAATTTAATATTTCCCTTTAGTCCTTCTGTTGAAAGTGGTTCTAAAGTAGATGGTTCTTCTTCTTTTTCTTCTAGGAACTCAAATACTCTTTCTGCTGAAGCTACCATTGCTTGTAACATGTTAGATACTTGTGCAATTTGGTTAATTGGTTGTGTGAATTGTCTATTATACTGGATAAAGGATTGAATATTTCCTACTGTAATTTTACCTTGAACTGCTAAATATCCACCCAGAATAGCAACTGCAACATATCCTACATTTCCTATAAAGTTCATCAATGGATGCATAAGTCCTGATAAGAATTGAGATTTCCAAGCAGAGCGATATAACTCACTATTTGCCTTTTTAAACTCTTTAATTGCTTTTTCTTCTCCATTAAATACCTTTACGATATTGTGTCCACCATAGATTTCTTCTACTTGCCCATTAACATGACCTAGATAATCTTGTTGTGCCTTAAAGTATTTTTGTGATTTAGATACAACAAATCCAACAACAATAATTGTAACTGGTAGAATAACAAGAGATACTAATGTCATCTCCCAACTAATAGAAAACATCATAATTAAAATACCAATTAATGTACAAATTGATGTGATAATTTGGGTAATACTTTGATTTAAGTTTTGGGATAAAGTATCAATATCATTTGAAATGACAGATAATACTTCACCATTTGTTTTCTTATCAAAGTAGTTCATTGGTAATTTGTTAATCTTTTTAACTAAATCATTTCTTAATTGATAAGTAATTTTTTGTGCTACTCCTGTCATGGTAAATCCTTGAATTAGGGAGAACAAAGCACTTAATAGATATAGTCCAAGTAATGTTACTAAAATAGTTAAAATCTTATTAAAATCAATTCCTCCAGTTCCCTGGATTTTAGCAATAATCCCATTAAATACCTCTGTTGTTGCATTACCTAATATCTTAGGTCCTACAACAGCAAAGATAGTACTTCCTACTGCAAAGATAAGAACAATTAAAATTGCTATTTTATAGTTTGCTAGATAATCGCGGATTAATTTTTTGGTAGTACCTTTAAAGTCTTTAGCCTTTTCTACCACTCTTCCCCTGCCCGGTCCATGACCCATACCTCCCATTGGAGGTTTTGTTTTCATATTCTCTGCCATTATTCCAATTCCTCCTTTGAAAGTTGTGATAAGGCAATTTGCCTATAGGTTTCGTTGTTTTCCATTAGCTCTTTATGAGTTCCTTTTCCAACAATTCTTCCTTCTTCTAAAACAATAATTTGATCAGCATTTAAAACTGTACTAATTCTTTGTGCTACGATTATTACTGTTTTATTGGTTGTTTGTTTTTCAAGTGCTGCTCTTAAAGCTGCATCTGTTTTATAGTCTAATGCTGAGAAACTGTCATCAAACACATAGATTTCTGGATCTATTGCAATTGCTCTTGCGATGGATAAACGTTGTTTTTGTCCTCCTGATACATTGGTACCACCTTGTGCAATTGGTGTTTGATATTGTAGTTCTTTACTTTCAATAAATTCAGTTGCTTGTGCAATTTGAGCTGCTTGTTTCATTTGCTCATCTGACATTTCTGGATTTCCATATTTAATATTAGACTCAATGGTTCCTGAGAATAACACTCCTTTTTGAGGTACAAATCCAATAATCTTTCTTAAATCCTTTTGACTAACATCTTTAATATTAACTCCATCAATTAAAAGCTCTCCGCCTGTTACATCATAGAAACGTGGAATTAAGTTAACCACTGTTGATTTACCACTACCAGTACTTCCGATAATTGCAGTTGTCTTTCCTGGCTCTGCAGTAAAGTTAATATCTTCTAGAATTTCTTTATCTGCATCAGGATAACGGAAAGATACATTTCGAAATTCAACTAATCCCTTTTTATTTGGGTCAAAAGATTCTGTTTCTTTTTTATCTTTAATACGTGGCTCTGTTTCAAGTACTTCATTAATACGATTTGCAGAAACAGCAGCACGAGGTAGCATGATTGAAATCATAGAAATCATTAAGAAGCTCATAACAATCTGCATGGTATATTGAATAAATGCCATCATATCACCTACTTGCATGATTCCTTGATCAACATTGTGTCCACCAACCCAAATAATAAGTAACATGATAGAGTTCATAATAAACATTAGAGCTGGCATCATGATACTCATTGCTCTGTTTACAAAAACATTAGCCTTCATTAAATCTTGGTTTGATTTTTCAAAACGTTTTTCCTCGCGTTCTTCTGTATGGAAAGCACGAATAACAGGTAATCCCGTTAATATTTCACGTGCCACTAAGTTTAATTTATCAATTAAATCTTGTAGTTTCTTAAATTTAGGCATAGCAACTATAAATAGAACAAGGACAATTCCTATAATGCATACAATTGCAAGTCCAATAATCCATGCCATAGAGCTATTACTATTAGCTAGTACTCTTAAAAATCCTCCAATACCAATGATTGGTGCATATACAACAACACGGAATAACATGGTAATTAACATTTGAATTTGTTGAATATCGTTTGTACTACGTGTTATTAAAGAGGCTGTTGAAAAATTGTTAAACTCCTCGGTACTAAATTTTAGTACTTTACGAAATACCTTTTCTCTTAAAGTTTCACCTAGTTTAGCTGCAACTCTTGATGATAAGAACATAATAGCAACAGCTGAAACCATACTGATAAGAGCAATTCCTAACATTCTTAATCCTGCCATAAATATGTAATCATTTTGGATTTTATCAGTATCCATACCAATTGCTTTATATTCTTCTTTTACTGCAGCAATAGCAGCCTGATCTAAAACAGTTCCCATCATACCATCTAATTTTTTATTTACTTCTTCTAGCATTTGAGCTAGTTGTTCTTGTGGCATTGATTTTAAAATATCCATTAAGGTCATGTTTTGCATCATGCTCTTTTGGGGTTCTGGAACATTTTGTAAAATCTGTGCTTTTAATGCTTCTTCTGTTTCCTCACTAGTAATAGTAGTAAGTAGCATTAATGGTTTCGTCATTTTTTCATTTAATGATGACTGTTCTTCTTCTTTTAATTTGTTTTGCTTATATATCTCTTCTGTTTCTAATAAAGGATATTTCTTTACTAGTTTTTCATACTCTTTTTCTTCTAAATTATCTTTTGATAAAAGAGTATAATTATTTAGAATCTCTTCATCATCTGAAGTAAATAACAGCAAATTCTCCATTTGAGATTTTCGAATTACTTCTGGTGCTTGATTTTCAATTCCTCCTGCTTGGATACCTACATTAACAATTTCTGATGTATAAGATGGTAGTGCCAAATCAGCACCCGCCTGTACACATAGTAAAAGTACAATGATAACAACAGAAACCCAAGTCTTTTTTAAATAGCTTAATACTTTTAGCATCGTTTTTCTCCCTTCTTAGTTCTCACTTTTTAAAATGCCATATTTCAAAAATTCAATTTGCTTTAAATAGTCTTCTCTTGCTTGTTGTTTCGATTGATATTGAAAACTAGAAACAACTGCTTTTTTGGTTAAAACATACAGCATTTTTACAATTATTTTCACATCCTCTTTTTCTTTCTGCTTAAATTTTGATGTGTCAATGAAAGAAAAGTATTTCTCAATATCAGGCTTTGGACAATCTTTCATATGCATAGAAAATAGATTGTCTTCACTTGTTTTCATATTTTCAAAAATTTTCTGAAAAAAGTGTATTTCATTTTCTTTCATAAAATCTTGCATAATATAATCATAAATTGCAATAAAGATTTCAAAAATATCTCCTTTTTTCTCTACAAAAGCTTTTTCCACTGTCTTATCCATACTGATATTTTTTTCTTTCATCAAATAAGATAACAAATCTTCTTTGTCTTCAAAATATTGATAAAAACTTCCGTCTTGCAATTCCTGCATCTTCTACAATATTTTTAATAGATGCTTGCATAAGTGGTACTCTTGAAAGTTCTTTTTTGGCAGCTAAAGTAATCTTTTGTTTCTTTTCTTCTGGTAATTTCATAAAAGTCTCTGTTGGCATATTTTCATCTCCTTCGACAACTTAAATGACACTGCGTCATATATTATATGTGACATAGTGTCATTTGTCAATAAACTTATTTGATTTTTGTGTGAATTTTGTGTAAACTCCTAAAACTATAGAAACTTTTATCAAGTTATCATAACTTCTTTTGCATTTTTTTAATCCTTTTCTATTTTTTTAAAAAGCTTTCAAAAATTTTAATATGCGTTTTTTCATCTAAAATAATGCGGTCAAACAAAGAACGAAGCATTTTGTTTCTTGTCATCCTTTTAGCCTTTTCATAGCTTTTAATTGCCTCTTCTTCAGACTTTATATTATATTCCATCATATCTTGAATTGACTTTATTTCATATCTTAAATTAGAAGCATCCCAAAAGCTTCCAGTACTTCCTACATAAATTGGTTTATATCCTAATTTTCTAATCAAATCTCCCACAAGATCAATATGTTTCATCTCTACAATTGCAATACTTAGCATAGTTTTACTAATATCTTCTTTTTCTGCTAATGCAATATGTTGATAAATGTACTGAGTAATTGCTGTTAGTTCTCCAAAATCACCTCCAAAGTCATCATAAAGCATCTTAGCATATCCTTGACTTTTTTCTAAATAATTAACATTAGGGTACGGAATTTTATCCACATCATCTAATATTTTTTTTACCTCTTTATATTCCATAAAAAACACCTCTAAAACTATCATATGTTTCAGAGGTGTTTTATGTTATTCTTAAGAATGAACAAAATGAATTTTTGTAGAGCCAATTCCATTTTCCACTTTTAGAGTAACTTTTCCACTTCCATAAGAAATATTATCTTCTAAAGAATCTTCCTCTACTTTTAAAGAACCTAATCCATTTTTTGGAACAATGGTATAATCTTCTTTCGTTCCTACTAAGTCGATATCTACTTTACCAACACCGGTTTTGATAGAACTATCTCCTGTTATTTTTGACTTGATATAGAACTTTCCAACACCAGTTTCTAAACTCAAATTAGCTAAAGTACTATTTTTAACTTCTACCTTACCCACTCCACCTTGAAGTTTTACATCATCGGCAATTAAATTTTCAATCTCTGATTTTCCTGCCCCAAACTGAATTTGAACTTTCTTTGCTTTTAGCATATTAATTTCATTATTCGATATACCAGTCTCTAATTTTACTTTTTCAAACTGATGATTTCTAGGCAAATAAAGAGTAATGATAGGAGTATCCTGGCCAAAGGCAATCCCACCATCTTCTATAATCTTTAAAGTATGATCAGTAGCTTCTGTTTGAATTTGCCCATTCATATTTTCTGTTACAACCTTTAAGCGATCACCTTCTACAATATTCAGCTTACTTGCCCCAATTTTAATCTCTAAATTTTGAATCTTTACCGGCTCTTCTTCTATAAATTGGACAATTTCATTACTAGAGGAAATATTCTGATTATTTCCAATATGATCTACTAATCCAAATATTCCAGCAAAAGTCATAATTCCAAATACAATAGCTCCAATAATGTTGACTGCTAAAAAAATACCAAAAGCCATTGCTAAATACTTAATGATTCTTTGTGCTTCACTCATTTGATTGTAACACCTCCAAATAAGCAGAACGCATTAACATAAATGGTTGGAACATTTTCCGCATCTTTCTTATTTTTTACTTTATTCTCCACACCTCCAAAAATTGGTGTTGATTTTACTTTTACTGAAACTCCAGATGGCACTGTAATTTCAACTCCTCCAAAAATACTACTTGCATTAATCACTGTATCTTGATTTACGATACCTTCTTTTGCATCATATTCTACTGAACCAAATACAGCACTTAAACTACAGTTTTTTACTTGTTCATTTTGTAAATCTACTTTTTGTTCACCAAAAGTTGCACAATATTCCTCTCCATTACTTTTATTTAATTCTTTAATCTTACCATTGATTTTACTATTAATAGAGCTACTAAAGATAATACTAAGTCCAATTACAACTAGTACTAATGGAATAAATAACTTCCAAAGTAAAGCATAAGTAATAATATTTTGTGCACATAAAAGTAATAAAATACCGATTACAATTCCAATTAAATTTCCTGTCTTGTTAGAATTTTTAATAAATCCAACTAAGCATGGGATAATGATAAAAAGTGTCCACCAACCAGGGAAGAATATATTAATATTTGTAATTCCTAGTGCATTAAGTCCAAATATAACTCCCACAATAATAAAAGCTAATCCCCAAATAACATTTCCAAAATTTTTCATAATTTCTCTCCTTTTTATTTGATGTGGCTATTATATCATTACTTAAATGAAATAACAATAAACTATTTCTAATTTCCCCATATATACAATATATATAAGTTATTTTGTTTCTTCCTTTAGAATCTTTTCAATTTCTTCAAATCTCTTTACTTTTTGTGTTGTTGTTTTTATCATAGGCTCTTTTGTTACAATCAATTTTTTTATATGTTTATAATTTGTCATATCTTTATTAATTTTCTTAATATCATCCCAAATTTTATCTTCCAATTCATGAGCTGATAAATCTGGAAGCATTTCTTTTACATACTCTTCATTATATACAATTTTAACAGACAGTACTAAATCATCCTCTTTCGGATAACCAAATACCATACTTTCTGCTACATATGGTAAGTTATTAATCAAAATTTCTAATTCTTCTGGATAAATATTCTTTCCATTTTTTAAGACAATTACATTCTTCTTTCTTCCTGTAATAAATAGATAGCCATCTTCATCTAGATATCCTAAATCTCCTGTATAGAACCAACCATCTTTTATCACTTCATTTGTTTCATCTTCCATTCCATAATAGCCTAGCATTACATTAGGTCCCTTTGCTTTTACTTCTCCAATTCCTTGTTCATTTGGATTGTCAATTGCCACTTCAACATTGCACATTGGAAGTCCTACTGAACCATATTTAATATGCTCTTCATTTTCTGCTGTAAGTACTGGTGCGGTTTCCGTTAATCCATAACCTTGTACTGTTAAGATACCAAATTCATTAAACCCTTTTGCTACCTCCTTATCAATTGCAGCTGCACCACTAACAACAAATCTTAAATTTCCACCTAGTTGGTCAATAATTTGTTTAAAGATTTTTCTTCGAATATCAATTCCAAATTTTAATAGAAAATTACTAACCATTTTTGCTATTTTAATTAATTTTGTTTTTCCCTGTTTTGCAATCTCTTGATTAATTTTTTTATACATTGCCTCTAATAACAATGGTACGCAGACAAACACAGATACCTTATATTCCTTTATATTTTGTTGAATATGTCTTAATCCATCACAAAATGTTGTGGTTGCTCCATTTGACATAAAAAACAAAAATCCAGTACAGCCAAAGGTATGATGAAAAGGTAAAAAAGCAAGCGAAATATCTGTATCATAAACGCTTTCTGCTACATTTAATGCATAGATATTTTCTGCAATATTTTTATGAGAAAGCATAACAGCTTTTGAAATAGAAGTAGTTCCTGAAGTAAATAAAATTACACTCATTGCTTCTTCCTTAATTTCTAAGTTAAAATATTCTTTATTTCCATGTTCTAAAAGTCTATTTCCTTTTTCGATTAAATGATAGAAAGATAGAAATTCTGGATCAGAATTTTTGTCCATACAAATATATAGTTTTGTATGAGTATCTGATTTCTTTTTCATTTCCTTCATCGTTTCAGCATATTTTCCATCAAATATAACAGCATCTGCTTTACTTCTTTGAAGAAGACTTTCAATTTCTTGTTCTGGAAGAGATTTATCTAAGGGAACTACAATTCCCAATCCATCAATCACTGTCAAATAACTAACACACCACTCATAACAGTTTGGACTAATAATGGCTACTCTTTTTCCCTTTAAGCCTAAATTTAAAAGAGCTGTTCCTAATGCATTAATATCTTGATAAAATTCTGTATAAGTTATATTTTGATAACTTATCTTATTTGACTTTTTCTGTTTTACAATAAAAGCATTATGGTTCGGATATAACTTTACAGAATTTTCTAAAACCTCTCTTATATTTTTAAATCTTTTGGGAATTTCTTTTACTTTTTTCATTTTTACTCTCTTTCTTTTTTTATATTTTTTAAAAGTATATCATAATTCTAAGCAAGACATCTCTCTTATGACCATTAGGTCGAAAAAAAACAAGCCACTTTTAAAAGTGACTTGCTTTTCTTTGTCAGAAATACTCATTATACAAAGCCTGAATATGCGGTATTGCTCTATCCGGAATTTCTTTCCGTTCCTTATCCCCAAAATATTTAGGAGCTTGGAGACGCCTTAAGTTTTCGCAGGTCAAGATAAGCTCCAAACACCGCTGGCGCCCACAATCTTTTCTTTCCCACGGTTTTTTTGAGGTGTCAAATACTCGTTCCACTGCTACTTTCAAACTCTCCATCAGCATATTGTCTGACATTTTCTTCTTCTCCTTCAAAATTTTTTTTACCCGTTGCTTATTGTTATTGTGCAAAAAAGGAGTAACAACAAAGGAATAAATAAATTATATTACAATTTTTTTATATCTTCAATATTTCTTTCCCTATTTTTCATCTTTTTTTGAGTTTTCTTTCTTTTCTTGCTTTAAATTCTTAACGCTTTCTTTAATTTCTAACTTTTTCTGTTCAATTTTTCTTTTAATCTCTTTTTTCTTAGCTTCTAACCCTGGGAAAGCATTAATAAATCTACGATGTAAAATTGATCGCTGTCTCATCATTTGTCTTACTTTTTCTGAAATTTCTTCGGTATTGTCCTTAATTTCTTGATATGATTTTGATACAGCACTTCTTAAATTAAATACAACTTTAAATGATAGAATATTATCCACAATATAAATAACTAATAAGATACCAGATAGAATATGAATTGCAATTTCAGGGAGTTCATTTAAATAGCTTAAGAAAAAAGGATTTCCTATATACATAATGATTAATCCTAAAATTCCAAAAGGGATAATTGTTTCTAAACAAACTCTTCCATTAATATTATATTTTTTACTGCTATAATCCCACCATCTAGCATGAAAAAGCTTTTCCATTACATAACTTGTTACATATTCTAAAATACCACAGATAATAACTGCCATAAAAAATAGGACAACTGGATCTCTGGTATAGTTTTTTAGTAAAAAAGTAATTAATAATGCTCCATATCCATAAATGGAACAACATGGACCTATTAAAAATCCTCTATTAACAAATTTTTTAGCCCCAATTGATTTAATGGTTGTTTCCATTAGCCAGCCCAGAAAACTATAAATTAGAAATAATAAAAAGTAAATTTCAATTGTATGTAATGATATCCTCATATCTCTTTTTTCTCCTTGCATTTTATTTTTCCAATTATATCATGTCCTATTCATATTTTCTACAATACTATCTACTTTTGTTTTCATTTTCTTTAGCTTTTTTATTTAATAAAAGAGCAGACTATTAAAACAAATAGTCTGCTCTTTTAATATTTCTTTTATTTATATTTTACATTGCTTCACGGTATAATCTAATAAAGTCTTCTTTGCTAACTTCTCTTGGATTTCCTGGTTTACATGGATCCTCCATTGCTTTGTCTGCTAACATGCTTAAATCTTCTTCTTTTGCTCCGGTGTCTTTAACTGTTTGGGTGATTCCTACTTTTTCAGATAATTCTTTAATTTTTTCTACAAAAGTTTTGATTACTTCTTCTTTTGTAAATAAAGTAGCATCTACATCTAAAGCTTGTGTTAAGATGTCTCTAAATCTTTCATAACATACTTCTCCATTAAATTTCATAACAGTTGGAAGTAAGATAGCATTTGCTAATCCATGTGGTGTATCATAAACTGCACCTAATTGATGTGCCATAGAGTGTACAATTCCAAGTCCTACATTTGAAAATCCCATTCCAGCAATATATTGACCAAGTCCCATATTATCAATAGCTGTTTGATCTTTTTCATTAACTGCCGCTGGTAGGTTATGATAAATTAGCTGAATTGCTTTCATATGAAACATATCAGACATTGTATTATGGGCTAATGTGATGTATCCTTCTACAGCATGTGTTAGTGCATCCATACCAGTAGATGCAGCAATTGCTTTTGGCATAGATGCCATTAATTGTGTATCTACTATTGCTAAAATAGGAATATCATGTTCATCTACACATACCATTTTAATTTCTCTGTTTTCATCTGTAATAACATAGTTAATTGTAACCTCTGCTGCTGTTCCATGTGTTGTTGGAAGAGCAATTAAAGGCATTCCTTTATGAGTTGTATTAGATAATCCGTTTAAAGAAACAATATCTTCTCTATCTGGATTTGTCATAACAATTGAAATACACTTTGCAGTATCAATACTAGATCCACCACCTACTGCAACAATTACATCTGCTTTAGAGTCTCTACAAACTTTTAATCCATCTTTTACATTTTGAACAGTTGGATTTGGCTTTATATCGTGAAATACTTCATAAGGAATATTTTCTTTTTCTAATAAATCTGTTACTTTTTTAGTAACTCCTACTTCATATAGGGCCTTATCTGTTACCACTAAAACTTTTTGAAATCCTCTTTTTTGAATCTCTTCTGGTAAAACATTTCTTGCTCCTTCTCCAAAATAGGATGTTTCATTTAAGGTAAATTTTGTAACTGCCATTGTCTTTTCTTTTCCTCCTTTAAATTCTTTACATGGAAAAAACCTGAAAGCTCAGATTTTTCCATGCTCTATATTTTTATTATTCCAAATTTTCTTCTATTTTATCATAGATTATAGGATATTTTTTAGAATAATTGTTTTAATTCTTGACATCTCTTGTAATGTGGTTAGAACTCCTTCGTTTCCAATTCCACTGTGTTTCCAACCTCCAAATGGCATTTCAAATGAACGATAGAAACTTGCTCCGTTTACAATAGCTCCTCCACATTCTAACTTGCTTGCTATTTTTAATCCTCTAGCATAGTCTTTTGTGATAACACATCCACATAGTCCAAATGAAGATTGGTTTGCAATTTCAACAGCTTCTTCTTCTGTATCAAATCCGATAACAGAAATAACTGGTCCGAAGATTTCCATGTCTTTTGCTACATCCATATCTTTGGTTACATTATCTAGGATGGTTGGATAATAAAATGCATCTTCTCTTTTTCCACCATAGGCAATGGTTGCTCCTTGTTCTACTGTTTTGTTTACTTGTTCTTCAATTCTTTTAGCAGCATTTAAGTTAATCATTGGTCCCATATCATTTGATTCATCCATTGGGTCACCAACCTTTAATCCTGCTAATACTTGTTTCATTCTCTCTATAAATTCTGCTTTTCTGGAATTGTGGATTAAAAATCTTTTACTTGCACAACATACTTGTCCACCGTTATATAGTCTTCCCCAGATTGTTTCTTTAACAGCTAAGTCCATGTCTCCATCTTCTAAGAAAATAAAGGCATCGTTTCCACCAAGCTCTAGCATAACGTGTGCTAAATGTTTGGATGCTGTTCCCATTGTTTGGATTCCTGCTGCAGTACTTCCTGTAAGTGACACTAAATGTACTCCCTCATGTGCTGCTAAAGCCTGTCCTACAACTGGTCCATCTCCTGTTAATACTTGGATGCATCCTGCTGGTACTCCAGCTTCTATCATTAATTTTACATATTCAATTAATGTTAATGGGTTGTAGTTGGATGGTTTAATAATAATGCTATTTCCCATTAAAAGTGCTGGTGGCACTTTTTGACAGAATAAATCACTTGGGAAGTTAAATGGAATAATCGCTGCAATAACACCAATTGGCTCTCTTGTCACAATTTGCATTGTTTTTTCTTGTCCAGCTTCTGTACCTGCTGGAATTGTTTGACCATATAAATGTTTTGCTCTTTCTGAGAAAGCATAAATTGCAATTTTCACGTTTGCAATTTCTCCTCTTGCTTCTTTGATTGGTTTTCCTGTTTCTTGGGTTAATAGTTTTGCTAGTCTTTCCTTATTTTCTTCTACTAGACTAGAAAAACGATATAAAATTTCAGCTCTTTCATGAATAGGTCTTTGTGCCCATTTCTTTTGCTCAATTTGAGCTACTTTTACTGCTTCGTCAACATCTTCTAAAGTAACATTTGGAACTGTATCAATTACTTCTTGTGTAGCAGGATTAACAACTTCAATCTCTGCTCCATTTAAAGCTCCTTTCCACTCATATCCAATTAAATTTTTCATTGAATCCCTCCTTTTAAATGCCTCTTCTTGAGGCTTTGCTCTTCATTTACCAAATGCTGTGAAAGATAACATTAATCCTCCACAAGTATTTACTCCATGTTCCATTTGTCCATATTCACCAAATGTAAAGATTGTCATAAATGGAGTATCTCCTGCTTCTTTCTTTAATTTCTTTACTACTTCTTCAATTCTATCTCCAATTCCTAATTTTCTACCACCACAATGTACTAATAGGTAAGCTGCTGGCTCTCCTTCTAAAGATTTCTTTGTTTCTTTTAAAGTTTTTCCTGTTGAATCAATTAATTCATCAACACTACCTTGCATTTGAATAACTGCTGTATTAACTGCTAAATGGTTTCCAATATTCATAGAATAATCTTTATTTCCGTTCATTGGATGACGAATGGCAATTAAATCTCCTAATCTATCTTTTACTCCTAAAGGTGCTGTAATTGTTTCTACTAATAAGTTCCCCCCGTTTAGATCTTTTAATTTCTTTCCTGTCCACTCTGCATATTTTTTCATAGCTGGCACACCATCAATTTCTACTAAAGTTCTTTTTCCATCTACTTTTGTAATAATACCAGAATTAGTTGTTTCATGATATGCTCCGGTATATACATTTGACATTGGTTTATCTGTATAGAAAAATGCTACTGCTACACCATCAGAGAAAATTTCATTTCCTGTATAAATACTCCACTTTCCCTCTACTGTATTATCAGCAGCTGAGCCACCAAAAAATGGCACATTTCCAATCACATCTTCAATTCCTTTTACATAGTCTTCTTCTTCACCTGGTGAAGCAACCATATAGAAATAAGATGGAACTGCATCTGTTCCTGCATTTTTCATAGCTTCTAATGCTACTTTTCTTCCTGTTTCTCTAGCTGATTTTCCTTTTTTTGATCCACCAACTCCTACTGTCATATCTGGATCACCAAATGCCATAATTCCTGTAAATCCATGATCAGATGTAATAAATCCGTCTGGTACAATAATTCCTCCACTTGATGTACATCCAATAATTGGAGCTGTTCCAAGTTCTGATTTTGCTCCTTCAAGAACTTTTTCTACGTTATAGTCTACTGATGTATATACAAATGCAACCTTAGTTTGAACTAAGTCTACTACAGCTTTAGCAGCTGAGTCCTTTCCTGATAAATATGCGTCTTCTTGTGTACTCCATCCTATGTTTGATTTTAACATAAATAATTCCTCCTTTGTATTGAATAGATTTTATATATGATTTGATTATATCAATCTTTGTTTTTTTGTACAATATATTTCACATAAATGTTACATAATTGAAATATTTGACAGTTTTTGTAATAATTCATATTTTATTTAGGGAAATCTATAAGAGCAAAAAAGAAGAAACCAATTTTCTAGACTAAATTTAGAAAATTGATTTCTTTTCCTATTTCTTCCTTTTCCTCTATATTTTTAGTTATTTTTTTCTTTGTACATTTTAATCATATCTTTGAAATTAATTTTAGTTCCATAGTTTAAAATAGCAGAAGAATAGATTTTAATTGCAATATGTGCTACTAGCAAGATAGTAACAAGTAAAACAATAAGTGAAATTGCAATCTCTTGACCAGTTGCCACTCCCATTAAGATTCGAAATGGCATACAAAATGGTGATGAAATTGGTAAGATAGATGCTAATACATTTAAGTCACTTGTTGGATTCATCATAGTAAAATAAGATAAATAAAATCCTACTACTGCTAAAATTGCAACAGGACTATTTGCTGATTGTACATCTTCTGGCTTACTAACAGTAGAGCCTGTTAAAGCATATAAAAGTGCATAAACAGCATATCCTAGAATAAAGTATATTAAACTTAATATTCCTAACATAGGTGTTACTTTTGACATATCTAATACTTGTGCTACCATTTCTGGATCTAAAAATACATTTGCACAAATTAAAGCAGTTCCTACAATTAAAATAATTTGTATCATCCCTACTATTCCAATTCCAATTGTTTTTCCTAATACAATTGTCTTGGGTGTTGTAGATGTTACTAGTGTTTCCATAATTTTAGATGTTTTTTCCGTTGTAATAGATGTTGATACTTGATATGCACAAAAATAGATTGCATAGAATAGTACAATTGAAATTAGCATAATTGCTACTATATTTCCACTTACTTCTTTTTCTTCAATTTGTTTTATTTCAAGATCAAAAGTTGGCGTTAAAGAAGATACTTGCTCTTGTGTTAATCCTAATTTAGAAAGTTGTAAATTGCTATAAAGTCCTGTTAAGGCTTGCATAAAACTTTCTGGAAGTTCACTTGTCATCCCAATATTTTCTACAATATATTCTAATTTAATTTTTCCCTCTTGGTTTGATAGTAGGATTGCTCTTTCAATTTCTTCATTTTGCATTTTTTCTTTTACTTGCTCAAAAGATGTTGATTCATTGGTAATGATAAACTTTTGTCCTAAATCCATTGAGTTTAATGACTCTAATGTTCCTTCATAAATATTCTGGCTATCTACAATTAAACAACTATCTGAAGTATTTGATTCACTTTGCATTCTATTTAGAAAATTTGGAATATTAAATCCAATTACAATTAAGATTAAAATAATTAAGGTAGATACAATAAAGGATTTTCTTTTTACCATTTCTTTTATTGTAAACTCTGCTACGACAAATAAATCTCTCATACTATTTTCCCACCTTTTCTATAAAGATATCATGAAGACTTGGTTTCTTAATTTCAAAATGATTTACCTTCATGTTGTTTTTTGCTAAAAGATCAAATAATCTATATCCTTCTTGTTCATTCTGAATATCAATTGTGTAATGATAATCCTTACTAAAATGAACTTTTAATCCGGCTTCTTTGATATAAGATGTTGCATCTTCAGTTGTTTCTAGCTCAAGACTATTTGCTTCATAACTGTTTTTGATATCATTAAGATTTCCTTTTAAAACAGTTTCTCCTTGATTTAGAATAATAATGTTGGTACAAAACTCTTCAATTGAATTCATTTGGTGTCCTGACATAATAATATATTTTCCTTGATTTACAAGCTCAATAATAACATCTTTTAAAAGTTCTGTATTGACTGGATCTAATCCTGAGAAAGGTTCGTCTAGTACAATTAGTTCTGGATTATGCATAACAGCTGTAATGAATTGGATTTTTTGCTGATTTCCTTTGGATAATTTCTCTGCTGTCATATCTATGTATTGTTCCATTTCTAATCGTTTCATCCAATATTTAATTTGCTCATCTGCTTGTTGTTTGCTCATCCCTTTTAATTTTGCAAAATACATTAATTGGTCATAAATTTTTGTTTTTGGATAAATTCCTCTTTCTTCTGGTAAATATCCAAAGTTAACATGTTTACGAATAACTTCTTTCCCATTCCAAGTGATTTCTCCTTGGTCTTTTTTAATAATTCCTAAAATCATACGAATTGTTGTTGTTTTTCCTGCGCCATTGGTTCCTAATAGTCCAAATACCCCGGGCTTATCCATTTCAAAAGAGATTGATTTTACTGCTTTTTTCTCACCAAAACTCTTTGATACATTTTCTATTTTTAATCCCATAAAAATTATTTCCTTTCCCTCTTATTTTACTTGAAGGTTATTATATCTGATTTATTTTCCTTTTACAATCTTTTTAACTATTAATTTTATCTACTAATCCTTTTTTTCTTCTGCTTCAATTAGAAAAAGTTTCTTGTCAAATGCTCCTCTTTTTTCTTGTTTTTTTCTTTTTACCTCTTCCACCTGCTCTTTTGATATCTTTCTATTTTTCATAATTGCTTCTATTACTTCCCATAAGTCCGCCATTTCTTCAACACTGTGATCTTGCACAAATTCAGTTGCTTCTTCTAATAGTTTTTTATCTAATTCTTCCCTATATCTTTTGTCATCTAGAACTTCACATTGATAACTTCTTCCATCTTGCTTAATCACATCTGGAATCTTATCTCTTACTAATTTTTCATATTTTCTTATCATTTTTATTTTCCTCCATTTCTTCTTTTTCTCTTCTTTCTTTTTCCTTTTATATCATATTTAAAAATTGCAATCAGATTAGAAATACAAAAAATGATATTAGAAATTGTTGCTGTATACGCTCCCACTATAAAGTCATAAATTAGCCATAATATAGTAGTTATTAGTGTTAAACTTCGAATATTTTTTTCCTTTTTCTGTACAATAGTAAGCGTATATAAAACAGAACAGACAATTGGCAAAATATCAATAACTTGTCTATAAAAAGCTACTCCGCAAGTAATCACTGTTGCTAAATAGATTGTAATTAGATAATTTGGTAAAGTCTTTTCTTTTCTTTCATATTGATAATTAATAAAAGTTTGAATTGCTGCAATAAAATTAATAATTGCTCCTGTATAACTCTTTAAAAAGATAAAGTTAATCGCAAAACATAAGTTACTGATAATAAAAAAGATTAAAATTTGTTTTTTCTTTTTGGATTGAACTCCTATGATATTGAAGGTAGTAGCAAGTAATCCAAAAATTTGTGCTAAAATAAATGTCATTTCCCTTTTTCTCCTGTTTCTAATTAAATTTTACTTCTCTTGTTTCTATCATATTCTCTCCATATTTTTGATAAATCTCATCTGCTGTACAAGAAATCGTATCTTCCATGGTATATTCTAATAAATTAGGAATTTCTTCTATTTTTTCTTCACTTTCACCTTCAAATTCTAAATAAGTAGGAATTCTTGGTCAAGTATCAATGTCTAACTCATTTCTTTGTAATAGATAAGTACCTCTTCTTTTTTCTTGGTAACTTCTATGAGAATATCCCAGTGCTTCTAGAAATTCTTTTGCAGCTTTCATACTAGGAACTTCTATCTCAATTTCTATCATTTGTTGAATTTTGGAACAAGGAGAATCTAAAATTTCTTTTGTTTGCCTATTTATTACCTCTTAAAATAAAATTCTATCTCCAATCGAACCATCCCAATAACACCTAAAATATATGCTCAGTATGCGAGTAGTTAACAAATAAATAGTGAATTTTGTTTATTTTTATTTGCTTTTCCTTTAAAATTTCTAAAATTCTATTACCACCACCAGCATCTACCATAAAATATTTCCCATTTAGTTTAAATATAAAGCAAGTATTCTAGTATTTAATTACTGTAGCATGTTCTATTTCTCTAATACAATTATTTTATTTTCCTCCTTCTTCTGGTGGATTCATAATTAATTGAATCTCTTCGTCTTTTTTCAAATCGTCTGTCAAATATTCAAATACTTTGGTTGTCTTTTCCAAAACAGCCTTTGCAACTTCTTTGTCTCCTCTTAATCGTTTACTTGCATATTTCAAAATAATTGGTTTTTTCATAATAGCCTGCATAACCACATCTTTATCATCTCTTAACCTTTCAGATGCATAATATAAAATCTGCCCATCACTTTTTACTGCTGCCAAAATAATATCTTTATCATCTCTTAATCTTTCAGATGCATAACAACCAGTCCATCCAGCTTGTGATACTGCTTCTAATAACACATCTTTATCATCTTTTAAACGATCTGATGCAAACTCCAGTGCCCCACCATCTACTTTTACTGCTTCTAATATAACTTCTTTGTCATCTCTTAATTCTTCACTCGCCCATTCAATAAGAAGTGGTTGTTCTTTTACAACTTGTAATATGAAATCCTTTTGATCTGCTTTTTGTTTTACCTCTTCTGCTTCAAACACTTTTATACACCTCGATTAACAAAATCCTCTTTCTTTTAATCTAGCAACTAATTCAATAAAAGCTTTTCCTCGATGAGTAACTCCTATTTCTTCATCTGTTAAATCATTCATTACTTTCGAAAAACCATCTGGAATAAAGACTGGTCCATATGTCAATTTTCCCATAGTACCTGGTTCTTTTGCAATTCTTCCTTTCGTTTCTCCTCTTACAACAATTTCCTCTCCATCTGGCATAATTGCAGTTAAAACACATACAAAAGTTGCTCCTCTTCTTTCTTCTACATTTTTCATATTATCTAAAAGCTTTTTTAGTACAATTTCTTGAGGCGCATGATCTCCTGCATATCTTGCACTATATACTCCTGGCTCTCCATTTAGACAATCTACACAAAGTCCTGCATCATCTGTTACTATAATTTCAGACAGATGGTGATCATCACAATATTTGCGAATTGCTAATGCTTTGATTAAAGAATTTTCTTCAAAAGTTGTTCCATTTTCCGGAATTTCTTCTGTAAATCTAATCTCTTTTAATGTTAAAATTTCTACTTTTATATTTTTTGTTTTAAAAAACTCTTCTACTTGTTTTCTCTTTGCTTCATTACTTGTCCCATAAATAATTTTCATGACTCTTTCCTTCTTTTTTCTAACTCTTTTTTTCTTTTATTATATTTTCTTCTTTCTATTTGATTTTTAGGACTAAATTACTTGAAAAATATAGAATTTTAAATAATCCGTTTCTGGTACATTCCATAAAATAGGGTGATCTGGAGCTTGTTGTCTTGCTTCAATTTGCCTTAAACTTACTCCCGCTTCTAATGCTGCTTCCTTTAACATTTGCACAAATTTTTCATCTTCCATAAAATGAGAACAAGAACAAGTTGCCAAATATCCTCCTCTTGGTAATAGCTTCAATGCTCGATAATTGATCTGTTTATATCCTTTTTTTGCATGCTCTACTGTTTTTCTGGATTTTGTAAATGCTGGTGGATCTAATATAATAAAGTCATAAGTGTTTTGTTTGATATTTGGTAATAAATCAAATACATCTGCCACTTCAAAAGAGATTGTATCTTCTAGATGATTCAATTTAGCATTTTCCTTTGCAGTTTGAATTGCTAATTCTGAAACATCTACAGCATGCACATGCTTTGCTTCTCCTTTTGCTGCATTTAATGCAAATGATCCAGTATGAGTAAAACAATCTAATACATTTTTTCCTTTTGCTATTTTTGAAATTGCAAGTCTGTTATATTTCTGATCTAAGAAAAATCCTGTTTTTTGTCCATTTTCAAAATCCACTTCATAACAAATTCCGTTTTCAACAATCTTAGTTTTTGTTTCTTTCGGTAGTTCTACACCTTCTAATGGATAAAATCCCTTATTTTCCTCTAATCCTTCTAATTTTCGAATCGTAACATCATTTCTTTCATAGATCCCCTTTATCTCTTGTCCATCTTCTTTTAAAATACGATATAGCATAGGAAATATTCTATCTTTTACTTTTTCAATTCCTAAAGATAACGTTTGTGTTACTAAAATGTCACCAAATCTGTCAACAGTAAGTCCTGGAAAACTATCTGCTTCTCCAAAGATTAATCTACAGTATTGATAATCTTTCTCTCCCATGACTGTTTTTCTGTATTCTAAGGCATAACGTAACCTTCTCTCGTAAAAAGCATCATCAAAAGTATCATTTGCATTTTTAGAAATGATACGAACACGTATCTTAGAGTGGCTATTGATATATCCTGTTCCTAAATAGGTACCTTTTAGAGAAACAACATCTACTAAATCTCCATTTTCATATCCATTCTCTACTTCTATCAGATCACTTTCATATACCCAAGGATGTCCTTTTTGAATTTGTCTTTTTCCTTTATCTGATACAATTACTTTACAAAAATTTCTCTCTATTTTCATTTTTACTCTTCCTTTTCTTTTTCTTAGTTATTATATCTTAATTCGGTTTATAGATCAAGAAAAAGACACAGTCCTACTACTGTATCTTTAATTTTCTTTTAAGATTCTTTCCATATATCTAGATACAAAATGAATACTTTGTACTCTAAAATTTTTTCAACATCAGATTCTTCTACTTTTCTATTTAGTTTATATCATAAATATCTAAAGTTTGATAGTCTTTTAGAAATATTTCTTATAAAAAAAGCAATATCATTTTAAGATATTGCTCTTCTGCTATTTTAGATTTAGTACAGAAATTACCTCACAATGATGAGTAAATGGAAACATATCCACTGGTTGTATTTCTTTTACTTCATATTTTTCTTCTAATTCTTTCAAATCCCTTACTAATGTTGCTGGATTACAACTAATATAGATTAATTTCTTTGGTTCAACAGCTATAATATTTCCAATTGTCGTTATATCTAGCCCTTTTCTTGGGGGATCAACAACTAATACATCTGGATAGACATTTTCTTTTTTCATTAAAGTTTCAAATGTTTTTTCTACATCTCCCGCAATGAATTCTATATTATGGATTTCATTTATTTGTGCATTTTCTTTTGCATCTTCAATTGCTTGCTCTACAATTTCAATTCCATATACTTTTTTCACTTTTTTAGCAGCAAAAATTCCAATTGTTCCAATTCCACAATATAGGTCAAATAGAATATCTGATTTTGATAGATTTGCTTTTTCTAATGCAATTTCATATAAAGCTTCTGTTTGAATTGGATTGATTTGATAAAATGAGTTTGGTGATATTTTAAATGTATAATCTCCTAATGTATCAAAAATAAAGCCATCGCCATATAGATTAATGTTCCTATCTCCTAAAATCACATTTGTATTTTTGTTATTAATATTTTTAACAATCGTTTTTATCTCAGGAAAATTCTCTACTAAGTTTTTAGTAAGTTCTTTCTCTTTTTGAAATCCATCTGTATTAGTTACTAAAATACACATTACCTCATGAGAACGAAAGCCTACTCTTGTTACAATATGACGAATAACTCCTTTTCTTGTTTTCTCATTGTAAACAGGTATTTTATTTTCTTTGATATAATTAAAAATATAGTTTGCAATCTTTTGAGAAATCTCACTTTGAATCATACAATTAGAGGTAGGAATAATTTCGTGTGTTCTTTGTGCATATACTCCCATAACTGGATTTTTCTGCTTGTCTAGCCCTAATGGATATTGTGCTTTATTACGATAATGATAAGGATTCCCCATACCAATTGTTTTTTCTATTTTAGGTTTTTGGCTTAATGTTTTGTTTACTAAATTTTGAATCATTTCTTGCTTCATGTTTAGTGTCTCTTCATAATCAATATGTCTTAAGTCACATCCCCCACATCTTTTATAGGAATTGCAATCTTCTTCTACACGATATTTTGATTTTTTTAGAATTTCTACAATCTTTCCAAAAGCATGGGAAGATTGTACTTTTACAATAAGTACTTTTATTTTTTCTCCTTTTAAGGCACTTGGAATAAAAATTGTAAAGTTTTCCACTTTAGCAATTCCCTCTCCAAAAGCTCCATAATCTATTATATCTACAATATACTCTTTATTCTTTTCCACTGGCACTTTCATTTTTTTCTCCTTTTTAGGGTTTATGACAATTCCTTACTTTATAGATCATCTTCTTTTTTGATTCATCTTTGCCATCTCTTAATTATAATTCCTTCTTCATTCTTTACTAGCTTTATTCTAGCATAATATAAAATAAAAGACAATCTACAAT
The DNA here is from genome assembly GCA_021769225.1 of Erysipelotrichaceae bacterium. Lineage (GTDB taxonomy): Bacteria > Bacillota > Clostridia > TANB77 > CAG-508 > JAETTH01. The sequence continues at coordinate 25,372 of JAETTH010000015.1, forward strand.
AAAATTGAAACACAATTCAGAAGAATATTTTTCCAAAATTTACACAAACTAAATTCAAGGGGGTATAAAAATGAGCGTTATTAAAATTCTTATATTATCACTCGTTTCAATTGTAACACTTTTCATTCTTTCTAAATTAATGGGAAACAAAGAAATGTCCCAATTAAGTATGTTTGACTATATTATTGGAATCACCATTGGTTCTATTGCTGCCGAACTTTCTACAGCATTAGAAGATAATTTTATTGAGCCTTTAATAGCCATGATCGTTTACGCTTTAGCTTCTATTATAATTTCAATTTTATCAAATAAATCCATAAAAATTCGCCGTTTTTTTACTGGTACTTCATTAGTATTACTTGATAATGGAAAATTATACCGAAAAAATTTTGCTAAAGCTAAATTAGATATAAATGAATTTTTAATGCAATGTAGAACAAATGGATACTTTCATTTAAGTGACATTCAAACTGCTATCTTAGAAGCTAATGGGAAAATCAGTTTTTTGCCTAAATCTGAAAAAAGACCTGCTACTCCATCCGATTTTAATCTAACCCCACCTAGTGATAGAGTTTCTGTTGATATTATTGTTGACGGGAAATTACTTAAAAAGAATTTGTATTATACTGGTAATGATGAGCTTTGGCTACAAAAGCAATTAGTATCACAAAAAGTTGATACTATTGAAGAAATATTTTTAGCTACTTGTGATAGTGAAAACCATTTAAGTATTTATAAAAAAGAAAATTTAGAAAATTCAGAGGATTTTTTTCAATAAAACTAATACATTAACCAATATTTTAACTCAATCTTGGAATTATTTGTTTTATTGTGTTTTACTTTATCTGTCTTTTATTTAACTCTCTATACTTTCATAATTCTTATCCTTATTAGATTGCTTACTTTTTTAAGCTTTTATTGCCTTATAAAAAATCGCCACGCCTTATTGGTGCGACGATTATATCTATTGGTACCGATGGTGGGACTCGAACCCACATGGTTTCCCGCACGATTTTGAGTCGTGTGCGTCTGCCAATTCCGCCACATCGGCTTATATAAGGTACTTACTTATCTTAGCATATTTATTTGTAATTGTCTAGCTAATTACTTGCAAATTTTACATTTTTATGGTTTAATATTTTTACTCGCATTATGTTGCCTTACCACCATTTTTACTTTTGGAGGGATATTTAATGATTGCACAAGAAATTGGCACTGTTCCTTTTCAAAGTATTCCTGCTTTGGAAAAAGCACTAGGAGATAATCTATCTCCTAACTTTGAGCAAGTAAAAAGTCTCTTAGGGCAAGATATTATGAACCGGATGGTTTATGTGTCTGGCCACTATCAACGTATTACTGATACGTTGGCAGTAAAATTCTTTTGTCAAACCTATGACAATCTGTGTATCGATGCGGCAGAAACGATTCTTCGTTTGTTCGAGATTTTCCCTTTGGAAACTCGTTCCAAAGTTGTTATCATTTTAGATGATAACAAAATGCCTCTTCAGGTATATGGTAAGTCATATGTGTTTAACAATAAGAGTTTTGTTGTGGAAATCTTTAGTGATGATAAGAATCTTCATATTCGGTTTCACATGATTTAAATTCTAAATAGAAACAGCCTCTAGGTAAGGAGAGGCTGTTTTTTTATATGATTTCTTTTTGAAAACTTTCACCTTCTAATTTTTCAATTCCAAAGGTTTCTAGTATGGTAGCAGAAATATCTGCATATGTTTTTCTAGTTCCTAAGTTTATATTTTCTTTTAATTGTTCTCCATATACTAGGATTGGAATGTATTCTCTTGAGTGATCTGTACTTGGCGTGTATGGATCATTTCCATGGTCTGCTGTTACAATAAGGACATCTTCCTCTTTCATATTTTGCATGATTTCTGGTAGTTTTGAATCAAAGTATTCTAATGCATTTTTGTATCCTTGTAGATCATTTCTGTGTCCATATAACATGTCAAAGTCTACTAAATTTGTGAAGATTAATCCTTTGCTATCTTTTTGTATTTCTTGAATCGTTTTTTCAATTCCATCTGCATTTCCTTGTGTATGGATTGCTTTTGTGATTCCTCTTCCACTAAATAGATCTTCTATTTTTCCAATTGTAATGACATCTTTGCCATTTTCTTTTAGTTTATCTAGCATAGTTGTTCCAAATTTGTCAGATTCAAAATCTTTTCGGTTATAGGTTCGTGTGAAATTATCTTTGTTATCTCCAATAAATGGTCTTGCAATGACTGTTCCAATATTGTATTCTGGCTTGTTTAACATTTCTCTTGCTATTTTACATATTTGATATAGTTTATCAACTGATATGATATTTTCATGTGCTGCTATTTGGAATACACTATCTGCTGATGTATAGATAATTGGATATCCTGTTTTTATATGTTCTTCTCCATATTGTTTTAATAATTCTGTTCCTGAACCTACGCCATTATAGATTGTTTTTTCAATTCCTGTTTTTTGACAGAATTCTTGTAGCATATTTTCTGGAAAGCCATTGGGATAAGTTGAAAATGGTTTTCGATTGATATAGCCAGAAATCTCCCAATGCCCTACTGGACTGTTCTTTCCAGCTGACATTTCTTCTGCTTTTCCATAGCATCCTTTTATTTGTTCTTTTTTGTTTGGAATTTGTATTCCATCAATATTAAATAGTCCCAAGGATACTAAATTAGGTATATTTAAATCTGAATTTTCATAGATGTGTTTTAGTGTATTACTTCCCTCATCTTTATATTCTTTACTATCTGGAAGTTCTCCTACACCAAATCCATCTAATACAATGATTATAAATCTTTGAATCATTTCTTTTCCTTTCTTTCTACCTGATATTCTATTACCTCTATGTTTCTAATTTTAGAGTCTTGGCTAATTCTAAATTTTGTCGTAGCTATTTGTTTTAAATTAAATTCTTTTAAATTTACTAAAATCTGAGTAGATAAATCCATCCCTAGAGGAAGGGTTTTATTTTGGTTATCATAAAACATAATATTGGTATAGAATAACATTGGCATATTTTCTTTTAAGTTTAATTTGTATAAGATATAGTTATTTTCCTCTTCTTTAACATGTTCACATACTTCGCTTTGTGGTTCAATACTAAAAATTTCATAGTTGTCTTGATTTAATTTTTGTTGTTCTGATATTAATTTATATGCTTTTACGGAGTATGGTATTTCTATTTTGTCATAATTTTCATCTAATAAATAAAGAAGATTTTTTAAAGTTTCTTTATATTCTTTAACTGTTGTCTTTTTTGAGATTTGTAATATCTTAAATTTATTTTTTTCAATTTCTCTGTGTTTTTGATTTTTAATAGTTTTTAGGGTAGTAACTCCTGCTATACTATTTCCAAAAATATCAATATCTTGTTCTAGTTCTCCTTGCTTTTCTAACTCTTGTTTTAATATTTTTAAGTCTTCTTTTAAAAGCTCATTATTTTCTAGATGCTTAAACGCTTCTACTCCTATTTCTTGAAAAATATATGCTGCATCACAAGCATAGTTAGATAAAAGATTTCTCTGTTGTTCGTCTACTTTTTTCCCTAGTTCTTCTATATCATCTTCATATTCAAATACTTTTTCAATTTTATGAGTAACTTTTTCTTCTTGTTTCTTTTCCTCTCCTTGATTTAAAGAAAGGACATTATCTTTATTGGTATATTTCCAGAATTCAAAAATACTTTTTTTATGACTATCAATTTCTTCTAAATATTGATTTGCATTTTCTACTTTCCTTGTCATATTTTCAATCTTGTTTTCTAATGCTATTTTATCTAAGTTAATGTTTTTTATCTTTTGCTCTTTTTCGTCTCTTACTTTTGATAAATCAATTAGGTCTTCAATTGTTACTACCTTGTTATTCTTTAATTCAAACTTTGGAATCTCATATTCTTCTTTCTCTGGTTCTTCCTCTAATCCTTGTTGTTTAACAAGTTCTTTTACAAGCTCTTCTTTTTGTTTTACTTTATTTTCTTTTTTGGACTTTAAGAAATATCGAATCCTTCCAAAGAAAGTTCTTTTACACTCTAAAAAGGTTACTATTTGTTTTTCCTTTTTTAAATATTCTTGTAATTTTTCCTCTGAAATATTCTGTAATCTTTCTAAGTTTTTTTCTTCTTTTATAATTTGATTTTCAATTTTTTCGATTACTTTTTCTTGTTTTTTATATTGTTGCTCTATATATTCTGAAATATTTTGATAAGTTATTTTTTTTGTTCCATCATAAAATTCTAAACTTCCTTTTGGTCCAATTTGAGGAATAAAATGATACTCTTTTGGAAGCTCTGTTTGCATAATAAAAAGAGCTTTTATTAGTTTATAGAATTCTTTTGCCTCTTTTGCTGTTTTTAGTCCAATTTTATAGCTACTTGTAATTTTATCATATACCTTTGTTGTTCCTACAATTTGAATTGTCATATTTTCTTTTTTATCATATACTTCATAGATTGTTGGCCATTCTCCTGTAAAAAGCCATAAATAATTTTCTATCTCTCCTAATTCAGATTTTTTTAAATATTTTCCTGAATATTCTGCATCTGCAATTGGAATGAATAGTTTCGTATCTTTTTTCTCTAATTTCTTTTTTAATAAATAGAATAAAGGAGCATATTGGCTATCTTTCATTGGTACTAGCATAAAATACTTATCTTTACTATCAGAATAATAAATTTGCCATAAATAACTACCTTCATAACGAATTTCAAAAGGAATCTCTTTTTCTAACTCTTTTTGAATTTGTTCTATTTGTTCTATTTCTTCTATTTCAACTTTATTTAACATTTCCAAAAATTCAGCATGTTTTTGAATTCCTTCTTCTGTCTCTGGCATAAAAAATTCATAGATAGGACTTGCCTTTTCATAACGTTCTTTCATAGAAGTAATGCGATCTGTTGGTGAGAGTAAGATTTGTATTTCTTTTGCATTTACATAACGATAAATACGATATTTAGTTTCATCATATCCTCTTTGTGGTTTATATCCTATATTTTCATATTCTTTTATATTATCTGGAATATTCTCAAAGTCAAGTCCAATATATTTTAATTTATTTGCTAATTCTTTTACTGACTCTTTTGTAATTTTAGGCATTCTTTTTCCTCCTAATTTCTTTTCGGTATAAGTATACCACAAATGAAAAAAGAAGAAAAGAAATTGTTTTGTTTTTACCTTCTTTTTCTTTCTTCCTTTTTCAACATTTTTTTTATGATTCTAATATGATTTTTTTAGTTGCAATTTTATTTGTAAATGTAGTATCATGCTCTACAAAAAGCATGGTTGGCTTGTATTTTAAAATTGTCTCTTCTAATTGAAGTCTTGATGGAATATCTACAAAATTTAGGGATTCATCCCAAAGATAAAGATGAGCTGATTGTGTTATACTTTTAGCAAGATAAATTTTCTTTTTTTGCCCTTGACTTAAATTTTGCATTGGCTGTAAAAATTCTTTATTACTTACTTCTAATTTAGAAAGCATTGCTTTAAAAATAGCCTCATCTATTTTAAAATCTTTTGCAAAATCAGAAAGGGATCCATTTAAAGCATCTGTTAATTGTGGTACATAGGAAATGATTAATTGATTTCCTTTTTTGAATTCTCCTTGATAAGAGATTTCTTCTCCTAAAATTAGTTTTAAAATACTTGATTTTCCGCTTCCATTTTTTCCAATAATAGCAATTCTATCACCCTGGTTTATTTCTAAATTTAGGTTTTTACATACCATTTTATCTTGAAGAAAATACTAACTTGATTTAGAAAAATAAGTGTCTTTTTTTCATATTCTAGTGGTTTTATAGTAAGGGAATCTTCTTTTTCTATTTCTTTTAATAGACCTGATTTTTCTTCTATTTTTCTTTCTTTTCTTTTTTCTAATACCTTTACCTGTTTCATTATTTTAGCAGACTTATGCCCAATATATCCATTATCTGATCTTAGACCTGAATTATATGTTCCATATTTTGTTTTTTCTACTTGGTTTGACCATCCTGTTTTTTCTTTACTTGCATTATCTAGTTTTTTAATTTCGTCTTGCAGCTTCTCATTTTGTTTCATTTCAAAATGATTTTGTCTATCTCTATTTTCTTTCCATATAGAGTAATTTCTTTGAATCAATTCAATTTTGTGTTTATTAATTGCTAAGACGTGATCGATTACTTTATCTAGTAATTCTCTATCATGTGAGATTAAAATAAAACCTTTTTTCTTACTTAGATACTCTGCAATTGTTTTTCTTGCTTCATAGTCTAGATGATTGGTTGGCTCATCCATTAGTAAAAAATGGTTTTCTTTTGCAAAAAGGAAACTAAGTAATACTTTTACTTGTTCTCCACCACTTAATGTATAAAAAGGACGGTATAGAATTTCAGTATTTGCTTTTAATAAGTTTAATTCTTTCATTATTTTCCATCCTTCTAAGTGTGGATCTATCTGTTGTAATATCTCAAGTGTCATTTTTTCTTTTTCTTTTATTTCAAATGGAAAATATTCAAATTCTACTCCTTTACTAATTGTGCCTTGATATTGATACTCTTCTAATAATAGTTTAAAAAAGTTGTTTTCCCTTTTCCATTTCTTCCAGTTAATCTTAATTTCCAATCTGTATCTAATACCAAATTAACATCTTTGAAAATTGGATAGATTCGCCCAGGATATTGAAATGTTAAATTACTAATTTGTATTTTTGACATAATTTTTCATCTCCTTTTAACTCAAAATGCACAAATACTAATCAAAATACGATTAATATTTGTGCATCCTAAAAATACTATAAAGTCTTTTACTTCAAATTTCTTTATACTATCTTTTACACTTAAAACAACGCTAAAATAAATCGCTATTTTTCATAGCATTTGTTCTTGTTTTTAATTTGTGTTATATAGATAGTATTCTCATGTTAGACTTCCTTTCTCATTTTTCTAGATTTATTGTAGCATATTCTTTTTAGAAAAACAATCTTTTACGGAATTAGAGTTATTTCCTTATTTGACAGATGTATTTCTTTATCCATTTCATGCTTGCCAAATCTTTCTACAATGAAAGAACAAATATCTTTTGTGTCTCTTTGTTCTGACATTAATTTCAGAACATTTAGATTCATCGTATCTAACAATTTTTTCATGCTATTTTGATTGTTCTTTAATCCAGTTAACTCTTGTCTAGTTTCTTCTTTGAACTCTGACAAATCTTCTTTCATATCTTTTACTTCTTCTTTTAGTCCAGTTAACTCTTGTCTAGTTTCTTCCTTGAATTCAGTTAACTCTTGTCTAGTTTCTTCCTTGAATTCAGTTAACTCTCGTCTAGTTTCTTCCTTGAATTCAGTTAACTCTTGCCTAGTCTCTTCTTTGAACTCTGACAAATCTTCTTTCATATCTTTTACTTCTTCTTTTAATTCTTTTTGTCCATTTTCTAAGGAATTTAAACTTCCTAGAATTTTATTTAGAATTTCTTCCATTTCTTTTCCTCCTTTCTATCATTCTTAAAGTTGTTCTTTTGATTATCTTGTTTGTATTTTAATTTATTTTTGCTTAAATGTCAATATATATTTTTCATTGTTATGGGAAAAAATAGGAATTAAAATATTTTAGAATAAAACTTTTGAATAAAATTATCCGAGAATAAAAAAATAAGATGATCTAAAAAACACTTTATTGTTTTATAGTTTATCATCTTATTTTTCTTTTTTCAACAAAAATCGTATCCTATATTTCGACAATTATTTTTCTTGTCCAAAATTTTTAATTTCTTCTTTTATTTTTTCAATAAATTTCTTCATGTCCATTGCCCCCATGTCTCCATCTTTTCTTGAACGGACACCAACTTGATTTGCTTCTACTTCCTTATCTCCTAAAATTAACATATATGGTATTTTTTGTAGTTGTGCTTCACGAATCTTGTAGCCAATTTTCTCTTCTCTATCATCAATCTCTGTACGAATTCCTGCAGCATCTAGCTCTTCTTCTACCTTTTTTGCATATTCTTTATGACTATCTGCAATTGGAAGTAATCTTACTTGTACTGGAGCAAGCCATGTTGGAAATGCTCCTGCAAAATGTTCTGTAATAATTCCAATAAATCTTTCAAACGATCCAAATAAAGCTCTATGAATCATAATTGGAGTTTTCTTTTCTCCATTTAAATCAATATAAGATAAATTAAATCTTAATGGTAATTGGAAGTCAACTTGTACAGTTCCCATTTGCCATTCTCTTCCTAAGCAGTCTTTCATTTTGATATCAATCTTTGGACCATAGAAAGCTCCGTCTCCTTCATTGATTTGATAACTATCTTTTCCACAAATTTCATCTAATACATCTTTTAGATCTGCTTCTGCTTTATCCCATAAACTTAGTTCACCCATATAGTCATCTGGTCTTGTTGATAGAGTTAACTCAAAATCTAATCCAAAGATATTATATAGCTTTTTAGCAATCTCTAGGATATCTTTAATTTCATCTTTAATTTGTGATTCCATAACAAAGTTATGAGAATCATCTTGACGGAACATACGAACACGGAATAGTCCATTTAACTGTCCTGATTTTTCATTACGATGAATTACATCAATATCATTAAAACGTAATGGTAATTCTTTATAACTTCTAAGTTTTGAAGTATAAATTTTGATTGAATTTGGACAATTCATTGGTTTTAATGCTTGTTCATTTCCATCTGCATCTGTTAAAACAAACATATCTTCTTTATAGTGATCCCAATGTCCTGATGTTTTCCATAGGCTACTACTATTTAATTGTGGTCCAGAGAATTCTTGGTATCCTCTTTTTTTATGTTCTTTTCTCCATAGATCAATTAGGACATTCATCATGGTAAATCCTTTTGGCATCCAATATGCCATACCAGGTGCTGTTTCATCAAAGAAGAATAAATCTAACTCTTTTCCTAATTTTCTGTGATCTCTTTTCTTGGCTTCTTCTATCATCTGAATATATTCTTCTAGTTGACTTGTTTTTGGGAAAGAGATTCCATAAATTCTTTGAAGAGTTTGTTTTGTTTCGTCTCCTCTCCAATAGGAAGATGATGAGTTTAATAGTTTAATTGCTTTTACTGCTCCTGTACTTGCTAAATGTGGTCCTGCACATAAGTCAGTAAATTCTCCTTGACGGTAGAAACTAATTTCTTCTCCTTGTGGTAGTTCTTCAATTAACTCTTGCTTATATAGCTCATCTTTTTCTTTCATAAATTTGATTGCTTCTTCTTTTGAAAGTGTATATCTTTCAATTGGTAAATTTTCTTTGATAATTTTTTTCATTTCTTGTTCAATTTTTTCTTTGTCTTCATCACTAAATGCTTTCTCAGTATCAAAATCATAATAGAAACCGTGATCAATCGATGGGCCTATTGTTAATTTTACCTTTGGGAATAGTCTTTTAATCGCTTGTGCCATAATATGCGATGTTGTGTGCCAATATGCTTTTTTTCCTTCTAGGCTATTTTCAAATGTGCAGATTTCTACTGAAGCATCTTCATTTAACACATATCTTAAATCTTCTACCTTTCCATTAACAATAGCACAAGTCATATTCCTTGCTAATCCTTCACTAATTTTTTTGGCTAACTCTAAAATTGAAATCCCTTTTTCTACTTCAATGACAGATCCATCTTTTAGTTGTACTTTAATCATACTTTCTTTCCTCCTTTTCTATTAAAACAAAAAAAGCTTACCTCTATAGGCTTTTTTTGCCTATAGGGGTAAGTTTATATATTATACTTACGGTTCCACCCTAATTTTCACTTCATTTTAGACGATATCGTATCTTACACGCCATAGTTTTGCTATGGTAGCTCTAGAGGTAGTTTTTCAAATACGTTCTTCTAAATTGGCTTTCAGCCGGTGACCAATTCTCTCTTCTTGATAACCTTTATTTTACTCTTTCTCTATCAAACGCTTTTGTTATACATATATTATGGTACTACTTTTCTTTGTTTTTGTCAATCCCTGATTTTTTCTATTTTTTAAATCGTAATATTAACTATTAAATCTGTTTATCTAAAAAATATAACTGCTAAATCAACATCATACTTAAAACTAGAATTGCCATCCCTAATCTTACTTTACTTCTCATATTAATGCTTTTTTCTATTTTTTATATGTTATAATTTTCTAAAATTTCATTTGATCATATTTTTAGAGTCTATATATTCATGGGACTCATAAATTTTTATCCAATTTTGACCCATATATCATATATTCTCCTGTTATTTTATTAGACGATAAAATATTTATTTTTTAGTTAAATGCTATAGAAAAAGCATCACTTTTTGTGATGCTTTCATTTTATTCTAATATATTTTTCATGTCAACTTTTAAGCTCTAAGCTGTTTCGCTTCTTTTTGTTGTTACTTGCCTTTTTGCTTTTGGCTTTGCTGGAACTCTGTTTTCATTAATGACTAATTCAGGAGCTTCTCCTTTTTCCACGGTTTGTTTTGTTATAATGCATTTCTCAATCTTAGGGTTAGATGGAATTTCGAACATAACATCTCTCATAATTTCTTCAATGATTGAGCGGAGTCCTCTTGCCCCTGTCTTTCTTTCAATTGCTTTGTCTACAATTAGTCCTAATGCTTCATCTTCAAATTCTAGTTCTACATTATCTAACTTAAACAGTTTCTTGTACTGTTTTATTAAAGCATTTTTTGGTTTTGTTGCAATGTCAATTAAAGCTTTTCTGTCTAATTCTTCTAAAGTTGCAATGATTGGTAATCTTCCAACAAATTCTGGAATTAGTCCAAATTTTAATAAATCTTGAGGTAATAATTTTTCAAAGATTTTATATTTTTCAACATCTGTATTACTTTCAATCTTTGCACCAAATCCAATTGATTTTTTACCCATTCTGTCTTTTACTATTTTCTCTAATCCCTCAAATGCTCCTCCACAGATAAATAGGATGTTTTGTGTGTTGATTTGTAAAAATTCTTGGTGTGGATGTTTCCTTCCTCCTTGTGGTGGTACAGATGCTGTTGTTCCCTCTATAATTTTAAGTAATGCTTGTTGTACACCTTCTCCACTAACATCTCTTGTAATGGATGGATTTTCTGACTTTCTTGAAATTTTATCAATTTCATCAATGTATATAATACCTTGCTCTGCTTTAGCAATGTCATAGTCTGCTGATTGGATTAATTTTAATAAGATGTTTTCTACATCTTCTCCTACATACCCAGCTTCTGTTAATGTTGTTGCATCTGCAATAGCAAATGGTACATTTAAGATTTTAGCTAATGTTTGTGCAAGTAAAGTTTTACCACAGCCTGTTGGTCCTAATAGTAATACATTACTTTTTTGAATTTCTACTCCATCCTCAATTTCTTCTGAGTTGATTCTTTTATAGTGGTTATATACAGCAACCGATAATGTTTTTTTGGCATTTTCTTGTCCAATTACATACTCATCTAATATTTTTTTAATTTCTTGAGGATTTGGTATTTTCTCTTCTTCTGCTAATGTATAGTTTAAATCCTCTTCTTCGTATTCTTCACCTTCTAAAATATTATTACAAATTTTAATACATTCATTACAAATATATACACCAGGTCCTGCAATCACCTTATCTACTGCCTCTTGTGACTTTCCACAAAAAGAACATCTTACATTTTGACCATTATTATTTTTTTGCAAATTTAAAGCACCTCTTTCTTTTTTTCTTTTCTTTTGTTGATGACTTCTACATTTTAAAAATAGTAAAAGTGAGCTTAATTAACTAAGCCCACCCCTACAAGTAGTTTTTTATTTTGTAGAGGCAATTTATTATATTCGCCTAAATTCATTTAAGTTCCTTTTTATTGTCTCTTATCCATAATTCCATCAATTAATCCATATTGTAACGCTTCTTGTGCTGTCATATAGTTGTCTCTTTCTGTATCACGATTAATCACTTCTAATGGTTGACCAGTTCTTTCACTTAATAATTTGTTTAATTTTTCTCTGGTTTTTACCATGTGATCTGCATGAATTTTAATTTCAGTTGTTTGTCCTGATAATCCACCACTGATTAATGGTTGGTGAATTAGAATTTCTGCATTTGGTGTTGCAAATCTCTTTCCTTTTTCACCAGATGCTAATAGGACTGCTCCCATACTAGCTGCCATACCTACACAGATAGTAGATACAGGGCATTTAATATAGTTCATAGTATCCACAATTGCCATACCATCTGTAATAGATCCTCCTGGGCTATTAATATATAGGGCAATTTCTTTATCTGGGTCTTCGGATTCCAAAAATAGAAGTTGTGCTACTACTAAGCTTGCTGATGTAGCATCTACTTGTTCTCCTAAAAAGATGATTCTATCTTTCAAAAGTCTTGAAAAGATATCGTATGATCTCTCTCCTTTTGCGGTTTGTTCAATAACATATGGAACTAAACTATTTTCTATCATAATCTCCTCCTAATAAATACAGGCAATATATATTGACTATATATTACCTTTTTTGAAACATCCCTTTTTGTTTTCTATTTTATTTTAGCATTTTTTACGATAAAGTCAATTGCTTTTTCAGTTTTTATACTTTCTTCTAGGTAGCTTTTTAAAGATTCATTTCCTTCTAGTTCTTCTGCTTTTCTACCATAGTTTTCAGCCATCTGTTTTACTTTTTCTAGTACTTCTTCTTCGCTTACTTCAAGTTTTTCTGCTTTTGAAATTGCTTCTAATACTAGTTTTGATTTTACAGATTTTGTTGCTTGTTCTTCATAGTCTTTCTTAAATTCTTCCATGGTTTTACCCATCATTTGTAGATATTGTTCTAATCCTAGTCCTTGATATGATAATCTTGTTTCTACTTCTCTTACCATGTTATCAACTTCTGTTTCAATCATTCCAGATGGAATATCAATATTAGTATCATCACATACAAGTTTAATTGCTTCTTCCTCTGTTTCATATTTTGCTCTTGATTCATTTTCTTTTTCTAGTTTGTCTTTGATGCTATTTTTTAATTCTTCCAAGGTATCAAATTCACTAACATCTTTTGCAAAATCGTCATCTAATGTAGGTAATTCTTTTACTTTAATTTCATGTAGTTTTACTTTAAATGTTGCTTCTTTTCCGGCTAGTTCTTTTGAAAAATATTCTTCTGGGAAAGTTACTTTGATATCTTTTTCTTCGTCTTGTTTCATACCAATGATTTGATCTTCAAATCCTGGGATAAATGTTTTGCTTCCAATTACTAATTCGTGATTTTCTGCTTTTCCACCTTCAAATGCTACTCCGTCTATAAATCCTTCGAAATCAATTACTGTAGTATCTCCATCTTTAACAGCTCTATCATTTGCAGAAATTAATCTTGCATTTCTTTCTTGCATATGAGATAGTTCATGATTAATGTCTTCATCAGATACAGTATACTCAACTTTTTTAAGGGTTATACCTTTATATTTTCCTAAAGTTACTTCTGGTTTAATTTGTACAACTGCTGTGAAGATTAAATCTTTTCCTGATTCAATTTGTTTAATATCAATTTCAGGTCTACTTACTGCTTCTATTTTATTTTCTTTTAATTCTCTTTCAAATTCTTCTGATGCTACTTCATTAAATGCATCTTCATAAAATACTTCTTTTCCATAATGTTTGATTACCATTTGGAAAGGTACTTTTCCTTTTCTAAATCCAGGTACACTAAAATATTTTGCATTTTTGGAATATACATTTTTAATTGCATTTTCAAATTTTTCAGCTTCTACTGTAAATTCTAATTTTAGTTCATTTGCCTTATCTGTTTTTTCTGTTTTCATACTCATTTTTAAATATCATCCTTTCATGCTTAGAAAATATATATAACTAGCTAAATTATTATATCACATTATGGTAATATTGCAAGCTTTTTTTCAGCTTTCCTATATTTTTACAAATTGCAATAATAAATTTCCGGTTTATTATGCACACATTTTACTTAAGATTTCGTTGGTACTTTTATAATTAAACATAGCTCTTGGATAATTATTTATCCAATTTTCTATCT
>JAETTH010000102.1 GCA_021769225.1 Erysipelotrichaceae bacterium
CATACTCCGATAGTCTCGAAACCAATAAGTAAAGGCAAGGGATAACTATATATTCCTTGCCTTTACCATTTAATATCAGTTAAAACGATTAAGTATTTTTGACAAAAATGTTATAATCCAACTCAATGCAACTACTGTCAGCACAATTTTCCATTTCACAGTTATCTTGGCAATAAATATAATTGTTACCAAACAAAATACACTGATTAATATTGCTAAGATATAAATCATTATTTTAAGAATTTTTTTATACTTATCTGTTTCTTTTACTTTAACATCAATATTCTTTACCAGTTCAATATCCTCTTTTAATAATACATCTAACGATATATTGAAATTATCACTAATTTTGATGAGCGTTTGAATATCAGGATAACTTTTTGAATTTTCCCAATTTGATATAGTCTGCCTCGTAACATTAAAGACTTCTGCAAATTCTTCCTGTGACATATTATTATCTTTTCTGATTTTAATGATATTATTTCCCAAAGTCATAAACATTCCTCCTTGGAAAATATTTTATTACTATGTTTATTATATTTCAATTAAAATATCTTTGCAATACAGAAAAATCATAGCAAAGTTTCTTTGCATCAACATTTTCACAACTAATCATGGCATCATCTCTCGAAAGTCTCTTACCTAAACGCTCCCGGTCGCTCTCGGTAGGTTTTAGAAATCGGAAGTTTTTAGGTCTCTGAAAGTCTCACAAAAAATCTCAACAAAACAGAAAAGAAAAAATCGTCCTTAAATCCACAGCAGATTGAGGGCGATTTTGTACTATTTGAGCCTATTTTGCATAGAAAAAGCGGTGACATCTATAATGTCACCGCCTGCTGGCAGAGGTATAAGGATTCGAACCTTAAATGACGGAGTCAGAGTGTAAAAATCACTTTTTGAAACATACCATTTTAAGCCAAATTTTGAGAGTTTAGTCTCTCAAAAATCTCTCGCACATTTTCTTAAATAATTTTTGTTACTTTTTGCAGTTTTATACACTTATATATTAGAGGATTGTTTTAATATATACATTTTTGTAGGTTTTTTGTGCACTTTTGCATATCGTATTGACATATCTACAAATTTATGCTATTTAATGCAAAAAATATAACAGGAGGGTTTTAAATGGAAAATAAGATTTTTATAAGTTGGAGTGGTGAGAAAAGCAAACAAATAGCTTCTACCTTTTACGATTGGTTCTACAATACATTTAAAATTGAGGCATGGTTTTCTAGTAAAAATATTAAAATCGGCGAATTATGGGAACCTAAAATTCAAGAAGCACTTCAACAAAGTACAAAAGGTATTTTCTTTATTACCAAAGAAAATGTTTTTGCGCCATGGATTAATTTTGAAGCAGGGGCAATATCTAAAGGGAATCCAGAAAATTTTGTTTGCATTATTAGAGTAGATTCAAATGAAATTCCAAAAGAATCCCCTTTATTTCATTATCAAAATACTGCATTCAATAAAGAAGGCATATGTGAATTATTAAATAATATCTTAATTGATAGCCCAGACTACAATGAGGAAAATTTCAAAAAATTATTTGATACAAATTGGAAAGAGTTTTATAAAAAATACTTAAAAATCATTTATAGTGATAATCCTTTATTAGATGAAAAATATGCTCCTGGTTTTAGTTCAATTATTCCAGAGAACAATAAAAAAGAACTTAAAAAAGCAGATAAAAGAAGTATAAATAATTTCTTTAAGCAGGAGTATGAAAAAATAGATCCAAATAGTATAGGAAAAAGGTTGCAGTTTATAATCGATAGAACAGTCATATTTGTATATTTAGATGATAACGAATGTTGGGGAAAATATGTAAGTGAACTTGAAAGAATAAATAGTGAACAAAACTCAAGAAAGGATTTTAAATCATATCAAATTGCCATACTAATCTTAAAGGAAGTGTTTAGTTATCATAAAATGATGAACGGAACAGAATATGAGTATTCGATAAACTCTGAACCTGAAGATATAAATGATGAATTATACGAATTATCTAAAATTATAGAAAGTGAACCAAATTTAATAAAAAACAAAATGCTTCTTTGTTTACTGTATGATTATTTAGGATTGTCTAGTTTAAAAACTGCATGTAAACAAATTGCTAAATCATTAAATAAAGATTATTTTAATATTTTGTCTAAAAATGA
>JAETTH010000103.1 GCA_021769225.1 Erysipelotrichaceae bacterium
GGAGAACCTTTTATAATCCTTAAATCATCAGGTGAAAATAAAATAACTCTTAAATAATTCTGTAATTCTGACATACTTTTATATTTCACACCATTAATTTTCAACTGCTTATGCTTTTCTCTATCTACATAAATATCCAAATCATAACAACGTTCACTGTTATTTTTTTTTATCTGTCCCCTCAGTCGAAAATAAGGCTGCTCCCAGTGAATCAATTCCAAATCTTTATTTCCTCGGAAATTTGTTCCCATAGAAAGATAATAAATCGCTTCTAAAAGATTGGTTTTTCCCTGTCCATTGGCGCCAATCAATACATTAATTCCATGATTCAAATCTAACTTTTGATTTTCATAATTTCTATAATTTATCAAATGCAAATGCTCCAGATACAAGGAAAAACCCCCTTTCTTTTAAAGTATCTTTTTTGCCTTTTAACCTTTTACACCAATATTTTTCAAGCTTCATTTTACCATGAATAAAAGCGGCACACAACAAAAAACGGTCTTGCTAAAAAATAGCAGACCGTAAAAGTTTTATTTTATTCACAGATTACCCTCTTAACGGCAACAGCAAATATAAGTAGCTTTCGTCATTTAAAGGTCGGAATATAGCAGGACTCAGTGAACCGCCCATTTTTATGTCTAAATCATCAAAATCCATTGTTTTAAATGCATCTAATAAATATTTCGCATTAAATAAAATAGATAATTCATCGCCTTCTGTATAGACATTTATATTTTCATTTACAGTACCATATTCTGATTTTGATACTACATTCAAATTGCCATCACTGATTTTAAAATGTAGCACACTGGAGCCATCCCGTTCTGGCACAAACAAACTTGCCCGCTCAATAGACTCCTGTAATTGTTTTTTCTTTGCTTTTATAAGCAAGTTATAATCTTCAGGAATAACTTGCCTGTAATTTGGAAATGTACCGTCCACCAGCCGAGAAGATAAGCGTATACCATTACATTCAAAATTAATAACACGGTTATTGCAGCGAATAGTCAACACATCTTCACTATCGTCCTTCAAAATGCGGCTGATTTCATTTAATGATTTTACAGGTACGATAATTGTAAAATCTTCATTGGTTAGATTGTCAATTTTGCACATTTTTACGGCCAATCGATGACTATCTGTACCAACCATAGTCAGATTATTTCCTTTTACCTCTAACAAAACACCGGTGAAAATAGGACGGGGATCGTTCATATTAGCACAAAAGCTAGTTTGTTTTACCAATGATTTGAATACTGCAGGATTAATCGTAATCATATGTCCGTCTTCTAAAATTGAAATACCGGGAAATTCCTCTCCCCGCCAACATTTAATATTTGTCTCTGCATGATCATACTCGATCTTTGTAGATACAGTTTCATTATCGTAAGAAAATATTAAATTGGTATTTGGTAAACGACGAACAATTTCTGCAAAGAAATGAGCAGGGATCACAGCATGTCCTTCTTCTATTACTTGTACTGGTTGGACGCATGTAATGCCCAACTCTAAATCTGTTGCGGAAAATGTCATTTGATTATTCTCTGCTTTAATATAAATTCCTGTTAAAACCGGCACAGCTCCTTTTGTGGAAATAGCCTTCTGTACAGTATTGATTCCGGCTAAAAGATTTTCTTTTGTTGATGTAAATTTCATAAGCTGATCTGCTCTCCTTCTACTTCTTCGTCCTTATATATTTAGTAGTAATAGTAATAGACATTGTGGAAATGTGTAAAAATGACTTAAATCCAGTATCCACAAGGGATTGCTCCTGTAGATAACATTGTGGATAGCATCTCAAGATTATCAACAGAATCCACAGGTTTTATACACAATTTTAATTGTCCACAAGTTACTAACAGTTTATCAAAAATATTATCCACAATCAATGGGTAGTCTCATCTGGATAGTATTTTTTCAGAAAATAGGCTTGGGCACAATATCGTTGTAAAAGATATATAAAATAGTCTACCTCATGTGGACATTATAAAATTGTTAGGTTTTAATGAGTGTTTTATTCGTGGAAAAATTGTTGAGATAAAAAATACTGTCTCAAAGAATTATCGTAGTTTTGAGACAGCATGATATAACAAAATTAAAATTCTCAACGAGTAAGCGAATTTTTTATGTTATTGATGGTCATTTGTAATGTTT
>JAETTH010000104.1 GCA_021769225.1 Erysipelotrichaceae bacterium
ATTTTAAGCGCAATGAAGTTTGAATATGAAGAAATTGAATGCAGTATGCCTGTATCGGAAAAATTATATTACAATTTAACATACCATATGATTCCGCAAATTTACGAAGCTGAAGGAAGAAAAATTCCTAAGATAATAATAAACTGCAAAACTGTGAATAAAACGTATGACAGTTTTGCAGTTGCGGCAGGTATGTCCAGAGGCGTGGATTCGTTTTTTACAATGTATGAATATGGTGAAATGTGTAATATGAAAAATTATTCTATAACACATTTTACATATTTTAATGTAGGGGCACATCATGGCAGAGATTTGGTTTTGGGAGAAAGCAAATATACAAAGAGAGAGTTATATGAGGGCCAATTAGAAAAAACAAAGGAATTTTGTAAAAAATATAATTATAAATTAATTACTGTAGATTCAAATTTATATGATGTTTTGAATTCAGAGAAACTCTTTGGAAAATGGTCCTTTGATCGTAGTCATACGTTTAGAAATTTGGGGATAGGTTTGCTTTTGCAAAAAGGAATTAATAAATACTATTATTCTGCAGCATATGATTTACGTTATTTTGAATTAAATTTAAATTCAGACTCAGCTAAATATGAAAAATGGGCTATGCGTCATTTATGTACGGAAAATATAGAGTTTTATAGCTCAAATCAAAATTTATCAAGGCTTGAAAAAATAAAGAAAATCGTTGAATTGGAGGAAAGCTATGATTTTTTAAATGTATGTTTGCTGGATATTGAGAATTGCGGGGTTTGCAGTAAATGTCAAAAAACGTTAATGGAATTGGATGTTTTGGGAGATGGATATTTAGAAAGATATAAAAACTCTTTCGACCTTAATAAATATAAGTCTATATATCGAAATAAATGGTTTAGCAAAATATATGAGTTAAAAGATACAAAAGGCATATATGGCAGTGATTATAAGGAAATATTTGATTTAGCTCTTAAAACTAGAGGAGAGCTGGTAGGGAAACCTTTATTGGAGAGTGAAACAAATGGACGAACATATCATGTGTTCTTAAAAAATGCGTATTCGGAAATACGATCATTACCAAGCGCGAATGTTCCTGTAATTAGAAACATGAATGAGAAAAGGATTTTTATATATGTGGGCAAAATATCGAATTGGATTGGAATCATAGTTGATAAGAATACCATTGGATATATAGAGAATAGTTTAGTAAGAATCTGTGAGTATAGAGAGGCTGAAAAAGAGCTTTATGCGTATATAAAATCGAAATCGTTAAACATAAGAGAATTTCCCGATTTAGAAGCAAAAGTTGTCGAAAAGACAGCCAAACATTATATATATAAAATATTGGCATATTATGATGATAACTGGGTGGCTGTAGAAACAGGAAACGATATCGGGTATTGTCATGTATCAGGCATAAAAGAATTCACTATTGATAATAGTTTTTCGTTTCAAAATATTTGTTATGGTAAAGTAAAATGTAAAAGTTTGAATATAAGATCATTGCCAGGTATAAATGCCGACGACATAGGGATTGCGTATGAAGGGTATGTGTATAAAATTCTAAATTACTATGACGATTGGGCAGAAATAGAGTTGGATAATAATATTGGCTATTGTCATATATCGGGAATAGAGGGAACAGAGTATATAGAAGAATGTAAACAATGCTATGTTTTTATAAAAAAAGAGAATGTAAAGCTTTATAAGTTTGCGAGAATATCTGACAATATAATATGTGAAGTCGATAAATTTAGCACATATAGAATACTAGGGTATTTATCTGATTGGATAGAGATAGAAATTAATGGGGAAAGAGGTTTTATTAATTCGGAATATGCAGATAAATGCTATTGTATAACAAAGTTACAGGTAGAAATGAAAATAAAGAGAATTTTGCATAAATTGTGTACTGGTCAGAGAGCGTTTCAAAGTTTGTGTAAACTCAGAAAACTAATGTAAGATATATTGAATTAACGATAGGGAGAGCGTTTCAAAGTTTGTGTAAACTCAGAAAACTAATGTAAGATATATTGAATTAACGATAGGGGCGGAGCCGCTTTTAAAAGCTCCGCCCCTTGACTGCATTATACAGCAGT
>JAETTH010000016.1 GCA_021769225.1 Erysipelotrichaceae bacterium
AATAATAAATATAGTAAACTGAATATAGTTTAAATTAAGAGAAATTCAATCAAATTATAGATTAGTACTTAAGAATGTTGAAATCTAGGGAAATCCCCAGCAAAAAAAACTCATACTAGACATAAGGTTCACCTTGCGATCAGGAAAAGAGCATGATATAATAGGAAAAGAAGATGAAAAGGAGAAAGAAATGTTTAACATTGAAGCAGAATTAAAGAAACTTCCAGCAAAACCTGGAGTATATATTATGCATGATAAAGATGATAACATTATATATGTTGGAAAAGCCATTTCACTAAAGAACCGTGTTCGTTCCTATTTTCGAAAAACGAACAAAACGGTTCGTATTCAGAATATGGTTTCTTTAATTGATCACTTTGAATATATTGTAACAGATAATGAAGCAGAAGCATTAATTTTAGAGTGTAATTTAATCAAAAAAAACAGACCAAAATTTAATGTTCTATTAAAAGACGATAAAACCTATCCATATATCAAAATTGAACTAAAAGATGATTTCCCCAATATCTATATTACAAGAAGAATTCAAAATGATGGAGCCAAATACTTTGGCCCTTATGCCAATCCAGGTAGTGCAAAAGAAATGCTAGACTTTATCAAACAAAAATATAAAATAAGGCAATGTAGAAATTACAAAGGCAGATCAAGACCCTGTTTAAACTATCATATTAAGCGTTGTCTCGCACCATGTATGGGATATATCTCGAAAGAAGAATATCAAAAACAAATTGACGAAATTATACTATTATTAGAAGGAAAAACAGATAAGATCATCAAAGAACTAGAAATTCAAATGAAAGAAGCATCTCAAAAACTAGATTTTGAAAGTGCAGCCTATTTAAGAGATCGAAAACTTGCAATTGAAAGAATCTCTGAAAAACAAAAAGTATCCAACATCTCAGAAAATGACATTGATGTCATAGGCCTTGCAAGAAACGAAATTACAGTATGCATTGAAATCTTTTTTGTTAGAGGCAGTAAAATGATAGGAAGAGAACACTATTTCTTTGATGAACTAAAAGATGAAAAAGCAGAAGTAATTCTATCAGAATTTATCAAGCAATATTATATGCAATCCTTCAATTTACCACATAAAATTATGATGAGAGAAGTAGTGGAAGACAAAGAACTAATTGAAGCTTTCCTATCTGAAAAAGCTGGTAGAAAAGTAGAAATAAAAACACCACAAAAAGGAGAAAAATTAAGATTTGTAGAAATGGCAGAACAAAATGCAAAAGTAACATTAGAAAACAAATCAAAAGACAAATTTGAAGCATTAACAGAATTAAAAGAAGTATTACAATTAGAAAAATTACCTAGGAAAATAGAAACATATGATATTTCCAATATAGCAGGAACTAATACAGTAGCAGGCATGTGTGTTATGCAAGATGGTATCATCAAAAAGAACCTATCAAGAAGATTTAAAATAAAAACAGTAGAAGGACAAGATGATCCAAGATGTATGCAAGAAGTAGTAGAAAGAAGATTGAAACACTCCATCGAGAATCCCAAAGGTGCATTTGGAGTCCTTCCTGATATCATTTTTGTGGATGGAGGAATTACAGAACTACGTGCGGTTAAAAGAGCAGTTCAGAAATATCATTTAGAAATACCAGTCTTTGGCATGGTAAAAAATGATAAACACACAACAAGGGCCTTAATTGATGAAGAAAGAAATGAATTGCCACTATCAGAAAAATTAATGCTTCTTATTACAAACTTCCAAGACACAGTTCATAACACTGCAATTGAATATCATAAAAAAGTAAGAGGAAAACAAATTACAAAATCAGGATTAGATGAAATATCGGGAATTGGAGAGGTAAAGAAAAAAGAATTATTAAAAACATTTGGTAGTATTAAAAAAATAGCAGAAGCACCAATCGAAGAAATTACAAAAATAAAAGGAATTAATGAAAAACTTGCTAGAAAAATAAAAGAAGAGCTCAATAAATAAAGAAAAAGTAGGAAAAAGAAAATACGATTTTATAAATAAAATGAAATCTTTTAACATATTTTCCTCCTAAAATGAATATACTTTTAATAGAAATATTTTAAGGGGGAGAAAATATGGAATACACACAAGATGAGATTTTTAATATTAAGTATAATGAACAAAAAAATAGGATTGAAACAAAAAAGATAGGTATGCTTCAAAAAATAGGACAAGCTATTCGAAATAATAAATTTATTACAATGGTTGTAATCATGGCAATTATGATGAGCATTATTAATTCTATTATGATTTCTAATTTTTTTATTCTACTTAGTAGTTTATAGAACTAAATAATAGATTTAAGTTAAAAAAGAACTAGTTTGAATTCATTTCAAACTAGTTCTTTTTCTTTATATATATTAAGAAATGTGTTGGTGGCAAATTAATTATTCTTGAACAATAGAATATCCTGTTAAATCAGGTTTTTGAATCATTTCATCAGTAACCACATCAAGTTGAATAGTTCTTTTAATTACTGAACCGTCTGAGGTTTCTAACTGTTCAGGAAATCCAGTTTGTTCATCAATTATGATAGTAAATATTGGGTTTCCTTCATTGGGAGATTGAACTTCTGCAATAATCTTTCCATCTTGTTTACTAGCATCTTTAAATATATAAGAACTGTCTTCTTGGAAGTACTCAAGATAATCATCTAACCAAAGTGAAAAAAGAGTATCTTCTGCCTCTGTTTTTACTTTGGCTACTTTTGTCTCATAATTAATAAAAATTGTTTCATGAGTAGATAAGTCCTTCCAATAAAGTAATTCATCAGTTTTCATTAAAAATAAATTATCTTTCAAAAAGAAAGATGCTTGTTTCTGGATATTATTAATTGTTGATGTATAGGAACAAGATACATTATCAAGCTTTTGTGCTTTTTGTAAAGTTTTTAATACTTCTTCTCTAGAAACTCGATTCAACTGAAGTAATATACAAACAATAAGAAATGCAATAATAAGAATAATAGATATAATTAGAAAAATATTTAATGATTTCGACATTTTCATGATATTTAGCTCCTTTATCTTATTTTTCTAATATATTAGTAGAATTTTATATATTACTAAATAATAATATCCTAATTGATATAATATTGCAAGAAAAGTGTAAAAAAGTGGAAAAATGCAATTATATCTTTTCTAGCACAGTAGAAATAATTAATTTAGCTGTAGGTTTTATTTCAGAAGATAAAAGAAAATAATTTTTCAAAATAGAAAAATCAGATTCACAAAACATATACTCGATGGACTTATTAATATTAGACTTTATATTACTAGGTGTTTTATGATGAGCAGATCCAAGAGCACTGTAAACATATTTTTCTAAATTCTCTAATCCTTCTTTCGTATTCGAGTTATAAATCATTAAAATTGCTTCTAATAAATATTGAGTTCCAATATGCTTTAAATTAAAACCTAAATAAGTTAATTCTCTTAAAATTTTCTCTCTAGATTGGCTATTAGTTTTCTCAATTCTTGCTTCCAAGATTAAAGTACTAATCTTCTGATAAGTAGTCACCATATCATCTGCTTTTAAAGCATAATTACTAACATAAGGATTCTTTATTGCCTTTTGCAATAAATCCGATTCACCAGTAATGACCATAATCTTAGGAATATGATTTAGTAACAATTTATCTATCTGATTTAAAATATCAAGTCCATTACAACCAGGCATTTTTAAATCTAAAATCAATAAGTCTACCCTATTGTGTGAAAGAATTTTTATTGTCTCTTTTCCTGATGTAGCAATGCCAATCAATCGTACAGCAGGTTCTTTTGTTAAAAGATAATTTACCAAAGATTTGGTGTAATAAATATTGTCATCAACAATTAATAGATTTACCATAATCATTCTCCTTTTAAATCGTAGAAATGAATCAATATGTCATAACTTATTAGTAGTATAACATATATTTCCATTTTTGGAAATATTTCGACAATAAAAATTAACATAAAGGTAAAAGATACAAAAAGGAAAAGTAGAACAAATCTAAATAAAGCTGGAAAAATAGGAGAAAATATGATAAAATAGAAAACAAGAAAAAAGGAGAAGAAAAAAATGAAAATTGCAAGCGAATGGAAAGATTATGAAATTCTAGACATGGCAAATGGAGAAAAATTAGAAAGATGGAAAGACATTATATTAGTAAGACCAGATCCCCAAATTATATGGAAAGAAAAAACATTCCCCAATAAGTGGAATAATGTAAATGCAAAGTATGTAAGAAGCAATACTGGTGGAGGAGCTTGGGAATACAAAAAAAGTATGCCTAAAAACTGGCAAGTAAAATATAAGAATCTTACCTTTAATATTAAACCAATGGGATTTAAACATACAGGACTATTTCCAGAACAAGCTGTTAACTGGGATTGGATGATAGAGAAAATAAAAAATGCAAAAAGAGAAATTAAAGTTCTAAACCTATTTGCATACACAGGAGGAGCAACAGTAGCTTGTCTTTCTGCAGGAGCATCTTGTTGTCATGTAGATAGCTCAAAA
Organism: Erysipelotrichaceae bacterium; assembly: GCA_021769225.1. Classification (GTDB taxonomy): domain Bacteria; phylum Bacillota; class Clostridia; order TANB77; family CAG-508; genus JAETTH01. The sequence continues at coordinate 4,523 of JAETTH010000016.1, forward strand.
GGAATGGTAGCATGGGCAAAAGAAAATGTAATTTCATCAGGATTAGAAAAAGCAAAAGTTCGATACATTGTTGACGATGTTATAAAATTTGTAAATCGTGAAATAAGAAGAGGAAACACTTATGATGCCATTATTATGGATCCACCTTCTTATGGAAGAGGAGCAAATGGAGAAGTATGGAAATTTGAAGAAAACATATCTGACTTAGTAGCAATATGTATGCAAGTCTTATCAGATAAACCTTTATTTTTCCTAATCAATTCATACACAACAGGAATTTCAAGTAAAGTACTAGAAGATATTTTACTATTAAATATGAACAAAAAATATAAAGGAAAACTATCTTCTGGTGAAATTGGATTACCAATGAGTGGATCAGCCTTAGTATTACCATGTGGAATTTATGGCAGATGGGAAGAATAATATGGAAAAGTTAAATGTTATATATGAAGATAATCATATCATTGTAGTAGAAAAAATGGTAAATATTCCATCACAGGCAGATAAAACAGGGGATTTAGATATGCTAACTCTTATAAAGCAATACATTAAAGAAAAATATCAAAAGCCAGGTAATGTATATTTAGGATTAATACACAGATTAGATCGACCGGTAGGTGGAGTCATGGTATTTGCGAAGACCTCAAAAGCAGCTGCAAGATTAAGCGAGCAAGTAAGAGAAAAAACTTTTAAGAAAAGATACTTAGTAATTGTAGATGGAAAACTTGAAGAAAAAGAAGGCGTTTGGGAAGATTATCTTTTAAAAAATGAGAAAACAAATACAAGTAAAGTAGTACCAGAAGGAACAAAAAATAGTAAATTAGCAAAACTTGATTACCAAGTATTAAAATATAACGAAGAAACAAATCTATCTTTAGTAAAAGTAAATCTTCATACAGGAAGACACCATCAAATTAGAGTACAATTTGCATCTAGAAATCATAGTATTTGTGGTGATCAAAAATATGGAACAAGAGGAAGAGGAAAGCAAATATCACTTTGGGCTTATGAACTAAGTATCCTTCATCCAATTACAAAACAAGAAATGACTTTTAAATGTCTTCCTAAAAAACAAGGACCATGGGTAATATTAGAAAATGTTGAAATATAAAAGAAGACTTTAATAGAGAGTTTTCTTTTTTTATGCGTGTTTATAAAACAATCAAAAACATTTATAAAATATAAAAGTAAAAATTTTATGAAGAAAATAAATCTTTTCATATAATGCTTTGAGGAAAAAGTCGAAAAAAATATAAAATGAGTTCATAGAAAAAAGAGGGGAACAAAATGATAGATAAAATTTGTTTATTCCTGACAAACAAGATAAAAGCAAAATCACCTGATATCGATCAAGAAAGACTAGAAATCATAAATTACGGACTACAACTCTTTATTGGTGAAATACCTAAAATATTTATTATTATAGCAATTGCTTTTTTCTTAGGTGTCGGATGGCTCACATTATTGGCCTATATTTTAATTTTACCTTATCGATCAGCTTCAGGAGGATTTCATCTAAAAACACATATTGGATGTATCATAGGAAGTACAATCTTCTTTTGTGGAAATGCAATGATAAGTAAAACAATTACTCTAGAGCCAATATATCGAATTCTATTAATTGGTATTACATTTATATTTAGCATAATTATGATAAAACTATATGCACCAGCAGATACAGAAAATGTACCAATTATAAGTAAAAAGGAAAGAAAAAAGAAACAGATTATTTCATATATTACAATGACACTTACTCTAATAGCAGCAATAATCGTGCCAGATCAAACAATTTCAAATATATTATTATTTGGAACAATATTACAAAGTTTAGCAATCTCAAGAATTGTATATAAATTAACAAATAATCAATATGGACACGAGACTTATATAGAACAAGTATAAATTATTGTGTTAATAAAAGTATTAGCCGGCAACATACTTTTTATTATATAAATTTAACAAAAGAAAGGGGAAGTCCTATGTTAAAATTATTAGCAAAAGTTGCTGAAAAATATGCAAAAGCTACCAATACTGCATGTATAATCATTGGTGCTTTTCATCAACCAAAGATGCCAGCATCTTTAATTAAAAAAGATTAATTAAATTAATAAGTAGATAAAATTTGGAAAAAATAAAGAAAAAACCTAAAAGTTACATATAAGCAAGATAGATTCGACACTATCTTGCTATTTTTTATGAAATGAATAATAGAATAAAAGAGATATTAGAATAAACTAATATCTCTTTACTTTTTTATAGAATAGTTTTGTTTATTAAGTTAAATAAATTTCTAATTGCTGTTTAAAGAATTTATCATCTTTAGAAGTATATAAGTTTAAATTTTTACTCTTCGATAAAATCCTTCTTACTTCCCATAATCCTAATCCATGAGAAGTTTTGGCATCTTCTGTCTTTTTAGAAGTGAAACCTTTCTCAAAAATCTTTTCTGTATCAACATCTTTATTGATATAAGTATTTTCAACAATTACCAATTGTCTTGGAGAAGTACCATCTTTTCTAATAATTAAATTAATTAGTTTTTCATCACATTGAGAAGCTGCTTCTATAGCATTATCCATCAAAATTGCAAGAACTTTAGTAAAATCATAAATTTTCATCTTAATTTCATTTAAATCTAAGAAAATCTCAAAACTAATACGAATTCCTAATTCATCAGCTTTATAATATTTATTTGTTAACAGACTATAAACTGCAGGATGATTAATAACATTGGGATTTAACATAGTCAAATTATTAACTCTAGTGCAATCATCTTGAAGCTGAGAATAATATACTTTTAATCCTTTCATATCTTCTGATTGAACATATCCGGCCAATCGTCTGAACAATATTTTGAAAATCATGTCGAAAAGCTCTAATATTATCATGAAGAATACTTAATGTTCGATTATACTGTTTTGTTTGTTCAAGATCTCTAGTCGTAATTTCTAATTGCGTCGTTCTTATTAAGCTAAAAATACTGATAACAAAATAAGATACTAATGAAATTAAGCTAAGTAAAACAATCATAAAAGGTAATTTATCATTATAAAATGTAATTAAGTAAATTTGTGCTCCCATAGATATTAAAGCTAAAATAAAATTGCAAATAAGTAATATTTTACTTTTCCTATCAAAAATATCTGGAATGACTAGTTTAGAAAACTTTAACTTTTTGTAAATCAAATAAATTACAAAAATTAAAGTATAAACACTAATCATGATAGCTAGTCTAAAAAGTGGAGTTGACAAAGCTGTTTCATAAGACATATTAAAAATAACGAAGAAAAATTTTGAGATAAGACTTTCAACTAAAACAATACAAATAGTTGGAATCACTTCTGATAAAATTGCTTTTAATACCGTAGTATGAAAAACAAAGTAAATAAAAATTGGAAGAAGGATCATGTTGATAATTGAAGCTATTTGTTTTGGAAGTATAATATTTAGTATAATACTCCAAAGTGATAAAACAACAATGTAAAAAAGTTTTCTTTTTTTTGTTGCTGAAAGATTTAGCACGGTTGTAAATAACAACATGCTAACAGTAGCTTCTAAAAAAGTTAAAGGAGTGATAATGATATTAGTTAGCCACCTATTTGGCGTGGTTAAAGCTGTCCAAATTGTTTGAAAAATTTCCATGATTTTTTAAAACCTCCATAAATTTATTTTTATATTTAGGACCAATATAGCATTGACTTTGGTCATTAAACGAAATTGTATTAGTATTTATATCAATATTTGATATTTTATTAATATTTACAATATAGGATTTATGACAACGGACAAAATTGTCTGGTAAACTGGAGTTGATTTTAGTAAAAGAGCTATATAGTTCATGATTAGTAAACGCTGTACATAAAACCAATTTCATACCATCACGCTTGATATATAGAATATCATTGGGGTTTATAATCGTAGAGTTTACTTTAATAAAGTTCTGGCTAAATCTTGTTATATCTTCAAAAACACGTATAATTGTTTCTTCTAATCTTTCAGGAGTAATAGGCTTGGCTAGATAATCAAAAGTCTTGACCTTATAAGCAAGCATGGCATATTCTAAATGACCAGTAGTAAAGATAAGATAGAGCTCCTTGTTAATTGTTCTTACCTTTTTGGCTACTTCAATTCCTGAAATATTATCTTTCAAATTAATATCTAGTAATAAAACATCTACCTTGTTTTGTCTAATATGTTCGATTAGTTCTTGTGCATTTGTGGTGACAAAGGAAACATAAGCATCAAAGTCATGTTTTAGAAAAATAAATTCTAACATTTTAGTAGTCTGTTTTAAGATGTTAGAATTGTCATCACATAAAACAAAATTTAACATATCTTTATCCTCCGTGTAATATATATAAATATAATAAAATAAATCATTTTACAAACTTCGACATAAAAATAACAATTACCTTAAATTTCCAATAATAATAACAATATAATCTATAAAATTAAGAATGTCAAGAGTCAAATTTGGATAAAAAAATAAAAGGACCCGTAAGACTAGGAAAAATATTGATATCACTTTAAAAAAGTTTTTTTGACAAAAATAAAAAAGAAAGGATGATAATTTGTGAAAGAGAAAATTGGGATGATTTGCTTTACCATTTTAATTTGTTTTCTTTTTGTCTTTAGTATAGTAGAAGCAAATAAAAAACAGAATATACTAGCCACTTCTGCTAATGTACAATATGTGAATAACTCTTCTGAATTAAGTAATAAAAAAATAGGATGGGGGATTAAAAGAGCAAAAGATCACATGCAACCAGATTTGGGATCATATAATCAATCTATTATAGATCAATATAAAGGGATCTGTATGGGAAATAAAGAGAAAAAGTATGTTTATTTAACTTTTGATGAGGGTTATGAAGCTGGATATACAGATAAGATTTTAGAGGTATTAAAACAAAATCAGGTTACAGCTACTTTTTTTATTACAGCCCATTATTTAAATACACAGCCCGATTTAGTAAAGAAAATGATTGATTATGGTCAAATTGTTGGAAATCATACACCTAATTACTTAATGTCCGGAAGGAATATAATAACAAAATGCTAGAGTAATAGCCTATTTATAGTTTTAAAACAATTAGTGAAATTTTCGAAATTTGCTAATTGTTTTTTTGTTAAAATATAGTAAATTACAATAATGTATGATATACTAATCATATTAATAGAAAAAGGAGACAAACCTTTATGGAAGAAAATATTAAAAATATTATTTTATTAGGTGAAAATGTTAATACAGAATTAAAAGAAGCAACTAATGGTTTACCTAAAAGTATATTTGAAACAGTATGTTCTTTCTTGAATACGACTGGGGGATATATCATTTTAGGAGCAAACGATAATAAGGAAATAATAGGAATAAAAGAAGAATTAATAGAAAAAATAAAAAAGGACTATACAACACAATGTAATAACAAAGAAGTCATTAATCCAACTATATTATCAGAATTACATGAAATAAAGATAGATGGAAAAGCACTTTTATATACGCATATTGAAGAATCAACAGAAATTCATAAATGCAAAGGAAAAGTATTTATTCGAAATTATGAGGGAGATTTTGATATATCAAATAATATTCCATTAATTGCTAGCATTCACAATAAAAAACGAAAAATATTTGATGAAGATACAATTTATCCATATGTTTCTGTAGAAGAAGATTTAAGGCATGATTTAATTGAAAAAGCAAGAAAATTAGCAAATTCAAATGTTAAAAAAAGGCATATTTGGATGGATATGACAGATATAGAACTATTAAAAAGTGCAGGATTGTACAAAGTAGATAAAGAAACAGGAAAACAAGGAGTAACACTTGCTGGAGTTATGTTATTTGCAAAAGATGATGTTATCTCAAATATTAATCCTTATTGTAGAACAGATGCTTTATATAGAGTTGATGATTTAGATAGATATGATGATCGCGATTTTGTAGAAACCAATTTAATAGATATGTATGATAGACTAATTGATTTTATAACAAAATATACAATGGATAGATTTGCATTAGACGAAAATGCAAGGAGAGTGAGTTCAAGAAATGTAATGGCACGTGAAATAGTTTTAAATACTCTTATGCATAGAGATATAACAGATGGACATACAAGTAGAGTAATTATTTATAAGGATAAACTAATATGTGAAAATCCAAATTCTTTTAGAACAAACGGATTTCTTACTATAAAAAATTATACACCATTTGCAAAAAATCCAACTCTTGCGAAATTTTTTAGAGAAATAGGATATGCGGATGAATTAGGTAGTGGTTTTATAAAAATTACAAAAAATTCATATTTATATTCGGGAAAGCCACCTGTTTTCGAAGATAAAGAAATGTTTAGAGTTACGATTCCACTATTAAGAGATGAAAAACTAGATGAAAAAGACTTAATAAATTTAGCAAATGGCACTTTAAATGGCACTTTAAATGGCACTTTAAATGGCACTTTAAATTTAATATTAAATGAATTAAAAAGTAAGAATAATATTACTCAAAAAGAATTAGTTGAAAAAACAGGAATATCTTTAAGAACAATAAAAAGAAATATTGATATTTTAAAAGAAAATGGATATATTGAAAGAATGGGTTCTAAAAAGGCTGGACATTGGAAAATATTAAAGAATGATTAATATACTGTGGTGGTAACTTTGTATTTTCTCTGTACTGAATAATAAAAAGCAGAGAACTAGAAAACTTGTTTTTCTATGTGTTTAAGAGATACATTCTGTATCTCTTTCCTGCCTTTAGAAATTTTGGTAAGAAGATTAAGAAAGTATTACTTTTAGACTAAACATGATAAAAATAAATTTCAAAAGTAGAAGGAGATAAAAAATGAGTATTAGTAAGAACAAATACAATACAATAACTTTATGTGGTTCAATCAAATTTAAAACTGAATTTATGAAAGTTCAAGAGAAACTTACATTAGATGGAAATATTGTTTTAACTCCTAATTTTTTTAATAATATAAAAAATAAAATAGATTTAGATACTAAAAAAATGTTAGATGGAATGCATAAACAAAAAATAGATATGTCAGATGAAATTTATGTAATTAATTTGGGAGGATATATTGGAGAAAGTACAAAAGCTGAAATTGAATATGCAAAAACAAAAAGCAAAAAGATTTCTTATTTAGAAAGCATCAAATAAAATAATTTGTAGTTTAGAGGAAAAATCTTATGAAAGATAAAAAAATTAGAAATAGTGGAATAGGATTAGTAAGCATCTTAACTTTAATATCCATTGTATTAAAATTGACAAATAATATTAACTGGTCTTGGATATGGGTGTTATCTCCAATATGGATTTCGGCTATTTTAATAACAATACCTTTTATTATAATTATGATTGCAGGAAGAATAAAAAAGGGAAAGTGGTAATAAAAAAACAATTAGTAATTTATATGGAGGATTTTATGAAAAAGAAAGTTATATTAACAATAGCATTTTTAATTAGTTTATTACCAATGTTATTAAATCAATATGGAGGAATGAAAGGTGTACAGGAAATTAGTGGTTTAATTAACTTGCTTAATCCAATAGGAATTATATCGGTATTATTATTCGTTATAGGTGTATGGGTATCATTTAAAAATAAAAAGACCAATAAAATATTAGGGGCATTAGGAACAATAGGAATTGTAGTTTCAGAAATATATCAATTCTTTACTTGGCACATAATGAATATAACAGGAAAAATAAGTATTCATAATAGTATAGAATTTGCTTTTCCGGAATTTTATATTGGATTAGCAATATCTTTAATTATGATATTTGTTTATTTTTCTATTGATAAAATAGTAAAAGAATGACAAATTACAATTTGATAGTGAAGATAAATAATATAAAAAATTAGAGATATTAAGAAAATAGTATCTCTTTTTTGTGCTGCAAAATAAATAGAATTTTCAAATTTTGTCCGATTTGTATATTTTTTAGCAGACCTTAATAGTAGAGGAATAATTTTTAAGATTATTCATAAAATTAAACAAAACTTAAAAGGAGCAAAACTAATATGAAAAACGGACAAAATGTAAAGATTCAAATTGAATATGGAAAAGAAAACTTAAAAGAAATATTAATAGAACTATTAAAAGAACAATACATAAACTATATAACTATAAATGAAAAATAAATGCTTATTTAAAGCCGACAAATTATAAAGAACACGTTACAATTAAATTAAGCTTTAAATAGGCTATTTACTCTCGAGAGGGAGTGATTAAAATAAATAGAGTAAATAGTTATAGAAACATAAGAGTTGCAAAATACATAAGACTTTCAAGAGAAGATGGAGATGACAGAGAGAGTGAAAGTGTTGAAAACCAAAGAGACATTATAGATAATTATATATTAGGACATGAAGAATTAATTGAAGCTGGAGAATATGTGGATGATGGCTATACAGGTACAAATTTTAATAGACCAGGATTTCAAAAAATGTTAAAAGATATAGAAGATGAAAAGATTGATTGCATTATAACAAAAGATTTATCAAGATTTGGAAGAGATCATATAGACACAGGCTATTATTTAGAAAGATATTTGCCAGCAAATAATATTAGATACATAGCAATTGGAGATAATGTAGACACTTTAAAGCCAGATGGATTACAATTTTTAACATTCAAATTAAGCTTTAATGATTACTATGCACAAGACATATCAAATAAAATAAAGAGTGTAAAACAGAGAAAGATAGAAAAAGGTGAATATCAAGCAGGAATTCCACCATATGGTTATAAGAAGGATACAGAGCAAAAAAATCATTTAGTACCAGATGAATATAGTTCGGGTATTGTAAAAGAGATATTTGATATGTATGTAAATAAAGGAATGTCAACAATAAAAATTGCAGATAAGTTAAACAGAAGAGAGATAGAACCACCAGCAGTATATTTAAAGATTCCTACATATATGAAGAAATATAGTAGTAATCCTAATGGAAAATATGTATGGCTAAGAGCACAAATAGGAAAAATTTTAAGAAATGAAGTTTACTTAGGAAGAGTAGTTGGAAGAAAATTTCAAAAAGTTAGTCATAAAATAGCAAAAGTAAGATGTACCAAAAAAGAAGAACATATTGTATTAGAGAATATGCATGAACCAATTATAGATATTAATACTTGGAATAAGGCACAAGAAAAACTAAATGGCTATACAAAAGTTCGAGATAGAAAATATGACCATCCATTAAAAGGATTGGTATATTGTGGAGAGTGTGGAAACAAAGCAACTTTAAGATGTAGAGAAGAAAAAAGAAAAAATGGAAGTATTTGGAGAGCTACTTATTTTATCTGCTCTAAAAGAAATAATTATAGTGGACTTTGTGATTGTAAACAAATTCCTGCAAATTTGATAGAGGAAGTAGTAAATGAGAAAGTAAGAGAAGAAATAAAAAAAGTAAATTTATCAGAAAAAGAAATAAAACAAATATATGAACAAGCGAAAAGATTAGCGAAAAGTAAAAATAACATATTACAAATAAAACTAAAGGAACTAAAAAATATACTAAAAAATATAGAAAATGCGATTGAGGAAATTTATCAAGATAAAATAAATAAGCTCATACAGATAGAAGACTTTAAGACAATTTACGAAAAAAAACAAAAAGAGCGAAATAAAATTCTAAAAGAGATAGAAAATATAAAGAGAGAATTAAAAGAAAGTCAGCAAAAATCTCCAAAGATAAACTTTAAAGAAATAAAACAAATAGCAGATGAGTTCTTAAAAATGAAACAGCCAAATAAAATGATATTAGAAAAGTTATTTGAAAAAATAGAATTCGACAAAAATAAAAATATAAAAATAAAATTAACTTTTCAAAATGAAATAGCAAATTATACTAATGTTAGTATGCAAGAACAGAAGCGGTTAATAAATCGCTAAAAATTTTGGCATTAAGAAATTAGGTAATCATACAGTGAATCATAAAAGTATGCCTGACTTAACAGAAGAGCAAATTAAGAGTGAAGTTATGAATCTACATACTGCTATGTATGATAAGTTTCAATATGAAATGAAATATATTAGACCACCCAAAGGAGAGTTTAGCCAAAGAACAATTGCTGAAACAAATAAACTAGGATATACCACTGTTATGTGGTCTGTTGCTTATGATGACTGGGATGAGAAACATCAAAAAGGAGAAGAATATGCAAAATCAAAAATCTTAGATAATGTCCATCCGGGAGCTGTCATTCTTCTACATGGAAATTCAAAGAATAATACAGATGTATTAGATTATTGTATTAAAGAAATCAAAAATATGGGATATGAATTTAAAAGCTTAGATGAATTTGTAAGATGAAATTGAGGTGGGAATATGCCAAAGAAAGAAAAAAGAAAAAGAAGAAGCCTAGATGATTTATTAGAAATACCAAAAGAAGTTTATACACAAGAGCCCAAATTAACTATCATTGGATTTAATGAAATGCTAATTGAAAATTATAAAGGGATTTTAGAATATGAAGAGTTCTATATCAAAATTAATACTCATATGGGTATTATTAATATCAATGGCTTTCATTTAAGTTTAGAACAAATGACAAGTGATGATATTATGGTAAGAGGAAAGATTGAGAGTATTGATTTTGAAAGTGAAACAGATGAATAGAAAGCAGGGAGGAAATAAAATTGTTAATCAAAATATTCGTAAAAATAATACTTGGCTATGTAAAAATTGAAGTAGAAGGATATTATATCGAACGCTTTATTAATATTTGTATGGCAAAGAAAATCTTTTTATGGAATGTAAAAAGAGAAAAATCCACTATTATGTATGGGAATATTGGAATTGATGATTTTAAAAGATTAACAGAAGTTGCTAAAAAAACGAAATGCAAAGTAAAAATAAAAGAAAAGAAAGGAGTTCCATTTTTTCTACATAAATATAAGAAAAGAAAAATATTTGGTATTTTTTTGTGCTTAATTGTTTTCTTTCTAATGGTCATGTCTAATTTTATTTGGAATATTGAAATTCAAGCAAGTGAAGAGATTAATCAAGAAGAACTATTAGCTACTTTAGAACAAGAAGGATTAAAAGTGGGAAAATTAAAAAAAGACATTGATACGAAAGACATTATTAATAAACTACGTTTTGATCGAGAAGATTTAGCTTGGGTAGGAATTAGTATAGAAGGAACAAATGCAATTGTAAAAGTAGTATCAGCAGATAAAAAGCCAGAAATTATCAATGAAGAAGATTATTGTAATATTGTTTCAGACAAAGAGGGCATGATTGTAAAAGTAGAAGCCATCAATGGAACACCTCTAGTTAAAGAAGGAGATATCGTAAAAAAAGGAACGGTACTAATTGGAGGATATTTAGAAGGCCAGTATACCGGAACAAGATATGTACATAGTAATGGAACAATTACAGCAAAAGTTTGGTACAGCAAAAAAGAAAAATTTAACTTAAATCAAATAGAAGAAAGACCAACAGGAAATGAAGAGAAAAAATATTGTATTTCCATTAATAATTTTAAAATAAATTTGAATAAAAGGGTTTCAAAATTTAAAAAGTATGATACAATAAATGAAGAAAAAAAATTACAACTATTTTCTAATTTTTATCTACCCGTAGAGTTTATCATAACCACCAACAAAGAAAAGGAAAGTATTTCCAGAACATACACGCCAGAGGAAGCTAAAAACCTTGTGGTAGCTAGACTGGAAGAAGAGTTAGAAAAAGAATTTGACAAGGAAAATGTCGTAGACAAACATATCAATTTCTATGAAAGTACTAATTCCGTAGAGGTTGAGGTTGTATACGAAGTACTCGAAAATATTGGGACAAAAGAAAAAATAGCTTTTTGAAAGGAAGAGAGAATATGGAAGAAAGAAGTCTTAGAGTATACAATGGAGAAAAAACATTTTTTAGCAAAATTACAACAACAATCACCAAGCTATTAATTCCAACAAAAGTAGGAATCAATGGCATGTTGATTTCAATGAAAAGAAATAATGTATTAAAAGCCTATGAAAACTTTACTGCAAGTAATGAACTAGAAGATGCAAATAAAAAAGAACAAGCACAAAGAAAATACGAAGATACATTTGCTTTATACTTAGAAGCAATTGATAAATATATTATGGATTCCATTTATAAAAAAGTAAAAAATGGAACAGCAACTGACTTTGAAAAAAATGCGTTATCAAAATACTATGTTGTAATTCATTTAAAAGAAACAGAATTTTTAGAGTATAAATATCAAAAACAAAAATACTTATTGGACTTAGATTATGAAACAATTCAAGAACTAGAAAAACCAAAACTAATAGAAAGATACAATGATTTTTATGTATCTAAAATGGACTCTTTATTTAAAGGATTACTAAAAAATTATTCAATCAAACTATCAGATAATATCGCCCAAACAGATAAAGAAAAAGTATATGAAAAAATCTTTGAATCACTAGAACTATATATTTCCAATATCTTACCATTAAAAATAAAAAAAGATACAACAAACACCTATAAAGAAATACTAGAAGAATACGACAAATTTGACCGTTTTACCGTTGGCAAATTAGATCAAAGAGATTATATTGAAAAGAGAATGATTCTACTTGGGATTAGTAGAAAATTGTTTACTCATAGCCTTCCACTTGTCGTAGCAGAACAATGCTATATCAAACTGCTAAAAGACACAAGAAGTTTAATTGTAGATACCAAGATTCTAAAAAAACAACAAGGAGCCTATAACCTTTTAATTGATTTAATCGAGGACTACAATATTAAACTTCTATCAACAAAAGTTTATTGGGACAAGCCAGGAGCAAGAGAAGAATACAAAAAATTCTGGGATGAATATAAAACATTAGATAAAAAAAGCAAAGACTATCAAAAGAATAAAGAAATCCTATTTGTTCGAAATGATTTAATAAAAGTAGAGCAAAATCCAAACAAATACTACAAAATTATTAAATTCTATAAAAACAAATTAGTAGAATATGGAGCAATGAAAGAACTAAAAAATAGCTATACTTCTTCTGGCACATATAGCAAAAAGAAAGTTACGATACCAGAAGAATAAAAGAGGAGACAGTATGAAAGAATTAGTAGAAATTACTTTTGATGGAATAGAAGAAAACCAAAAACAAATAGATACGATAAAAAAAGTTGTAAGCTGCTGCTTTGAAGAAGAGCATCTTACTAATTTAAATATATACCTATCTGTTACCTTAACAACACCAGAAAAGATAAAAGTAATTAACCAAAAATATCGTGGAATTGATAAAGCAACTGATGTATTATCCTTTCCTATGTTTGAAAAAGAAGAACTTGAGCAAATGATAGCACAAGGAAAAAGTAGGGTAGAAGATGTATTAGGAGATATTATCATCTCCATTCAAAAAGTAAAAGAACAAGCAAAAGAATATGGACATAGCTTTGAAAGAGAACTTGCCTATATGGTAGTTCATGGATTTTATCATCTTATGGGATATGATCACATCCAAGAAAAAGACAAGATTATCATGAGACCAAAAGAAGAAAAGATCTTAGAAAAACTAAAAATTACAAGAGAAGCATAAAGGGGAAATAAGATGAAGAAAGAAGAACAAGAAAGGGAGAAAATACATAACAGCAATTTTATTGATGCCTGTCATAATGCAATTAATGGAATTATTTATGCAACTACAACACAAAGTAACATCAAAAAACAACTAGTAATTGCAGCCACTATTATGATTCTCAGTCTATTTTTTGATTTATCAAGAGCAGAATTTTTATGCTTAGTCTTTGCTGTTGTGCTAGTTATCTTTGCAGAAATGATTAACACAGCAATTGAAACAGTTGTAGACCTATATACTGACCGATATCATCCAAAAGCAAAAATAGCAAAAGATGTTGGAGCAGGAGCAGTTGTTTTAACTGCAATTAATGCTGTTATTCTAGCCTATTTCCTATTCTTTGATAAAATTGGAATCATAGGAACCAGCATTTTAGAATCAGTCATTAGTTCACCAGTACATATTGCATTTGTAGCAATTGTACTTACCGTTATTGCTGTAGTAGCATGGCAAGCTGCTGCATCAACCAATAAACATAAACTAATCAATCAAAAATTTATGCCAAGTGGACACTCAGCGATTGCATTTGCAGCATTAACAGCAATTTGGCTTAATACCAAAGACATCGTTATATTCACACTATCATTAGTACTTTCCCTATTAGTAGCAGAAAGTAGAGTAGATGGTAATAAGAGAACTGCATCAGAAGTATTCTTTGGGGCATGTATGGGAGTATTAATTGTAATATTAGCATATGGGCTAACATTTTTCGAAGGAAATATATAAGGAGGAAACAAAATGAAAAAGCAAAAAGGTGGAATCAAAATATTAGTTGGAATTTTAGTAGTATTAGTCATTGTAGCAGGAGCTTTACTTGCAATGAAGATCATAAAAGATAGACAAAGTGAGCAAACAAGTCAAGGAAATGCAAATATAGACTTAGGACAAGAAGAAGTAAAACAACCAAAAGAAGTACAAATATATAAAGGAACAGATAGACCCATTGCAGTTATGATTGACAACCATGAAGGAGCGTTACCACAAGCAGGATTAAATGATGCTTATGTCGTATATGAAATGATTGTGGAAGGTGGATATACAAGACTTATGCCAATCTTCAAAGGTGTTGACTTAGAAAAAATAGGACCAATTCGTAGTGCAAGACATAATTTCTTAGACTATGCATTAGAAAATGATGCAATTTATGTTCATTATGGATGGAGCCCATATGCAGAAAGTGATATTACAAAATTAGGAGTAAATAACATCCATGGATTAGTACAAAGTACATCATACTTCTGGAGGGTAAAAGATAAGTCATCACCACATGATGTCGTTACAACGACAGAGAAAATACTAGAATTAGCAAAAAAATATGAATACAAGACAACATCTACACAAACAAGCGTCTTACACTATGTAGGAGATGAATTTGATTTACAAGCAAAAGAAGGTGCAAATCAAGAACAAACTCAGACAAACAATGCAACAAATCAAATTGAAGTAACAGCTCCAAAAGAAGATGGAGTAAATATCCCATACACAGTAAATACAGTTACAATTCCATACAATAGCTGGAATGTTGTAAAATACCAATATAACCCAGAAACCAAAATGTATACCAGATATTCAAGAAAAGAAAAACAAACAGACTGGGACAGTGGAGATGACATTACAACCAAAAATATTATCATTACATTTGCTAAAAACGTAAGTTTAGATAATGTAGGAAGACAAGATATAAAAAATATTGGAACCTTAGATGGATATTACATCACCAATGGAAAAGCAATTAAAATCACATGTGAAAAAGAATCAAGAAAATCCAAAACAATCTATAAAGACATGGATGGAAATGAGATTAATGTAAATGATGGAAGAACATGGATTAATATTTGTCCAATTGATAGTGAAGTAACATTTGAATAAAAAGAAAGTGGCGGAGATAATAATCCCGCCACTTTTGGTTGGTTAAGGTCAAAACAGATTGGCAACTTGCAAAAGTTGTTCAACGGCATCCCGTTTTTCCTCTAAGAGATCAAGAGAAACATCGTTACTCAGCAGCTGATCTTCAACAACTTGGAGCTGATCCAAAACCTCATAAAAAGTCTGAATCAATGCTGCATTGTCTAAGATCAGAGTAGGAGTAAGAGCCAGAACATCATCAGTAAGAACTGACATTTCATCTTCTTTAGGACAGGCCTCTTCTTGATTTCCATTGTGGTGATATTCATCAATGATATAGTCTTTCAAAGAGAGGAGGAAGTTAAAATAATCCCGAATAGGAATAATAAACTTCTTTAATGCCATAGCCTCATCTCTTGAGAAGCCTAAAGAACGAATACCACCAAAGTACTTATTCTCAGAATCACAGTTAAGTAAATACTCAACTCGATTAATTTGCGTAGCCTCATGATAAAGAAAGAGGTTACGAATTTTCTGATCTAAGTAGTAGCAAGAGGTAATGTCACGTTCAAAAGCGTTGAGGAACTCCTCAGGAAAGTTGTAATCTTTGGAAAGCCAACAATCAGGATAATGTTCCAGATAGTTTCTGGCCAAATCTCCTCGAAGTTTGGTAAGCAGCTCTATAGGAGTTGCCATACCAAGTATAAATAAAGCGGTATCCAAGGCACTACTGATTTTGAAACGGATTTGCCATAAGAAGATCATTGCTTGCGTTTGATTAAAAGTAAGAAACTCTTGGATAAAGTCCAAAACACTCCTTTCACAAATTGTATGAGTAGTTAGATACTTCCGGGTCTTGTCCTTAATTGTAATTTCAGCCATTATTCTCCAACCTTTCTAAAAGTTATTAAATTAAAGTGCATATTAATATTATATCATTCAAAACACATTATGTCAATTAATGGAAATTTTAAACAAGATTATAGAAAAAATGTTGACAAGAAAGAAATAAATAGAGTAAAATATAATCAGAAAAACAAAAGAGGAGCAGAATATGAAGGGAAAAGACGCTAAAAGCCTTGAGGCTGTAACACACACACACACACACACACAATTAGGTTTAATAAATAATGGAACAAGAAATAAAATAGAAAAGGATAGACTATGTTTCAAAATAGTCTGTCCTTTTTGCGTGGAAAAAATTAGATTAGATTCAGGATAAAAAATAAAAACTACTTTAACAATTTCAGAATAAATATAAATCAAAAAATAGAAAAGGAGGAAAAAAGAAAAATGAACAAAGAAATCTTAAGAAAAGTGAAAGAAGAAAAAGCCATCACATTAGTTGCCCTAGTAATCACAATCATAGTATTATTAATCTTAGCGGGAATAACGTTATCTATGGTATTAGGACCAAATGGAATTATAGAAAGAGCAAAACAAGCAAAAGAAGAAACAAACAAAGCTGCAGTTGTTAGTAATATGCAATTAGATATATTATCTAAACAATTAGAAAAAAATGGAGGAAATATAACTCAAGCTGAACTAGAAGAAATAGTAACAAAATATGCAGAAGAAATAATAAGAGACGATGAAGGAAATATAACAGGAATAAAAGCAGAAGGAGTAAAAGGAACAATAAGCATAGCAGAAATATACAGTGGAGAACTAAAAGAAAATGGACCACAAGTAACATTAGCAGACGGAACCAAAGTAGCTTTAACATTAGAAAATGTAGGAGAATATTTAGGAAAAAAAGTAAGAAATTATAAAGGACAAAGTTCTGTAACAATAGGTGGTAAAGCATATACAGTATCAGCAGAATATAGATTATATTATGTAGATTTTGATAATAAATATGGAGATGGAGCAGGAACAATATATCTAAAGGCAGAGTGTACGTCAAATAATTATTCATTGCAAACAACAGATACAAGTTCAGATACAAACTCAAATATAAAAATAAAAGCACTTAACCCATCTTTATATGCAACTGGAGTAACATCACCATTAGCTTCAAATGATAATATGAAAGCAGTAACATGGCTAACAAATACTACAAATTGGGCAAATTTAAAACCAACAGATACAACAATGGCAAGTAAAGTAAATTATATAGTAGGTTCACCAAGTTTAGAGATGATGATGGATAGTTATAATACACATTATGGCTTAACAGGAGATATACCAGATACGAGAACATTATCAGCAAGCACGGATAGAGTAAAATTATTTTACAAGTATCCATATAATTCAAATAACTGTGGATATGGAGTAGGACCATCGGATAAGGTTTCAGCGTCAAGTGGATATTCTTCTAATACTTCAGAATATTCAGTAAAAACAGATACAGCAATAGACACAATGTATTATCCAGGTTCTAACAAGAGTTACTGGCTGGCCTCTCCTTCTGCCGGCGCCTCTTACTACGTGATGTATGTAAGATATAAAAACGGCGGTAGTGTGGAATACGCCACCTATGCCAACTCCTATAGCGACGGCAGTGCGCTTTGTCCGTTAGTTTCTCTACAGTCTGGTGTCAAATTGATACTTGAATAATGAAAAGATATGTGGAATTTTGAGAGAAGTAAAAAAATAAGAGTGTTAAAATTTAACTGTGTAAATTCAAAAAATTTTTAAAAAATTTTGTTACTAACCTGTTACTAACGAAGGTGATTTTAGAGCATTGAACAGTTCAACAAACTTTTTTATTAATCTTATAAAAATATACAAAAACATAAATTAAAAAGAAATAAAATTAATAGCGTAATGTGATATAAATTTAACGCAACAAGACACCAGAAACCCAAAAGCTAAGGCATACGATTTATGTTACAATCCACATCAGAACTACCAAATTAATCTCGATGATGAAACAGCAGTATAAGTAAAATTAAAAATAAAATGAAAAGATAAAACAATCCTAAAATTCTAAGGTTCTTCTATATTGAAAAGAAACAAAAAAATAACCTAAAAAAGAATAGAAAGAAAGTAAT
The DNA here is from genome assembly GCA_021769225.1 of Erysipelotrichaceae bacterium. Taxonomy (GTDB): domain Bacteria; phylum Bacillota; class Clostridia; order TANB77; family CAG-508; genus JAETTH01. The sequence continues at coordinate 22,954 of JAETTH010000016.1, forward strand.
AAAACCAAGGAGAATACTAGACTTTTTTGAAAAAAGAGTGTAAAATAGATTAGAAATTGGAAACAAATAAAAGGAGAGAAAAAACATGCATGAATATAGAACAAACAATTGTGGAGAATTAAATCAATCCAATATTGGGCAAACGGTAAAACTAGCAGGATGGATTCAAAAGATTAGAGACTTAGGACAAATGAAATTCATCGATTTAAGAGATCAGTTTGGCATTACTCAAATTGTTGTTTCAAATGATGGTATTTCAACAAAAGAGTTAACAACAGAATGTTGTATTAGCGTATTAGGAAAAGTAGTAGAAAGAGCAAGTAAAAATCCTAAAATGCCAACAGGAGATATTGAAATTGTAGCAGAAAAAATTACAATGCTTGGAAAATGTAAAAATATATTACCATTTGAAATCAATTCTGATAAAAATGATGCAAGAGAGGATTTAAGACTACAATATCGTTTCCTAGATTTAAGAAATGAAAAAATTCATAATAGCATCATACTTCGTAGTCAAATCATGAAAACAATCCGAGAAAAAATGGATGAAATGGGATTTACTGAGATTCAAACTCCAATTCTAGCAAACTCTTCACCAGAAGGAGCAAGAGACTATTTAGTACCAAGTAGACTTCATCCAGGAGAATTTTATGCCTTACCACAAGCACCACAACAATTTAAACAGCTATTGATGGTATCTGGATTTGATAAATATTATCAAATCGCACCATGTTTTCGAGATGAAGATCCAAGAGCAGATAGAGCACCAGGTGAGTTTTATCAAGTAGATTTTGAAATGAGTTTTGCGACACAAGAAGATGTCTTTCAAGTATTAGAAGAATTAATTCCAACAGTGTTTAAAAAACATACCCAAAACTGCGAAGTAGATGAGGGACCATTTCTTCGAATTCCATATCGTGAAGCAATGGAAAAATACGGAATTGATAAGCCAGACTTAAGAAATCCATTAATTATTCAAGATGCAACAAAACTATTTGAACATACAGAATTCAACGCATTTAAAGGAAAAACAATCAAAATGATTATCTTGCCAGAAGGAGCAAAACAAGGTAGAAAATTCTTTGATAGCATGACAGAATATGCTGTAAACGAAGCAGGGGCAAAAGGCTTAGCTTGGGTGAAAAAAGAAGAAAATGGAGAATATGCTGGTGGAATTGCTAAATTTATCACAGAAGAAGTAAAACAAGGATTAGAAAACTTTGGACTAAAAAACACAGATGCTATCTTCTTTATAGCAGATGAATTCAAAGCAGCACAAAAAATTGCAGGATTAGTACGTATTGAATTAGGAAAAAGATTAGACTTATTAGAAAAAAATTGTTACAAATTCTGTTTCATTGTAGACTTCCCAATGTACGAATTATCAGATGAAGGAACCATAGACTTTAACCACAACCCATTTTCAATGCCACAAGGAGGACTAGAAGCATTAGAAACAAAAGACCCACTAGATATTTTAGCATACCAATATGATGTTGTATGTAATGGTTATGAAATGGCATCAGGTGCAGTAAGAAACCATGACCCAGAACTAATGGTAAAAGCATTTGAAATTGCAGGATATACACAAGAAGATGTAAAAAATAGATTTGGTGCCATGTACGATGCTTTCCAATATGGAACACCACCACATGCAGGAGCAGCACCTGGATTAGATCGTATGGTTATGCTAATTGCAGGAACTGACAATATTCGAGAAGTTATTGCATTCCCTAAAAACAAAAAAGCAAGAGATTTAATGATGAGAGCTCCAAGCAAAGTTGATGAGAAACAATTAAAAGATGTTCACATTAAAATTGATGTAGAAGAAAAATAAAAAAAGGGAAGATCATCAAAAAAGGTGATTTTCCTTTCTTTCTATCTAAATAAAATAAGTAGCTAAAATAAATAGATAAGAAAGCAAGACCAATAAGAAAATTCAGAATAAGAAACCAAAAAAGGAGAAAAATATGAAACAAAAAGTATTACTTGGAATGAGTGGTGGAGTAGATAGTTCTGTTGCCGCTATTTTATTACAAGAACAAGGTTATGAAGTAATTGGGGCAACTATGAAACTATGGAATCAGGAGGAAAAAGAAAGATGTGGTAGTTTTTCAGCAGTAGAAGATGCTAAAAAAGTATGTGAAAAATTAGAGATCCAGCATTATACATTAGACTATCAAGATATCTTTCAAAAACATGTTATCCAAGATTTTATCGATTGTTATCAATGTAGCAAAACTCCTAACCCTTGTATTGAGTGTAATCGATATCTAAAATTTGGAGCCTTTTATGAAAAAGCAAAAGAGCTTGGATGTCAATATATCTCAACAGGGCATTATGCAAAAGTAGAATATTCAGATAAATATCAGCAATATGTATTAAAAAAATCAAAAGCAGATAAAAAAGATCAGACCTATTTCCTATACCAAATTCCCAAGGAAGTACTAAGCCATATGCTATTTCCATTAGAGGATTTTACTGATAAATCAGAAATACGTAAAATAGCAGAAAAACATGGACTTGTTGTAGCTAAAAAACCAGATAGTCAAGAAGTATGCTTTATTCCAGATAATGACTATGCTTCTTTTGTAATTAGCCATATGAAAGAAGAGCCAAAGCCAGGAAATATTGTAACCAAACAAGGAGAAATCCTAGGTAAGCATAAAGGATTAATTTACTACACAGTAGGACAAAGAAAAGCAATAGGAGTCTCCTATAAAAAACCACTTTATGTTATAGCTTTAAATAGAGAAAAAAATGAATTAATAGTGGGAACAGAAGAAGAGCTATATCAAACAGAACTAATAGCAAACCAAGTCAACTTTCTAATCGATGACTTTTCAAAAGGAGAAAATAAAGTAAAAGCAAAAATACGTTATCGTGCCAAAGAAGCTGAAGCTAAAATGATCCCAATAGAAAACAATTGCATTAAAGTAATCTTTGAAGAACCACAAAGAGCCATTACACCAGGACAGTCTGTTGTATTTTATCAAGATGATATTGTCATTGGTGGAGGAAAAATTAGGTAAAAAGTAGAAAAAACGAAAAAAAGAAACGAATTCTAAATTTTCTAAGAAATATTGTAATCTTTAATTAATTATGGTATAGTATCAGTAGTTTGAAAATAAAAAAGGAATTAACTTAGGAGGCATATATATGTGGGGAGATATTGCAATTGCATTTTTACTAGCTTTTATTACCGCATTTGCATTTACACCAGGCACCATAAAACTAGCTAAAAAAGTAGGCGGGATGGATATTCCAAAAGATAACAGAAGGATGCATAGCAAACCAATGCCAAAACTTGGTGGACTTGCCGTTATTTCAGGATTTTTAATCTCTGCCATTTACTTATTAATATCCCTTAGTATTGAGGGAACCATTGATTTATTTGGAGAAGAACAATATGCATTAAAACTATTAGGATTTCTAATTGGTATTATCATACTAGGAGGTACCTGTTTTATCGATGATACCAAAGGAATCAAACCATTAGTAAAATTAGCAGGACAACTTGCTGCAGCCATTATTGTAGTAATTTGTGGTATAAAGATTGAATTTTTGAATATACCATTTATTAGTACATTAGGATTAAGTGAGCCTTTTTCCATTATTATAACAATTTTATGGATAGTAGGAATTACCAATGCGATTAACCTAATTGATGGATTAGATGGACTTTCTTCTGGAATTACTATGATTTCAGCAATTTCACTTTTAATCATCTTTGCGTTAAATGGTTCACCAATGATTGCCATTGTATTAATAACAGCATTAGCAGGTGCAATCACAGGATTTTTACCATTTAACTTCAATCCGGCAAGAACCTTTATAGGAGATACTGGCTCAAACTTCTTAGGATTTACGATTGCAGTTGTATCCATTTTAGGAGTAGCCAAAACCTATACAGCAATTGTAATTGTTCTACCAGTTATTGTACTTGGACTACCAGTATTTGATACATTATTTGCTATTATCAGAAGAATTGTAAAAGGTAAATCACTAAAAGCAGTATTTCAAGCAGATAAAGGACATTTACATCACAAATTGGTAAAAAAAGGATTTTCACAAAAAGAAGCAGTTTTAATTCTATATGGTATTAGTGCATCTTTTGGAATGTTTGCAATCATTCTATTCGAAAGTGGACCATGGAAAGCATTATCATTTGCCCTAATGGTAGTTGCCGTTTTAGGAATTGGATATAAAGAGTTATTTAAACTAAAGGGAGGTGAAAAAACAATGTATAGATGTATGGCATGTGGATATATATATGACCCAGCTGTAGGTGATCCAGACAGTGGAATTGCACCAGGAACAGCATTTGAAGATATTCCAGATACCTGGGTTTGCCCATTATGTGGAGTAAGTAAAGATATGTTTGAAGAAGTAAAAGACTAAATAAATAGATAAAAAGCTGTGTAAAACATTACACAGCTTTTTTTACGGTAAAAGTGGGAAAAATGGAAAGATATGCTCTAATTGGTATAGGAGTAAGTTTTGTATTTTAAGACTTTGAAACCTTAGTTAAAAATTTATATTGTATAGGTAATGGAGGAGGAATAACAAGAGGGCTTAAAATGACATCCTGCTCTAGAGTACAAATGGCAAAAATAATAGAAAAATAGAAGAAAAGAGAGCTTTTTTCTCTCTTTTTCTTTAAATCACTAATTTAGACTTAAAAGATTGAAAGAGAACAAATGAGAAAAACAGAGAAAAAAAGAGATTTTACAACAAAGAGGTAAATGACGGTTTTAAACCACAGAATATTGACATAAAAGACAAAATATGATAAAATGATAGAAGTGATAAAAAAAGAGGTGATATTATGGAAAATGGAATTACAGTTATTATACCTGCTCACAACGAAGAGAGATCAATTGCAAAGGTAGTTCGAAATGTAAGAAAAAATAAAAAAGTAAAAGAGATTATAGTCGTGAATAACGCATCTACAGATAATACTGCTGATGTAGCAAGAAGTGTAGGTGCCATCTTAGTCAATTGTGATAGAAGAGGAAAAGGTCATGCCATGGAAGAAGGTATAAAAAGAGCCCAAAACGATATTCTACTTTTCATGGACGGAGATATCACAAATTATAAAAAGAATATTATTGATATTATGACAGAAGATATATTTTCAGATGAAGCAGACTTTATAAAATCAGCATTTACTCGTTCAGGAGGAAGAGTTACAGAATTAGTAGCCAAACCTTTAATTGAACTTCTTTTTCCAGAAGCTGCTAGATTTGAACAACCACTTAGCGGTATTATAGCAGGCAAAAGAGAATTTTTTAATCGTATTGAATTAGAAAAAGATTATGGTGTGGATATAGGTATTTTACTAGATATGTTAAAAATTAATGCGAGAGTCAAAGAAGCATATATAGGAAAACTAAAAAATGATTCACAAGATTGGAAAGCTTTAGCAAAAATGTCTAGAGAAGTATCTAGAGCAATCATATCAAGAGCAGATAATATCAGTAAGAATAACAATTTAGTAGTAGCAGATTTTAAAATTAGTTGAAGAGATCAAAAAACAGTATTACGAAAAATCGAAATACTGTTTTTATTTTGCATTTTATGGCTAAATTTAAATATTAAACATCAAATCCCTCTTGTCTTAAAACGCGATCAAGACGAACTACTAATCTTTCACGTTGCTCTTTGATACGAGCTTCTAAGAAAGGAAGATTTTCAGGAGAAACTATCTGTTTTAATAAACAAAGATTCTCGATACATTTTACAGTATCCAAAGGTTGTCTAAATTGATATTTAGTAGTAGTACTTCCTTCCCTTCCACTAACATAAATATGAGAGACAAAATCAGCAATTTCGTAAGAAGTTGATTTTTCAATTCCTAGAAAGGTAAAAATAACATCCTCGTAAAAAGTTCCAACCGGAAATAAAATTTGGCTTTGAAGTAAAAAGCTTCGATTCCAAACTTCACTACATACATTAATATATTTATTTTTGGCTAATCGAAATTCTTTTGTACAATTTTCTTTATCAGGAAGAAATGTAATTTCTCTACTTCCTGTTGTTTGAAAACCAGTATAAACAATATCTGGTGATTTCCCAGAAATAATGGCATTTAATTTTTCTAATACATCGCAAGAAGCTAAACAATCATCTGCATCTAAAAATAGGATATAATCACCAGTGGCAGCCAAGATTCCTCTATTTCTAGAGCCTCCTGCATATAACTTTTCTGTATTTTCCAATAAAGTTAAATTCTGAAAATTTTGAATTTGGGAAACTGATCTATCAGTAGAGCAGTCATCAATCAAAATTAATTCATAATTAGAATAAGTCTGATTTTGTACACTCTGAATCGATTTTGAAATATATTTTTCTGCATTATAAACTGGAATAATAATACTAAATTTATTTTGTTTCATATTTGCCTCCTATAAACTGATGAACTTCACAATTATGAAGTTTACAACTTAAAATTTGACTTGCTGAAAGGATACCATAAAAATAAGAATAAATAGCCCTATAAGTCCCTCCATGTGTAACTAATAAAATATTTCCATTAGGATGTTTTTCAATAAGTTCATCTAAAAAAGACCATACACGATAGAATAGATCCTGAATAGGTTCAACATCATTAGTAGAAAGGTTTTTCTCATAATCAAAATAATCAAGCAAATTAATTTGAGCAACAGTTCCTTCATAAATCCCAAAATTTCTCTCTATTAATCTATTTTCTAGTTCAATGGGAACGTGAAATACTTCATTTAAAATATTTGCTGTTTGAACAGTCCTAATTAAAGGAGAAGCATATATCTTATCAATGGAAAACTTAGATAATTGCTCTTTTAAATTATTTGCTTGCTCAAGGCCAGTAGCATTTAAGGGAATATCACTAAAGCCTTGTATTTTATTTTGAATATTCCAATCTGTTTGTCCATGTCTTACTACATATAAATTCACTAAAAAAACCTCCTAAACAAAGTATAACAAAAATACAAGGGTTTGTAAACAAAAGAAACTGTTGAAATTAGATAGAGTTATTAGTATAATAAAGAAAAAAATAGGGGAGAGATATGAAAAAATTAAAAGTATATATTTTTGCATATGCGAAAAATAATTTAGGAGATGATATTTTTTTAAAGATATTAGTGGAGAAATATCCAGATATTAATTTCTATATTAATATTGAGCAAGAGAAGTATATGACTCTTTTACATAAATATCCTAATGTTACAATAATAAAAGCAAAAAACAAAGATTTTGATAAAATTAATCCAAGTTCTTATGATGCGGTTATTAATATTGGAGGCTCGATCTTTATTGAAAACACATCTGCCATTGAAAGAATCAAAGAATTTAAAGAATTTATTTTAAAATGTAACCAAATAAAAATACCATTTTTCTATGTTAGTTCTAACTTTGGCCCTTACCAAACACAGCAATATTTAGATTTAACAAAACAAACATTAAGCTTAGCAACAGATGTATGTTTTCGAGAAAAATATTCTTATGAACTGTTTAAGAAAAATCCAAATGCGAGGTGGGCTCCAGATTTAATTTTTTCTTTTGATTATCCAAAACAAGAAAAAGAAAAAAATACGTTGGGAATTTCAATCATTCATTTAAAAAACAGGCAACTAAAAGAGGAACAAGAATATTATAAAGTAATTGCAAATCACATTAAAAGATATCAAGAAAAAGGAAATAAAATCTATTTATTTTCATTTTGTGAATATGAACAAGATGAAGAAGGGGTAAAAGAAGTAGAAAAGTATTTAGAACAAGAGGAAAAGAAAAAATTAACAGTAATGACTTATCAAGGAGATGTCAATTCCTTTTTAGAGAGTTATTCTAAAATGGAAAAGATGATTTGTACGCGTTTTCACTCGATGATTTTATCAGCTATTATGCAACAAAAATTTTATGTTATATCCTATAGTAAAAAATTAGAGCATGTTATTGAGGACTTATCATTATGTGAGAAATACTCAAAAATAGAAGAATTAACAGAAGATTTCTTAATAGAAGAACAAGACTTTAAGCAACTACCGGAAGAAAAAATAGAAATATTAAAAAGAAAAGCCCAAGAGCAACTACAAAAATTTGACGAGTGGAAAAATCTACAAAAAAGGTAAAGGAGGCACTATGGATAAAGCTGTTATTAGTGTTATTGTACCAATCTATAATAAAGAAAAATATTTAGTAAAATGCTTAGAAAGTATTATAAACCAGACTTATCAAGATTTAGAAATTATTTTAGTAAATGATGGATCAACCGATGGCTCTTTAAAGATTTGTAAAGAGTATGAAAAAAAAGACAAAAGAATCAAACTAATTAGTACAAAAAACAATGGTGCTGCACATGCTAGAAATCTAGCAATTGATATTGCTACTGGAAATTATATATCCTTTATTGATGCAGATGACTATATTGCAAAAGACTATTATGAATATTTACTAACCCTTATAAAAGAATATAAAGTTGATATTGCAGAATGTGACTTTGAATTAGTAGAAGAGGAAACAGAATATTTCTTTGATAACCAAGAAAAAGAAATCAAAAAATACAATAATATAGAAGCATTAGCAGAACTATACAGTGATGATCCAGACTCTCACACAAGAACAGTTATTATGTGTAATAAGCTATTTAAAAAAGGTCTTTTTAGTAATCTACGATATATTGAAAACCGATTAATTGATGATGAAACTATTATCTATAAATTAATCTACCAGTCAAGTGGTATCGTTGTAACAAATAGAAAAATGTATGCCTATGTTCAAAGTAGTAATAGTACTATGAGAAGTAGTTTTACAGACAAAAGATTAGATGATAGTATGAAAGTTTTTGATGAATTTATTACTTTCTTTCAAGAGAAAGATTTGATTACGATTCAAGAAAAGGCAATTCAAACAGCCATCCATTTCTATAACCAATTTGTTCCTTTCATTAGAGAATCACAAAAAATAGAGAATAAAGAAAAGACAATAAATAAATTGATAGAAGAATTTGAAATAAGAATTGAAGAGTGGGAAAATTTAATTAAAGAATATGACTTTTTAAAAAATAGAGATAAAAAGAAAAATCAAATGGAAGAGCTTTTTTATCAAAGATTAGGAGAAATAAACTAAAAAGCAACTAAAATATAAAATAATAATCAAAAGAACTTCTAAATAGTAATTTGTCGCTGAGATTAAACGAAAGTCCCTTTGAAGGAATAAAAAATGGAACAAAAACAATAGAGTTTAGATTATATGATGAAAAAAGACAACAAATAAAAGTTGGAGACAAAATAGAATTTTCAAAATTACCAGATTTACAAGAAAAGTTATTAGTTGATGTTGTTCAATTATACAGGAAAGATACATTTGAAAATTTATTTAGAAAATTATATACTGATGAAGAGAAAATAAAAAGAAAAACTAAATCAATGTATCAGTACTATTCTCCTGAAAAGGAGAAAGAATATGGAGTTATAGTAATAAAAATATCGTTAATTAGCAATGGATTTAGGTATACATATAACAAATTAGTTAGAGATAAAATTCCAGAAAATATAGATAGTGAGCCAGGTAGAAAAAGTCAATATAGAATTCTTAATGATAACTAATATTTAACTGAATTAAATAAAAAAGTATTGGAAGAAACAAATGAATTTATAGAAGAGAATAGTGTTGAAGAACTGGGACATTTAATGGAAGTTATAAATGCAATAATGAAATTGAAAGGGTATAAAATGGAAGAAGTATATAAAATCATGAAAGCTAAGGCAGATAAAAAAGGAGCTTTTGAAGATAAAATATATTTAGAGTATGTTGATGAAGAGAAAAGAAATATAGAGGAAGAAAAAGAATTAGATAAAGAATTTAGAAAGTAATAATCAATGAAAATTTGGAGGGATTTTAATGCAAATAATAACATTATGTGGAAGTTTAAAATTTAAAAAAGAAATGATGATTATTGCAGAGAAAATGGCGTTAGAAGGACATTGTATTCTCACACCTGTTTATCCAATATTAGAGAATGTTGAAAGAACTGAAGAACAACTGATAAAACTAAAAGAAGCACATTTTAGAAGAATAGAATTATCTGATGCTATATTAGTTATAAATGTAAATAATTATATTGGAAATAGCACAAATTTAGAAATAGAGTATGCTAAAAAACTAGGTAAAGAAATTATATATTATACAGATTTAATAAATAAGGATTAGAGCGACAACTTACAATTTTGTAGCTTGTAAGAATAATAGTAATTTGTAAGGCAGATAATTAGTTTACAATTATCTGCCTTTATAACTAATATGATATTATAAAAAAATCAAATATTTTTGTAACAAAATAATAATAAAAGATACTAATAAGTGAAAGGAGGAAAATGTTATGCAGGATATGGAAACACTATACAAAAAATATGGTGAAATTGTTTATAAATATGTATTTTGCTTAACAGGAAATGAAGATATAACTGAAGAAATTGTCCAAGAAACTTTTTTAGTAGCTGTTAAAGATATAAATAAGTTTAGAGGTGAGTGCAAAATATCGACTTGGCTATGTCAAATTAGTAAATATATATGGTATAAGAAAATAAAAAAAGAAAAAATAAAAAAAGAAATACCATTAGATATATTACAAAATACATTATGTATAGAAGAAACAATAGAAGAAAATCTTTGGAATAAAGAAAAAAAGATACAATTATTTAAAAAATTACAAAATTTTGATGAAGATACTAAAAATGTAATGTATTTAAGAATATTTGGCAATTTTGAATATAATGAAATTGCTGAAATTATGAATAAAACATCCAATTGGGCAAGAGTTGTATTTTTTCGTGGTAAGCAAAAATTAAAGGAGGAATTAGAAAATGAAAAATGAGTGTGATATTGTTGGAGATTTATTATTTAGCTATAATGATGGTATTTTAAGTAATACTTCTAAAGAATTAGTGGAAGAACATTTAAAGAAATGTGATAAATGTAAAAAAATTTTAGAAGAAATAAAAAAGGAAAATGATGAAAAAAATCAAGTCAAAGAAATTGATTTTTTTAAAAGTATTAAGAAGAATATAAAGAAAAAAAATATAATAATATTAGTAGTTTTTATAATTTTAATGATTGTGGTTTTGTTTAATATACAAGTATATAATAATTATAATGAAATTTCTTCTACAATGGAAGTATATTTAAAAGATGATATAACACAACAAGAAATAGAAAATATTAAAAGCAAAATAATTGAAAAAAGTGATAATACAGAGCTTGAATTTGTTTCAAAAGAAAAAGCATTGGAAAGATTCAAAAATAATTTAGGAGAAAATGAAAATTTATTAAATGGTTTTAATAATCAGAATAATCCTATACCAGCCGCTATTGAAATAAAGACAGATACAAAAATTCAAATAATAGTAGAAAGCATACAAGATATGCCAGGAATAGCTCATATAACAACGCATATAAATTCTAATCCATACGAATTATATATACAAAGAATTTTGAAAAAATAGTATTTAATAGCAAATTAAAAGGTAGATAATAAAAACTATATACCTTTTATATTATAATTATCTCGACAACTTACAATTGCATTTAGTGGTTTGATAGAAAAATAGAGGTTCTTCTTTCTTTATGAATAAATAAAGAAAGATAACAAAAAACACAAAGAATTTACAATCTTAAGAGAATATTAATTTGAAATATTTTACAATTTATGATAAGATAGGAAAGTAAAAGAGGGAGTTTTTAGAACATAGAAAAAGAGGAGAAGAAAATGTATAAGATAACATTAACAGTTCCTGTATATAATGCAGAAAAATATCTAAATGAATTATTTGAATCTGTAAAAAAGCAGACAATCGGATTTGAAAATATTCAAGTAATTATGGTTGATGATTGTTCAACTGATAGAAGTAAACAAATGATGGATGAATATGCAGCAAAATATGAAAATGTTATTTCCATAAGTTTAGAGCAAAATAGTGGAATTGCAGGAAAGGCAAGAAACAAAGGAATTAGTTTAGCACAAGGAAAATACCTTATGTTTGCAGACAGTGATGATTTCCTACCAGAAGATGCTTGTGAAACATTATATCATGCAATTGAAGAGAAAAATGCGGATTTTATTATTTCAAACTATATTAATACAGATGAAGATGGAACACTATGGGAAAAACCAATTTTTAATTTAGAAAAGTATCAAGAATTTAAATTAAGTATCACAGATTATACCAAATCCTTCTTTATCTTAAATGGATCAGCTTGTAATAAAATCTTTCGAAAAGACTTTGTCACTAGTCACAATATCAAATTCCTAGAAGGAGTACCAGCAGAAGATGCCTATTTTGTTACTTACTGCTTTATGGAATCTAGTAATGTCTACTATATCCCAAAAGTAACCTACTGCTATCGTCAAAGAAATAAAGCATCTGCAACTGTGTCAACATCTGTATCTTTCTCAAGAAATCGTAAATATTTTAAAGGAATTAATATCGCCTATCGAGCAATTTATGAGAATTTTAAAGCGCATCATCAAATTCGTTTTTATCGATATACCTATGCTAAAAACATGTCATATATGTTATATAAATTTATAGATTCTACTAGTCTTACCGATGAAGAAAGAGTCGAAATCTTAAAAGAAATGCGTTGGTTCTATGAACTAAGTGTTACTTTAAAAGTACCTGCTTGCCAGAAGGCACAGCAAATGATTGTACATAAAATTATCGATGAAGATTATGAAGAAGCAATTAACTATTGTAAAATTGTAGCAGATATTCGTACATATCTACCAAAAGAAGTAAGTGAAGATATGTCAAGACCAGATGCAGATATGTATCGTAGAATTTCAGAATATGATGAAGAATATTAAAAATAGAAGAGCTTTCTTTAAATTAGGGAGCTCTTTTTACTATTATATATTATAGTATTCACCAATAGCTTCCTTATTTTGGGAAAAAGTGATATAATATATTTTATAACAAAATAAGGAGGTTACTTATATGCAAATGATAGCAATTTTGGAACGGATTCAGCCTTATGATAAAGTAACATCTAAACAACATTTCATAAGGGCTATAACACCAGAACTGATAAAAAGCTTTGATGAACAGGTTCTTCTCGAAAAAAACCAAGAATGGGTTGAAAAAGCCCAAGAAAAGGTTTTCTTTATTGTCAATGATGACAGATGGAAAAGAAAAATTAGGGGAAGAGAGTTAAAACCTAAAATCAGACTTAGCTTTGTCGGTCCTGAAAAAGCAGCAACTGTTTCAATTGATTATCAATAGGTAACAAAAACCAAGCCAAGTAATAAGGCTTGGTTTCTTTATGCATAAAAGCGAATATCTTTAATAAACTGTTTCTTAAAATAAAAGGCATGATTTTTATTTGAAACATAACGACCATAAAGTTCAGAATAAATAGGGCTATAATTCCCATCTTCATTTTTAAAATCTTTACAACGAATTTGAATATATTTCCCATTAGAAGTGCCAATAAACCCATCTAGACTGGTTAGTACTTTCTCTTCTAATTGATCACAGATATTATAATAGTCATCTTCTAATTGCTTACGAATTCCGATAAATTTCGGATCTTCTAAGTCAATGTGAACAGAAGGTAAGAACATCCAGCTCTCTGGTCTACCTTCTTTCATAACTGGAACATATAAAATGTTGTGTATTTTTTCATAGAGATTCATTTCTTGAAAATGCTTTTTTAAAAATAAGTCATCAATACAAGTACAAATTTGAGTAATAAAAATGGTTTCTTTTGGATTTCCCAATTTATCACATTTGTTGGTTTTTAATTCTCCGTCTGAAAAATCTAAATTAGTATTAGAAAGATGAAGACCTAAAGCAAATTCTAAAAGTTGTCCTGTTCTTCCTTTATTTGTTTTCATATATTCTAATTCCTTTGCTGTAAATAATAGACCAAAAGGAATATTTTCAATTTGTTTTAATTTTTGATGTGCTTCTTCTAATTTCATAAAATTTATTTCCTAACTTATAACTCTTATTTTCATTTCATCTATCATATCATAACAAAAGAAAAATTTCTATAGAGGTTTAAAGGATGGAAAAATGAAAAATAGTAGAAAGTCGTCAAGTGAAAAGTTAAATGCAATTCTGTAAAGTAAGTGCAATTTGTATGACTAAATGCAGTTCTAAAAGCAATATTTTAACTCAAAGTATTGCTTTTTTCTAGTTTTTTGTGT
>JAETTH010000105.1 GCA_021769225.1 Erysipelotrichaceae bacterium
GGTCACGGCATCTGCGAATAATAATAAGTATTATAAACAAATCCCACATGGCGATAGTTGGACCGCTGAATACGGACGTGTAGGCAGCAGTCCACAACGCCGTGAATATCCTATGAGTCAATGGGAATCAAAATACAGAGAAAAAATTCGCAAAGGATATGTTGACCAGACAGATTTAGTTTCGGATTTAATTATTGAAGAAAAGAAAAATACGGGTTTTAAGGAAATTGAAAATCGTGTTATTGCTGAAATTGTAGAACGTTTACAAAAAATGGCAAAGCAGACCATTATCCAAAATTACAACATTTCTTCTGACAAAGTAACACAAGCAATGGTCAACGAAGCACAGGAGTGTATTGAAGGGCTTTTAAAAATAACAGATTTAGATTCATTTAACAAATCTCTATTAAATTTATTTACTGTGATTCCTAGGAAAATGGGAAATGTAAAAGATCATCTTGCAAGTTCTAAATTAGATTTCTCTAAAATTATCCAAAAAGAACAAGATTTATTAGATGTAATGAAAGGGCAAGTACATCAAAAAGAAGTAATTGAGCAATCAAATGATGTAAAATGTTCTGATAAAACAATTCTTGATAGCCTAGGTCTTGTATTTGAAGAATGTAACGAAAAAGATATTATCACAATTAAGAAATGTCTAGGGTTGTGTTCCAACCAATTTCAAAATGCATGGAAGGTAACAAATCTAAAAACTGATCAAAAATTTTCACAGTTTGTAAAAGAGAATAATATATTAGATACACGATTATTGTTTCATGGGAGTAGAAATGAAAACTGGTGGTCAATTATTAATACCGGATTAGTATTAAGACCAACAAACGCCGTTATTACAGGAAAAATGTTTGGATACGGTTTGTATTATGCTCCAAACGCCAAGAAGTCTTTAGGGTATACAAGTTTACAAGGTAGTTATTGGGCCAAAGGTTCTGCAAAAACAGGATTTATGGCATTAATGGAAGTAGCTTATGGAATACCATATGATGTGTATGCATTCGACAAGAAGTATTATAATTTCAATTTTAAAGAGCTACAAAAAGTTCTACCTGGTGCAACTTGTTTACATGCTCATGCTGGTACGATGCTAAAGAACGATGAAATTATCGTGTATAAAGAAGATCAGTGTACAATACGTTATTTGATTGAGTTAAAAAACTAGATTTTGGAGGAAATACGTTATGTGTATGACGGAAGAACAGAGAGAAATTGTAGAAAAAAATCATTCGTTAATTTACTATTTCTTAAGCAAAAACAATTACGACAAAGAAGAGTTTTATGACATTGCTGCCATTGCATTATGCAACGCTGTAATGAAATATAATAAAACTCAAAATATCTCTTTTTCAACTTATGCTTATAGTTGTATGCATAACGCATGTGTAAATGAAATTCGTCATCAAAAAACAAACGGAAATATAATCAATCGTATAAAGTTGTCATTGGATAAAGGATTATATGAACCTAAAGATGGTATTGAAATCACATTAGGAGATTGTATTATTTCAAGTATAAATATGGAACATGAGATTTGCCAGAAATTGACATTAGAAAATAATGTAAAAAATGCAATTAAAAATCTAAATGATAGAGAGAAAGAAGTACTATATTTATTGTACGAAGGAAAAACCCAAAATGATATTGGAGAAGTATTAGGGTGTTCTCATACTACTGTTTATAACATTAGAAATACCATGAGAAAAAAATTAAGAAAACACTTCTATAGTATGTAAGGAGTTTTATATGAATGTAATATTAATGGGACAGTGCCAATTTTTTACCTATGAACTCGTTGAAAATCGTGAGAAGATTATTGTTCCTGGATCAAATATTGGGAATTATGTATATTGTTGGAAACCTTATATTTCTGAAAGTGTAAATATTAAGTGGGAGAAATTTTTATCATACGAAGGAACTCCATATTATAACTTTGATAATAATATTTTTGGGTTTAAAAGTAGTGTGAATATCTCTGAAAATGAAACAGTTGATATTTTAAAAGGAATTTTCCGTGCCGATTTAGGTGATTACTTTCTATATACAACA
>JAETTH010000106.1 GCA_021769225.1 Erysipelotrichaceae bacterium
GTGTAGGTTGTCAATTCACATTGTATTGGATTATCTATGTTTTTTCAATATTTAATTTTAAAAATGTAGACAAAATTTTTTTATCTTTTGCCTACATTTATTTTACACTTACAATTATAATGAGTTAGGAGAAAATAGTGCTATATAATCGAATTTCTATTGTTGGTGGATCTGGTAGTGGAAAAAGTACGTTATGTAATATTTTATCAAAAGAATTAAATCTTCCAGCAATACATTTAGATGCTATTAATTATAAGGAAAACTGGGTAGAGATTAATAAAGAAGAAAGAGATAAAATAATATCTAATAAAGCTTTAGAAGATAAATGGATAATTGATGGCAATTACAATAAAACACTTAAAGAACGTTTTGATAAAGCTGATTTGATAATTTGGTTAAATTACTCAACATTTATGCACTTAAAAGGTATTTTTAAAAGATATTTTCAAATGCGTAATTGCGAAAGACCGGAAATACCTGGTTGCAAAGAACGTTTAGATTTTACTTTTATAAAATATGTTGCTACATATAACAAAAAGAAAAGACCTATAATTTTAGATTATCTAAAAGATATTCCAAAGGATAAAGTTTTAATTTTTAAAAAACAAAAAGATTTAAATAAATGGCTTAAAAAATTTACAAATAACGAAAATATATTAAAAGATTTAAAATAAAATATTAAATAGAAAAATTAAAGTTTCCATCTTATGAAGAAATATTAAAAATATTTTATGGAAAAGGATAATATTTACTACAATATAGAATTTTGATAATAAAAGAGTTAGAAGTATTTATGATATTAAATAAAAAGGAAAAAGTATTATAATTATCCCCCAGTATAACTGGGGGATTTTCATATCGGCCTATAAGGCCTTGTTACAAGCCACCGCTTAAGCGGTCCCAGTTTGACAGCTACGCTACTTTCGCTTGCGTTTTTATTACTTACAACCCTTTAAAAGGGTCTTTATATTCTTTTATTGTTATCTGATCTGACATCATATCTTCTTTCAACTGATTTTCCACATATCTATATACCGCATGCTTGTTATTTCCTACCGTACTTACGTAATATCCTCTACACTCAAATACTCTATTGCCGTATTTATATTTTAGATTTGCATGTCTTTCAAATATTATCAATGTACTTTTTCCCTTCAAATATCCCATGAATGATGATATACTCATTTTCGGTGGTATACTTACATACATATGTATATGGTCTGGACATGCTTCTGCATTTATTATCTCTACTTCTTTCCTTCTACATAATTCTCTCAATATCATTCCTATTTCTTGTTTCAATTTTCCATATATTTCTCTTCTTCTGAACTTTGGTGCAAACACTATATGATACTTGCATTCCCATGTTGTGTGTGCTAAACTATCTGTGTATGAACTTTTCATACAACCCACTCCTTTCATGATTTAATATTTTAGCTGTCAAACTTTAGATATTATACCATGTTCGGGTGGGACTTTTGTTACTCTGTGCAAAACTAGAAGTTTTCTGATGCCCCCAGCATAGCTGGGGGTTTACTGCTAAAGTTAATGATAAAGAAAGTAAAAATAAATTACTTTCTTTTTTCGTATGAAAAAATATTTTTAATATCTTTGGGAAAAGAGCATGATTCATTTCGCCTATTTATATAGAGACAAGAAAATCTCTAAAAATCTATAATTGAATAACAACAATTAAAAGACTTTATCTAATATAGGTTATATTAGTAATAATTTTAATTGGGAGTGAATTGTATGGAAGAAGAAAAAGAGGTCTATATCATTGATGGTAAAGATTACACTGTAATAACCAAAACAAAAGAAAATTCTAGTAATGAAGCAATATATAATATTTTAGTTAGGTATGCATTAGAAAAGATTGATGAATATTTAAAATAATAACTATTCGTTAGTGTAAAATAAATTCGGGAAAATTAATTAAATAAAAAATAAGATACCCAATCAAAATTGTGTTAAAATAATTTTAGTAACAAAAATTTAACCAATTGAAAGGGGTATCTTAT
>JAETTH010000107.1 GCA_021769225.1 Erysipelotrichaceae bacterium
TTATGCTATAGCTTGGCTTTTCACTAAGATTACTTTTCAAATTTATTATAGGAAAAGATAATTTTGAGAAAATTTACAGTTTTTTCATACTAGAATAAATTATATTTATAGCAAAAAAGATGAGTCATATTAAAACGGCTCTATAATAAATCCTGTTGATGGATATCTATGATATTCTATCGACAGGATTTTTTTATTGCATAAAGAAAGAGGCCATAAGCCTCACTGCATTAAATCTTCTGATTCCACTCTAAAGAATAAAGGTGATTGCTTATGTCCTCTAACAATGATTGTATTAAATTTCATCTCAATATTGAAGACCCTAATATTGTTTTTTCTGATTATTTTAAAAAATATATTAACGGCAAATATCATAGCGTTTATCAAGCCGAGCTTATTCAGCCTGCTTGTCCTTACTGCCATTCCAATAATCTTAAGCATAATGGTCACTATACTTCTAACGTGCGCTTTATTACTGCTGATGCTAGCCATCCTGTTACTATCCGACTTAAAAAGCAGCGTGTTCTTTGCAATGACTGCCTTAAAAGATCTATGGCTCAGTCTAACCTTGTTAATAAATATTGCCACATTTCTAATGCATCTAAACGTAAGGTCTTAGCTGCTCTTACAGAAGATCGCTCTATGACCAGTATTGCTCGTGAGCATAACCTATCAGTTAATACGGTTCAAAGAGTCTTAGAATCTTGTTCTTCTAAGTTCTACGATGATTTAGATCAGCTTCCTGAGCATTTAGCTTTTGATGAATTTAAAGGCGTTGGCAAGAAGCTGCACTTTATCTGTTTAGATGGCGATTCTCATCAAGTAGTCCAAATCCTTAGAACACGTTTTAAGCCTGAAATCTTGCACTACTTTTATAAGTTTACTCCTAAAGCTCGGGCTATGGTTAAGACAGTCACCATGGATCTTAACTGCTATTATCCAATCGTTGCTAGAGAGCTTTTTCCAAATGCCCAGATTGTCATTGATCGTTTCCACATGGTTCAAATGCTCACCAGATCTTTTAACAGCTTGCGTGTTCAGACTATGAAACAATTTAAGAAACAAAGCCGTGAATACAAGCTCTTAAAATCTACCTGGAAGCTCTATCTCATGAAATATGACAAGCTCAATAAACAGACGCCTTACTATGACTGGCATTTTAAAGACTATTTGACTCAAGAGCATGTTGTTTTAGACGGCCTAGACTGTAATAAAGATCTCGAAAACACATATTGGGTTATGCAGGACTTTAGGACTGCTATCAAAAACAAAGATGAAAAGCAGATTATTCATCTGCTTCACTCAAAACAAGCTGTAGGCAAGCAAATGCATCAAACATTACTAACCTTTAAGCACAATTATACTGGCATTCTAAATGGTATCTCCTCCAGCTACTCCAACGGCTGTCTTGAAGGTGTCAATCGCAAGATTAAGCAAATTGAACGAACTGCTTACGGATACAGTAATTTTAGACATTTATTAATTAGAATCAGGCTAGAAGAAAATATCATCAAACAAAAAGAACCAAACAACTATTCTTTAGTTGCTTGATTCTTTTTCAAAACTATTCATCAACAGGATTTGACAAACAGCCTATTCATCATTGTGGCTTTGGTTGTTGATTTAACTAAGACATACTTCATAACATGTTCATTATGAATCGCATATTTCCAATATTTCAAATTATCTTTCTTTATTGGGGTAAATACATCAAAAACATGTGATACAATTCCGTTGCCTATAGTATTTTGGACAAATCTTCCATGCGAAAATCCTTTACTTCTATTTCCCTCAAAAGCAATATCTCCAATTTTAAATACATTATAGGTTTTTAAATAATCCTGTGATGATTTGTTTTTCTCTTGTTTAAAATACATTTTGGCTACTGAAATAATTTTATCTTCACCGTATGTTAAATCATTTTTTTCAGTAGATTTTTTATATATTGTATTGAATTTTACTACGTTCCATTTATTAGTAAATTTTTTATGTCTAATTA
>JAETTH010000108.1 GCA_021769225.1 Erysipelotrichaceae bacterium
CTTTCACAAAACAAAGGTATTGTTTTCGACCGTGAAACAATCTATGAAAAAGTATGGGGGCTAGATGGTTGCGGTGACAATTCTGTTGTTACGGAACATATACGACGGATAAGAACAAAATTTCTTTCTATGAGTGATAATCCTTATATAGAAACTGTTTGGGGGTGCGGATATAAGTGGAAAAAATAAGGGAAAAAAAATTAGTATACTATATTGAGAACAGGAGTATTAAAATTTCATTTATTCTTTACGCACTTATTTCTTTAGTAGTTGGTATTACTATAAGTGTTACTGCCATTGCTCTTGTTGATAATTATAGAATGAATCTTAACTATAAATATGAGGACATGACAACAAGATATGATATACCTGAAAATGGTTCATTTATAGCAAAATACAATAATGACCAGACAGAGTATACAATATATAATGCAAGCCAAAAGAAAGTATGTAGTTTTGTTGTAGACTATCAAAAAGAACGCCCGGTACAAGAATACGTTTATCCAAATCATGTTTCTTATATTGAGGTCTCACCAAACTTTACCAAACAAGATAGGATTGTAGATACTACTTTAGGAATGATAAATATTGCCACTATTCCTGTTGTTCTTTCATTCAGTATGATACTTTGCGTAACTATTTTTATAAAACGAAAATTGGCGAGACCGATAAAGTTACTAACTAATGCTTATAGCAAAATTGAAAACAACGAATTGGACTTTACTCTGTATTACCCCTATAAAGACGAAATGGGTAAGCTGTGTCTTGCATTTGAAAAAATGAAAAATTGTTTATATCAAAACAATCAAAAAATGATACGACAGTTTGCTGAACAAAGACGATTAAATGCTGCTTTTTCGCATGATTTGCGTACTCCCTTAACACTACTTAAAGGGCATACTACAATGTTGTTATCATTTATTCCAAAAGGATTAGTTTCCCAACAAGAGGTAATTGATGAATTATCAACAATGCGTAAGAATGTGGAACGACTTGAAAAATACGTTAATGCCATGACGAATCTATACCGATTAGAAGATATAGAAATCGAAAAAGAGACCATAAACTTTAACTTACTATTAAAAGCTTTGTCAGATACAACAGAACTGCTTTGTACAGACATAAAATACTCTATTAAGACAAGCTGTAATAATAACGAAAACCTATTTATCAATCTTGATATTGTTGTACAGATTTATGAAAATTTATTATCTAATAGTATTAGATATGCCAATTCAATGATAGATATTGACATTAGTATGAAAAAACAATATTTATTGATTTCCGTCTCCGATGATGGCTGCGGTTTTAAGGATAGTGATATAGAGCGTGTGACATTACCGTTTTACAAATCGTCGCAAGACACTACGACTGAACATTTAGGTCTAGGATTAAATATTTGTAAAATATTGTGTGAAAGGCATGGAGGTACATTGAAAATTGCGAATAATGATAAGGGTGGAGCGTGTGTTACAGCTTGGATAAAAATCATAGATGTTGATGAAAAATAGATATTTGCTCCATATAATTGGACTAAACATTTATCGAGGAGGTTTTAAAAATGAAAAAATGTATCTGCATAATTTTAGTAATAGCCGTAAGCATTTTATCTGGGTGCAATTCATCACAAAATGAGGAAAATGTATTCCCACAAAATTTTAAAGAATATTACGAGGTTTCGCCTTATGGAAATGAAGAAGAAATCAATTCTTTATCAGATGTTGAAATTACATTAGATAAAAAATGGGATTTTAACTTAGAGAATGCGACATTTTTTATCGAGAACAACTCTGATAAAGAATACCATTGTTCAAAATCTTATTTTGAAATCGAAGCAGAACAATCAGATGTATGGTATCAATTAACTCAACTTTCTGACCCGTCAAAAAACAATGAAGATGATGTTATTATAAAACCATCAGAAAGATTGAGGTTAGCATATGATATTTCTTCGTTTTATGGTGAACTCCCATCAGGGCATTATCGGATAATTATA
>JAETTH010000109.1 GCA_021769225.1 Erysipelotrichaceae bacterium
TACTGCTACATATAAATTGAAAGAATTATTAGAAAAATTAGAGAAATATAATTTTGGATCTCCACATAAAAGTTTTATTGTTAATATGCTACATATTAAATCAATTAAGGGGTTCGATATTTACATGGAGAATGTTGATATAATACCATTAGCTCAGAAGCGAGCTGTAGAATTTAAAAGTATCTTTATTGATTTTTTACAATCAACATTTGATCAAATATAGAAGAGGTATTCTTTATGATATATATATTAGGATTGACATTTTCCTGTTTAATAACAGGATTTGTTTATTTGGAAATATTGGATGATTTATATGAACGGAAATACAATGAAAGAAAGTGGTTATATTGTTTATTTGTGCTACTTAACACCATATTAAATGTATCAGAAGCGCAATTAGGATATCCCTTATTAAACATAGTTTATTCGTTATTTGTTTTGTGTTTAGTTTCACTATTATTGTATTATACGGAAAGAAGAGATGTTATTGTAAATTCTGTTATGATAGTAATTTATGTTTCGATAGTTGATTTGATTGTTACAACAATATTTTCAACATTAACACAAAGTAGTGCCTATATTGTTTTGCAAGATCCGAAGTTTTTCTGTGTATCTGGTATTGCTAATGGGCTGGCGATTCTTTGTACGTGTCATACTTTTAGCTATATGTTGAGAAAACGTAAAATTAGCAATATGTCGGCAAGTTTACAAGCTTATATGATATTTTTGCTTGTATTTGAATTCTCTTTGCTTTTATATCTCTTACCAAGAGAACCAGATATTGACAATAATGTTATTATATTAACTTTTTGCATATGTTTCGTAGCTGTTGATATTGGAGTGCTTTATTTATTCGAAAAAGTATCGCAAAATTTTGAGTTAGAAAAAAAGACACAACTTTTAATGCAGCAAAGAGAATTATTAGTAAATTATCATGAGAGTTTGCAAGAACGTTTTATAGATTCACAGAAATTGTTGCATGATATGAAGAAACATTTGCAAGTGATTTCTAATATGAGTGAAAAAGAGAAAACAATGCAAAAAGAATATACTGATAGATTATTAGAAGAAATAGAAGATATTCAAAGACAGTTTCAGTGTTCTGATAAAATTGTATGTGCGATTTTATGGGATAAAATACAGATATGTAAGCATGATAATATAGAACTGGATATTAATATGCAGGATATTGTATTTGATTTTATGGAGAAAACAGATGTGACAGCTTTATTTGCCAATTTGTTGGATAATGCAATTGAAGCCTGTAAAAAGGATAAGCAAAACACAAGTAGAATTTTATTAAGAATTCATAAATTTAAGGACTATGTTATTATTAAAATGACTAATACTATGAGCCAGACACCCAAAAAAACAGATAACAGATTAGTTTCCACTAAGGAGGGACATACAGGATTGGGAATGAGTATTTTGAGTGATTTGGCGAATAAATATTGTGGAAATATAAATTATAGTTATACAGATATAGAATTTGAAACTAATATTATTTTATCAACAAATTGTAAGATATAATTAAGATATTGAAAGAGATAAAACGTCCAAGTTTGAGCAATCAATCAAGGACGTTTATCTTTTTATAATAAAACTATAATTATGTAGAAATGTGTTATAAATTGGTGTAAAAACTATTCAAAAATGTTGGAAATTCTGAATTAGAAACATTTGAAAAAAATGTCACTGGTAGTCACTATGCAGATGCATTTTTGATTTATATAATAAAGCACACCAGGAGGTAATGAGGATGCACATTGGAGATACCAATATAGGAGAAATAATTAGGGTGTTGCGTACTGAACGAGGAATATCCCGTGAAGAACTGGCAGAAAGAGCAAGTATCAGTCGTTCGCATTTGAATAAGATAGAAGCCGATATTAAAAGACCCAGCATTATTACATATCAAAAGATTATGGATGTCCTTGAGGCAGATATATCCATACGGGATGAAGAAAAAACGGAAAAAGGAAAGTGTGTTGC
>JAETTH010000110.1 GCA_021769225.1 Erysipelotrichaceae bacterium
CCGACATCAATATTTGTTCAACTTTATCTAAAAGGTAATCCGATGGTTCCTCACCATTTTCCTTCATATATATCATTTTTATTAAATCATTATCATCCAAGCTAATAATTAATTTTGCACTTTCTTTTAAACACCCAAAAGTTGCCTTCTGGGCATTTAAATCAAACCCCTTTCGTGAAATAATGAAAGCCACATTCCTTAGCGCGACAGGGAATAAGTATTTTTCTGTAATATATATTAAGTTTTGTGAAATATAATCCGAGTAATTTTTATATTCAAAAACAACAAATTTTGTATGATAAAATGTTATAAGAAATTTCCAAAACTCCGTTGTCCCTTTTAACGAGCACAACAAATCCATACGGAACATCTCATCATCTGTTTTATGCTGTTCTGAAATTTTAAAAAACTCTGTGTCAAATAGATATTTTATTATTTCTGTGCAAATTTTTTCATACTTCTTATCTGCATTATCCAACCTACCCGATTTACATTTTTCCAGCTTCTCTTGAAAAACTTCTACATAAGATATTGTCTCTTCATCTATTGTAATGTCATTTGTTTCTACTTTTATATTTATTGGTCTTTTTGCTTCTACTTCCAAAGTGGAGTATGGAATGCAACTTGTCAATAATTGCATTAGAGCCCTGTTTTCCTCACATAAATATATCAAATTACCTATATCCCATATTTCCACATCGAATCTATCAAAAATTTCTCTTTGTGAATCTTCATCGATTTCGCATGGCATGACAATAACAAAAGAGATTTCTTCAGCTAGATTATTAGAAAGCATAATCTGTTTATATTGCAAAATTTGCTTTAAAGCATTATTAAGAATAACCTTTGAATTGTATAAACTTCTGTAAGACTTCACTTCTATAACTATTTTTTTATCTTTTTCAGCAACTATATCTGCTCGCATACTACTTTTAGGCTCGTTGGATATTTTTACTTCTCTTAAAATATTTTTATATCCTTGATAATCTAATAATTTTATTAAAAAACGCTCTATAAATTCTCTTTCAGTTATATCTTCATTATAACTATCTTTTATTGCATCTTTGGTCGTATATGTATATAAACATTCTGCATCATAAAACCAATCTTTAGATGATTCTAAATTTTGCAGCACACCCAAAGCCTTTATATGTTCTATATTCAACAGTTCAAGGCAACTTTCCTTTTTTAAAAATTGAGCCTCATCACAAATCATAAAATTAAATCGGCTAAAGTTCAATCTGTTTTTAATAACATCTTGATATGTCGTAATTAGAATTTTTTGTTCTTTTAGTTCATGTACATGTGTTGCTATACTCACATCTTCAATCATTTGAAATACTACAGTTTCTATCTGCTCACACAGCATAGACCTAGATGACAGAATTAGTATAGATGCATTATTATTTTTTAATATTGTTTGTATTGCAGCCGCAATAATTACCGTTTTACCAAGCCCTGTTGATATATACATTTTGGCTTTACATTTATCAGATTTGAAAAATTCATATATATTTTCAACCGCCTCTTTTT
The DNA here is from genome assembly GCA_021769225.1 of Erysipelotrichaceae bacterium. Taxonomy (GTDB): domain Bacteria; phylum Bacillota; class Clostridia; order TANB77; family CAG-508; genus JAETTH01. Next base: position 1,534 of record JAETTH010000110.1, read on the forward strand.
GGTAATATCGAAGATTTTCCATATACGTCACTTCCCTTCTACTGCCATCCTCATGTATCCTTACCTTACTAATTATTATCCCTTATCTGTCCCTCTCTAATTGCTTTAATAAGGCGTTATGCCGAGATATTCACGTTTTGCTAAATGGTATAGGTTTTGCCGGATTGTATCTTTTGCCCAACGAAACCCTCATTTTCAAACTATCCGGCGTTAACCCCGTCCCCTTATCTACGAAAACTTATCCATCTTACCCTCGACAAAAACACAACTCCATTTTCCCCAAATAATCCCGCAAATCCGCCTGGAATCAAGGTTTCCGCACGAGCAACGCAACCGTTTCCACATGTCTCGAGTGTATAAAAATGATGTCCACAGGGCAGAATTGGCCCCGGGCGGACACGCTGTCCTCCCTGCCATATCAGAGTTTATGACTGGTTCTTTCATCCCACTCTTCCCC